>CAMNWZ010000027.1 GCA_946566645.1 uncultured Clostridia bacterium
TGGCGTGGCTCGAGGCGGGAGAGGGGGGCTCGTTCTCCGATGCGGCCTTCGATGTTGCGGGCTTCTGCCGCGCGTTCTACGGCTTCCCCCTCACCACCGGGGCCGCCACGGGCGCCGACAAGCCCGACTTCGACGCGTGGCAGCAGGCCATGGTTGAGCTGGAGCGCGAGGTGCGGGCCGGGGCGGCGTCGCGGTGGCTTGCGGCTGTGATCGACCTGGCCCGCAAGGTGGATGCGGCCTTCTCCGAGCTAAAGGGACCGGCGCGTCTCGACAACAACGATCTTCTGTCGCTGTGCGCCCGGGCCCTGCGCGAGCATCCCTCCATCGCCGAGGCCCTGCGCGACACCTTCAAGATCGTCATGGTGGACGAGTTCCAGGACACCGATCGCATGCAGGTGGACATCATCGGCGCCATCGCGCGGCCGGGGTTCGCGAACGTGTGCACGGTGGGGGACGCCCAACAGAGCATCTACCGCTTCCGCGGCGCGGACGTGAACGTCTTCACGGAGTACCGGCGCGATCTGGCAGCGCGCGCCGGCGCCGACGGCCTTGTGTCCCTCGATTGGAATTTCCGCAGCCACGGAGACGTCCTCGCCTTCGTCGAGCGCATCTTCTCGGCCGATGAGGTCTTCGGCGGCGATTTCCTGCGGCTTGAGGCGAAGGGCGCGGTGAACGCCAAGCCCGACCCACTCTTCGAGGCTGAAGGGCGTGCCGTGCGCCCCCGCGTGTCCGTGGCGGTGGCCCAGCGCCCCTGGTCGGGGGTGCCCGGCTCCGTCACCCTGGACGCCTCGGCCCGGGCCATCGCCGACCACTTCGCGGAGCTGGCGGCCGCCGGCGCGCGGGTCGGCGAGATCGTGGAGGTCGAGGGGGACACGAAAAAACTGCTCGGCGGCGCGGCGGTGCTCTATCTGATACCCGCGCTGCTCGGTATCGCGCTGATGCTCGTCGGCTACGCATCGTTCGGCGAAGTCGGCGCGGGCGTGGGGCTTGCGGCGGGTCTCGGACTCGGCATCGGCGGCGCGGCGATAGTGTCCCGCAGACGGAAGACGCGGAACATGCTGCGCGCGGTGCGGGTGATAACAAGCTATGACCAGCTGTGAGCGAGCCGACCGACCGTGTGAGCCGATTAGATGAACAAATCGTAAAGTTTCGATAAATAGCTCCCAAACGCTTGCGTTTAGGAGCTATTTTGTGTTACAATATAATGTACGGGTCTTTGCCCGTTATTTGCCGTACGAAAAATCCGTTTTTGGAGGCAGAATGTTCGGTTATGTGCGTCCGCTGAAAGGCGAGCTGAAGGTCAGTGAGTTCGACAGGTTTCAGGCGGCATACTGCGGTCTGTGCCACGAGCTTGCGCACCGCTACGGCTTCTGCGCGAGGTTTCTGCTGAACTACGACCTCGCGTTCTTCGCCGCGGCAGCCGACGGTCTGGAGGGCGGAGCTAAGGCGGTGCATCGGCGGTGCGTCGCAAGTCCCTTCCGCAGGAAGTGTACGCTCTGCGCGGGGAACGGAATGTCGCTTGCCGCCGACCTGACGGTCATCCTCGGCTACTGGAAGCTGGACGACGCGGTGCGCGATGAGGGCTTCTGGAAGGGACTCGGCTCGCGGATACTGCGGCTGCTGCTGAAGCCCTACTACCGCAAGGCGCGGCGGCTTCGACCGGAGCTTTGCGAGCGGGTGCGGTCATCGATGGCGGCGCTGTCCGTGCTCGAGAGCGAGAGCTGTTCGTCGCTCGACCGCTGTGCCGACGCGTTTGCGCAGATACTCGACGCCGCGGGAAGCGAACTCGGCGACGAGCACGCGGCGCGTATGTTCTACCACATCGGTCGGTGGATATACGTCGTGGACGCGTGCGACGACATCGACGAGGACATCGCCGAGCGGCGGTTCAACCCGATAGTCGAGCGATACGGCTTGAACGGAGGGTTGGACGACGCGACGCGGCAGGCGGTCCGCTCGACGCTCGGTCACTCGCTGGACGCGGCGTGGCTGGAGGCGAAGGAGCTGGACTTCGGCGTGCAGTCGGCGCTGGTGGAGAACACCCTGCGGCTTGGGCTGTACATGGTAATGGAAGAAGTTTTGGCGGGGAGATGGAAGTCCCGCAATAAAGATAAGAAGGAGCTTTGAGATGAACGATCCCTACAAGACACTGGGAGTTGAGCCTTCCGCGTCCGACGAGGAGGTAAAGCGCGCGTATCGCGACCTTGCGCGCAAATACCATCCCGACCGCTTCCCCGACGACTCCGCAAAGGAGCTTGCCGAGGAGAAGATGAAGGAGATAAACGAGGCGTACGACCAGATACAGAAGATGCGTCAGGGCGGCGCGTCGGGCGGATACAGCGGCGGCGGTGCCGGCTATGGCGGAAGCTACGGCGGCTCGGGCGTCGGCGTGTACGGCCGCATACGCCAGTATATCCAGATGGGCAACCTCGTGCAGGCGGAGCAGATGCTGAACTCGGTGCCGGACAAGAACGCCGAGTGGTACTTCCTCTACGGCGCGCTCTGCCAGCGAAAGGGATGGTTTGACGAGGCTCAGCGCAACTTTCAGACCGCGTGCAACATGGATCCGTCGAACGCCGAGTACCGCCAGGCGCTGACGATGATGCAGAATGGCGGCGGGATGTATCGCGGCGGAAGCATGGGAAGCGGCGGGTTGAGCGGTTGCGGATGCTGCGGAGACCTGCTCTGCGCCGACTGTTGCTGCGAGTGCATGGGCGGCGACCTCATTCCCTGCTGCTAAGGAGGTGGACGGATGGCGATAAACCAAAAGACTGCCATACGCGTGCTGACGCTCGGGGCGATGATGACCGCGCTCGGCGTGGTCTGCCTCTACCTCTCGTCGGTGCTGCCGACTATGCGGCTGTCGCTTGTGGCGCTCGCGGGACTGCTTCCCTGCGTGATGGTGATGGCGGGCGGCATACCGAGCGGTTTTGCGGCTTACGGCGCGACCGCGGTGCTGGCGTTTTTGATAGTGCCGAACAAGAGCGCCGCGCTTCTCTATCTCGTGATGTTCGGACACTATCCGATGATAAAGAGCCTAGCCGAGCGGGTGGGAAACCGCGTGCTCGAGTGGGTGATAAAGCTCGGAACTTTCAATGTGGCGCTTACGGTGATAGTGCTGTTCGCGCGGGCGATATTCAGCGAGATATTCGGCGAGGAGTGGGCGACATGGGTCATCTATCTCGGCGGGAACGCGATATTTCTGCTGTATGACTTCGCTTTTTCGGGACTTATTCTGGTTTTCAACTCCAAATTCGGCAAGCTGCTGAGAAAGGGGAGATAGGCATGATTCGGAGCATGACAGGCTACGGCCGCGCGACCGGAAGCGCCGCCGACTGCGACATAACGGTCGAGCTGCGGTCGGTCAACCACCGGTATTTCGACTGCAATGTGCGCCTGCCGCGGATGTACTTATACCTCGAGGACGCGATAAAGACGCGGGTGAGCGAGGCGGTGTCACGCGGCAAGGTGGACGTGTTCGTGACCATTGAGAAGAAGGAGGGCGCCGCGCCGAAGGTGTCGCTCAACCGCGCGACCGCCGAGGCGTATCTGAACGCGATAAGCGAGCTTCGGGACATGAAGCAGCTGGGCGGGATACGGCTCGAGCAGATACTGCGGGTCGACCTGGTGGACATCGCGAAGCTCGAGGGCGTGCTCACCGTCGAGTCGAACGACGCGAGCGAGGACGAGATGAAGGCGGCGGTGCTCGGCGCTCTGAACGGCGCGATAGCGAGCTATCTCGACATGTCGCGCAGCGAAGGCGCCCGGCTGGAGACCGACATCCTCGACCGCGCGGCGACCATCGAGGAGGCGGTCGGACGGGTGGAACAGCGCAGCATCGAGTGCGTGTCCACATACGGCGACAGGCTTCTGGCAAAGCTCAGAGAGACGCTGGACAAGTTCGGCGTGGAGGCGGACGAGGGTCGCGTAGTGACCGAAGCCGCGATATACGCCGACAAGGTCGCGGTGGACGAGGAGACGGTGCGCCTTCGCAGCCACATCGCCGAGCTTCGCAAGATGCTGAAAGCGGGCGGCGCGTGCGGACGCAAGCTCGACTTCCTTATCCAGGAGTTCAACCGCGAGGCGAACACCATCGGCTCGAAGGCAAGCGACCTCGAGATAGCCAAGGAGGTCGTGGGCTTAAAGAGCGAGATAGAGAAGATACGCGAGCAGGTGCAGAACATCGAGTAAGTTAAAACCAAAGGGGGACAAGGGTTTGAAGCTGATAAACATTGGTTTCGGCAACATGGTCTCGGCATCGCGGCTCATCGCCATCGTAAGCCCGGATTCGGCGCCGATAAAGCGCATAATATCCGAGGCTCGCGACCGCGGAAGCCTGGTCGACGCGACCTACGGACGGCGCAACCGCGCGGTGCTTGTGACCGACTCGGATCACATCATCCTGTCGGCGATACAGCCGGAGACGATAGCGCACCGTCTGGACGCGTCGGACGACACCGACGACGAGGAGGAAGATGATGAGTAGACGCGGAACGCTGTTTGTCGTCTCCGCGCCTAGCGGAACGGGCAAGGACACGGTCGTGCGCGAGCTGCTCGCGCGTCACCCCGAGCTCGGGTTCTCGGTGTCGGCTACCACGCGAAAGCCGCGCCCGGGAGAGCAGGAGGGCGTCGACTACTACTTCGTCTCGCCCGAGCGGTTTTCGGAGATGATAGAGAAGAACGAGTTTTTGGAGTACGCCGAGTACACCAGCGCGTCCTACGGAACACCGGCTGCGCCTGTGGACGAGGCGCTGGACTCGGGTCGGGACATGATTCTCGTCATCGAGATGACCGGCGCGCGATGGGTGCAGGTCAAGCGACCGGACGCGGTGCTGATATTCCTTGTGCCGCCGAGCTTTGAGGAGCTTGAGCGGAGGCTTCGCGGTCGCGGCACCGAGACCGAGGAGCAGATTGAGGCGCGTATGAAGAAGGCGCGCACCGAGGTCGCTCAGATGGGCGGCTACGACTACATCGTTATCAACGACGAGCTGTCCGACGCGGTGGCGGATGTCGAAGCCATCGTGCGGGCGGAGCGTCTGAAGGCAAACAAGTCACTTGAAACGGTCAAAGGAGGACTAAAATAATGCTTTATCCCACTATCAACGAACTTCTGAAGCACGTCGACAACCGCTATATGCTGGTCAACGTGACCGCGCAGCGCGCCCGCGAAATAGCCGAGCGTGCGGACGTGAACGGCGAGCATCTCGATGAAAAGCCGGTCAAGATGGCGATAAACGAGATATACGAGGGTCACGTTCGCGGCACGCTCTACGACGGACTGGAAAGCTCGGCGAGGGAGTAAGCGGTGGCGGCGATAGTCGCGAAGGTGGCGGTAAACGGCGCGGTATACGCCGCCGACCACACCTACTCGTATCTTGTGCCCGACGAGCTTTGCGAGCAGCTCCGCGTCGGCATGCGGGTGCTCGTGCCCTACGGCAACCGAAACCGCAGGACCGAGGCGATGATACTCGCGCTCGGCGAGGACGACTCGAACAAGCGGCTGAAACCGATACTGCGCGCTCTCGAAAGCGAGCCGGTGTTCACGCCCGAGCTTGTGAAGCTGGCGCTCACGCTGCGCGAGCAGTGCTTCTGCACCTTCTACGACGCGGCGAAGGCGATGCTTCCTAGCGGTATCTGGTACGCGGTGGAGGACGAGTACAAGCTGCGCGAGGGGCTTACCAAGGCGGACGCGCTCGAGCTCACCGCGTCGGCGGAGGAGCGCACGGCGGTGGAGCTTGCGGCGGCCGGCGTGAGCGTCGCGGAGGGCGAGCGTTCGGCGGGGGGCAAGACCTTCGACGCGCTCATCGCGAGGGGAGTGGTCGTGCGGGACACCGCCGCAAACCGCATCGTCGGCGACAAGAAGGTGCGCATCTTCTCGCTCGGTCAGAGCAGGGAGGATACCGAACGATACGTCGAGAAAAGCCGCATGAAAAGTCCGGTAAGGTGTGAGATACTGAACTTTGTGCTCGAATCGGGCGAGGCGGCGCTTGGCGAGATAACCTACTTCACCGGCTGCAAGACGGCGCAGGTGACCGCGCTCAAGAAGTCGGGACTGCTCGTCGAGGAGCAGCGGGACACCTACCGCCGACCGAACCTCGAGGCGGTCGCGCCGAGCGGACCGGCGACGCTGAACGACGAGCAGTCGGCGGCGCTCGAGCGGCTGTGGAAGCTCGCGTCGAGCGGGAAGGCTGCCGCGTCGCTTCTCTACGGCGTGACCGGCTCGGGCAAGACGCAGGTGTACATGGAGCTTGCGGCGCGGGTGCTTGAGAGCGGTCGCGGGGCGATGATACTCGCGCCGGAGATAGCGCTGACGCCGCAGCTTATGAGGCTGTTCCGCAGCCGATTCGGCGACCGCGTGGCGATACTGCACTCGGCGCTGACCGTCGGCGAGCGCGCGGACGAGTGGAAGCGGATACGCGCGGGGGTCGCCGATGTGGTGCTCGGCACCCGCTCTGCGGTGTTCGCGCCGATGAAGAACCTCGGTCTCATAGTCATCGACGAGGAACAGGAGCGCAGCTACAAGTCGGAGTCTACGCCGAGATACCACGCGAGGGACATCGCGCGGCGGCGGGCTTATGACGCGAACGCGCTGCTGCTGCTCGGCTCGGCGACGCCGTCGGTGGAGAGTTTCTATCGTGCGGAATGCGGTAATTATGAGCTTGTCACATTGAAGGAGCGATATGCCGAGCGTCCGCTGCCGAAGGTGGAGATAGTGGACATGCGCGAGGAGCTTCGGCGTGCTAATCCGGGCAGGATAAGCCTGACGCTGAGGGACGCGCTGCTTCGCGAGATGTCGCGCGGCAAACAGTCGATACTCTTTCTCAACCGTCGGGGTGCGGCGCGGAAGGTGGTTTGCGTCGAGTGCGGCTACACCCCCGAGTGCCCGAACTGCTCGTCGGCGTACACCTATCACTCGGCGAACGGACGGCTGATGTGCCACTATTGCGGCGCGAGCGAGAAACTGCCCGACCGCTGTCCCAAGTGCGGCGGCGACCTAAAGCAGGTGGGCGTAGGCACCCAGAGAGTGGAGGGCGAGCTTGCCGAGCTGCTGCCCGACGCGCGGGTGCTTCGGATGGACTCGGACACCACGGCGGCGCGGCACTCGCACGAGGAGATACTGCAAAAGTTTCGGTCGGGCGGCGCGGACATACTGCTCGGCACGCAGATGATAGCGAAGGGACTGGACTTTCCGAACGTGACGCTGGTCGGCGTTTTGGGAGCGGACGACGCGCTGTACGCCGACGACTTCCGCGCAAACGAGCGCACCTTCTCGATAATCACGCAGGTGGTAGGTCGGGCGGGTCGCGGCGCGGACGAGGGTCGGGCGCTGATACAGACCTACACGCCGGACAGTCCGATAATTCTGGCGGCGGCGCGGCAGGACTATGAGGGGTTCTACCGCGAGGAGATAAAACTTCGCGAGCGGATGGGCTACCCGCCGTTTCGCGAGATAACGTCGGTGGAGGTGAGCGCGGTCGACGGCGATGCGGCGCTCGACGGCGCGATGTGGGTGCGCGATATGCTGCGGCAGCTCACAAGCGCGCACTCGCCGGACACGCTGGTGCTTGGACCGACACAGGCGTCGGTGTTCCGTGTCAGCGGACGGAGCAGATACCGTCTGACGCTGATGGGAAAGGCGGACGCGAAGCTGCGGCGCGTTATCGCGTACACGCTCAAGGAATTTCGTGCAAACGACAGGAGAGGGTGTTCGATATTCGCAGATATAGGACCAAACGATATATAGTTGAAAAGGAGCAGAAGAAGATGGCACTTAGAAAGATAGTTGAGGACGGCGACCCTATACTCCGCAAGACGTCCCGTCCGGTGGAGAAGTTCGACGAGCGGCTGTGGACGCTTCTCGACGACATGAAGGAGACGCTCGCCGACGCCGAAGGGCTCGGACTTGCGGGACCGCAGGTCGGCGTGCTCCGCCGCGTGGTAATCGTGCTCGACGCGAACGACGAGCCGATAGAGCTTGTCAACCCCGAGATAATCTCGCGCGAGGGCGAGCATGAGATGCCGGAGGGCTGCCTCAGTTTTCCGGGAAAGTGGGGCGTTGTGATACGTCCGAAGAAGGCGACCGTCCGCGCGCAGGACAGAAACGGCAAGACGTTTGAGGTGAGCGGAGAGGGCATAACCGCCCAGTGCTTCTGCCACGAGGTCGACCACCTGGACGGAGTCTGCTTTGTGGACAAGGCGCTGCGGTTCATCTCGCCGGAGGAAGTTCAGCGTATGCGCGCGGGGGAGACGAGATAATGCGGGTGCTGTTCATGGGTACGCCGGACATCGCGGCGGAGTGCCTGAAAGCCTTGGTAGACGCGGGCATAGACGTGGTGGGAGTGTTCACCCAGCCCGACCGTCCGAAGGGTCGCGGCATGAAGCTCACGCCGTCGCCGGTGAAAGTTTTCGCGACCGAGCGCGGGATACCGGTCTATCAGCCGACGAAGCTGAAAAAGTGCGGCGACCTGCTCAGCGAGATAGACCCCGAGCTTATCGCGGTCGCGGCTTACGGACGGCTGCTTCCGAAGAGCGTGCTCGACTATCCGAAGTACGGCTCGATAAACATGCACGCGTCGCTGCTGCCCAGATGGCGCGGCGCGGCTCCGATACAGCGCTGCATCGCCGCGGGGGACACGCTCGGCGGCGTGACGACGATGTACATGGCGGAGGAGCTGGACGCGGGGGACATGATACTCCGCGCCGAGACGCCGATAACCGACGACGACACCGGCGGAAGCCTCCACGACCGCTACGCTGAGATGGGCGGGAAACTGCTCGTCGAGACAATAAGGCGGATAGAGGCGGGGACCGCTCCGCGCACGCCGCAGCCGTCGGAGGGCATAACGCTCGCGCCGCCGATAACCAAGGAGGAGTGCGCGGTCGACTGGACGAAGCCGGCGCGCGAGATATTCGACCTAATCCGCGCGATGAATCCGTTCCCGACCGCCTACACAAAATATGACGGCGCGCCGATGAAGCTGTACGCGTCGAAGGTCGGAAGCCGTTTGGGCGAGCCGGGCTGCGTCATTTCAACCGACGACGGGCTGGAGGTCGCGTGCGGCGACGGCTCGATAGTTATAACCGAGCTTGCGGCGGCGGGCGGAAAGCGAATGGCTGCCGACGCGTGGCTTCGCGGTCACAAGGTGGAGATAGGAACAAAACTGGGCTAAAAAGGAGAGTTCTATGCCTTTTTTGTATATCGACGAGTACTATATCCTGTTTGTATTGCCCGCGCTCATCTTCGCGCTGATCTGCCAGGCGCGGGTGAACTCGGTGTTTAAGAAGTACTCGCAGGTGGGCACGAGCCGCGGATTGGACGGCGCCCGCGCGGCGTACGAGGTGCTGCGATACAGCGGCGTGCGCGGCGTTCAGATAGAGCGGGTGAGCGGAAACCTCACCGACCACTTCGACCCGAGGACGAACGTCGTGCGGCTGTCGGACAGCGTGTACTCGGCAAAGACGCTCGCGGCGGTGGGCGTTGCGGCGCACGAGAGCGGTCACGCGGCGCAGTACGCCGAGGGCTACTTTCCGATGAAGCTGCGCGCGGCGATAATCCCCGCGACAAATATCGGCTCGCGGCTGGCTGTGCCGCTGATACTGCTCGGTATTTTGTTCTCCTTCCCGCCGCTCTGGTCGGTGGGGATAATCTGCTTCGGACTGTCGGTATTCTTCCAACTGGTGACGCTGCCGGTCGAGTTCAACGCGTCGAGGCGCGCGCTTGCGACCCTGCGCGACTCGAACATGCTGGATGAGGACGAGCTTAGGGGTGCGAAGAAGGTGCTGTCGGCGGCGGCGATGACCTACGTCGCGGCGCTGGCGGTGAGCCTCATGCAGCTGCTGCGGCTGATGGCGATAGTCTCGCGCAGCCAGAGGAGACGCTGACTATGGCAAAGAGTGCGCGCGCGGTGGCGCTGGACGAGCTTGTCCGATGGGAGACGGCGGGCGAGTGGGACAACCGTCGGTTCTCGCTTTCTATAGCGAACGCGGGGCTTGACCGACGGGACGCGGCGCTTGCGACCTTTCTCGCGGGCGGCGTCATTCAAAACCGAATACTCATCGACCGATGGCTCGCGCAGTTCTCCAAGATGCCGCTCGCGAAGCTCGAACGTCGGGTGCTGATGGCGCTGCGGCTGGGCGCGTTCCAGCTGTTCTTTGCCGACTCGATACCGAAGCACGCGGCGGTCGGCGAGACGGTCGAGCTGATGAGCGGCAAAGACCGGCGGTCGGCGGGGTTCGTAAACGCGATACTCCGAGCGGTCGCGAAGGTGGACGACCCGTTCGCGTTCGACGCGAGGGACGAGATAGAGCGGCTGTCGATACGCTACTCGCATCCCGAGTGGATAGTGCGCGAGCTGGTGGGGCGCAAGGGGCTTGAGCATGCGGAAGCCGAGCTTTCGGCGAACAACTGCGCGCCTCCGACTACCCTGCGCGTGAACACAAAGGCGACCGACCGCTTATCGCTGATGGCAGAGCTTGAGGCGGGCGGTGCGGAGGTGTCGGAGGGCATCATCTCGAGCGCGGTGACGGTGGTCGGAGGCGGCGACGTAGCCGAGCTTGCGGGCTATCGCGAGGGAAAGTTCTGGGTGCAGGACGTGTCGTCGCAGCTCGCGGTCGCGGCGCTCAGCGTAGCTGACGGCATGAGCGTGCTCGACCTCTGCGCGGCACCGGGCGGCAAGAGCTTCGGCGCGGCGTGCAACGGCGGCAGGGTTACATCGAACGACCTGACCGAGCGCAAGACCGAGCTTATTCGCGATGGCGCTCGGCGGCTCGGGTTTGACATAGAGGTGAGCACGCGAGACGGTCGCGAACCGTGTGACGAGTGGCTCGGCGCGTTCGACCGCGTGATTTGCGACGCCCCCTGCTCGGGGCTCGGGATAATACGAAAGAAGCCGGACATACGGTACAAGAGCGAGCGCGACGTCGAGAAGCTGCCCGAATTGCAGCTCGAACTGCTTCAGTCGGCGGCGAAATGCGTAAAAAACGGCGGGAAATTGCTGTACAGCACCTGCACATGGAGAAAAGAGGAGAATGAAGGGGTTGTCGAAGTTTTCCTTGCAAAACATCCCGAATTTTTGCCGGAAAATTTCGTTTTACCGAACAATCAGGGTAAGAGCGAGAACGGAATGATGACCTTTTGGAGCGAAAAAAACGACCGAGACGGATTTTATGTTTGCATAATGGAGCGAAAAGATGTATGATATAAGGAGCATGGAGCGCTCGGAGATTGCCGAGCTGATGGCGAAGCTGGGTGAGCCGAAGTTTCGCGCCGAGCAGGTATGGCGTTGGACGGCGGCTGCGGTCGGCGGGTTCGACGAGATGACAAACCTTCCGAAGAACCTGCGTGAGAAGCTCGCCGAATGCTGTGAGCTGCACCGGCCGGAAATGCTCGCCGAGCAGAAGTCGTCCGACGGCACGATAAAGTACCTGTGGGGACTTGCGGACGGCAGCGCGGTGGAGAGCGTGGTCATGCAGTACCACCACGGCAACACGGTGTGCATTTCGACACAGGTCGGGTGCAGGATGGGCTGCGCGTTCTGTGCGTCGACGAGGGGCGGCAAGCTGCGCGACCTCACGCCGGGCGAGATGCTCGACGAGGTGCAGTGGTCGTCCAAGGCGAGCGGGCTTGACATCTCGAACATCGTGCTGATGGGTATAGGCGAGCCGCTGGACAACTTCGATAACGTGATGAAGTTTCTGCGGATGGTCGGCTCACCGGAGGGCGCGGGCATCGGGATGCGGCACATATCGCTTTCCACCTGCGGACCGGAGGGCGGCATAGAACGGCTTGCGGAGGAGGATCTTCAGCTCACGCTGTCGGTGTCGCTCCACGCGTCGGACGACGAGACCCGCTCGCGTCTAATGCCGATAAACCGCGCAAGCGGCGGCGTGAAGCGGCTTATCGAGCGGTGCAACGCCTATCGGAAGGCGACCGGGCGGCGGGTGAGCTATGAGTATCTGCTGGCGAGCGGCATCACCGACACCGATGAGAAGGCGGAGCTGCTGGCGAAACTGCTTTCGGGCAGCGACGGTCATGTCAATCTCATCCCGCTCAACCATGTGGACGGCTCGCCGCTTGAGCCGAGCGACCCCGAGCGGGTGCAGCGGTTCAAGGCGATACTCGAGAGCCGCGGCGTGAACGTGACGGTGCGTCGGCGGATGGGAGCGGACATAGACGCGGCTTGCGGACAGCTTAGAAGCAAGCGGCAGAACGGATAATCAATCTGACAATTTGCGAGAGGAGGTGCTTTCGGTGAGAGCGTGGGGAAAGACAGATGCCGGGCGTGTGCGCGGCGAGAATCAGGACACATACTTCGTCGAGCTTGAGCCGGACGGGTTTACCGCCTGCGTCGTGTGCGACGGAATGGGCGGAGCCGCCGCCGGCGCGGTCGCGTCGCGCATTGCCGCAAGCGCCTTCATCGAGGAGATAAGACAGCGCGCGCCGGGCGAGCACCGCGACGCGGAGTTTCTCAAGGAACTGTCGAAGGAGGCAGTGCTTGCGGCGAACCGCGAGGTATGCCGCTCGGCGGAGGAGAACCCCGACTACAACGGCATGGGCACGACGCTGGTCGCCGCGGTCGGCTCGGGAAGCGACTTTGTGATAACCAACATCGGGGACAGCCGCGCCTATCTGATAAGCGAGGCTGAGGGCTGCGTGCGTCTGACGCGCGATCACTCGCTGGTCGAGGACATGATGATGCAGGGCGACCTGACCCGCGAGCAGGCGAAGACCCATCCCTCAAAGAATCTGATAACAAGAGCGATCGGCGCGGACGACGCCGCCGAGTGCGACGTATACTACCGCAAGATGAGTCCCGGAGAGCACATCCTGCTCTGCTCGGACGGGCTTACGAACATGGTGGAGGAGCAGGAGATACTTTACGAGGTGCTTCACGGAGGGGACAAGGAGCTTGTGTGCGAACGTCTCGTCGCCCTCGCAAACGAGCACGGCGGTCGGGACAATATCACCGCCGTTCTGCTCGAGATTTAGTCCGGAGGTTTCATTTTATGGATGCAAAAGACAGCTACATCGGCATAATGCTGGACAACCGCTATGAGATCCTCGAGAAGGTGGGCGAGGGCGGCATGGCGCTTGTCTACAAGGCGCGCGACCATCGCCTGAACCGCCTTGTCGCGGTCAAGATACTGCGCCCGGAATTTGCCAAGGACGAGGAATTCCGCAAGCGCTTCCACGCCGAGAGCCAGGCGGTCGCGATGCTCAGCAATCCGAACATCGTGGCGGTGTACGACGTCAACCGCTCGCAGGGTGTGGAGTACCTTGTCATGGAGCTTATCGACGGCATCACGCTCAAACAGTATATGAGCCGCAAGGGAAAGCTCAACTGGCGCGAGGCTCTGCACTTCACGACGCAGATAGTGCGCGCGCTTGAGCATGCCCACAGCCGCGGGATAGTCCACCGCGACATAAAGCCGCACAATATAATGGTGCTTCGCGACGGCAGCGTCAAGGTCGCGGACTTCGGCATAGCGCGGGTGTCGTCGGCGCAGAACACGCTGACACAGGAGGCGCTCGGCTCGGTGCACTACATTTCGCCTGAGCAGGCGAAGGGCGGCATATGCGACGCGCGCAGCGACATATACTCTGTCGGTGTGGTGCTATACGAGATGCTGACCGGCAGGCTTCCGTTTGAGGGGGACAGCGCCGTTGCTGTCGCGATACAGCACATAAACTCGATGCCGCTGTCGCCGCGCGAGATAGACGACCAGATACCCGAGGGCATGGAAGAAATAACGATGCACGCGATGGAGCCGGACATATCGCGTCGCTACCAGTCGGCGGAGGAGATGCACCGCGACCTGGAGGAGTTCCGCAAGAATCCGGGAATGTCGTTCGGGTATCTCGCGGGAGCAATTACGGCGGAGGTGGACGAGCCTACCCGCCGCGTTCCCGTTCCGGGAAGCGAACAGACCGAGGCAGTGCGCCAGCCGGAGCGCAAGCCGAAACCCAAGCCGGTTAAGAAGCAGAAGGAGGAGCGCGTGAGCGATAGAGGACGCACGAGAAGCAAGTTCGGCATCGCGGCGATGGTCGGCGCGGTGCTTCTGGTGCTCGCGTTTGTCGGCGCGATGCTCTATTTCCTGTGGCAGGTGGTAAATCCGCTTATAAATCCGGACAACAACAAGATAGACGTGCCGTCCTTCCTCGGTGAGAACTACGACGAGGTGTTCGCGGAGTACGATGTCTCCAACGGCGGCGACTTCAGCATAGTGCAGGCTGCGACGGTCGAGTTCAGCGACGAGGCGGCGGGCACGATAGTCAAGCAGAGTCCGTCGAGCGGACGCAGCGTCGACCCGGGTTCGACGATAACGCTTACGATAAGCAAGGGACCGCGCACGATAGAGCTCGACGACCTGAGCGGTCTCGAGGAGCGCGTGGCGGAGATAGAGATAAAGAAGGCGGGACTGACGGTCGGCGAAGCCAAGTTCGAGCCGAGCGACACGGTGCTCCAGGGCGACGTCATCCGCACCGAGCCGGAGGCGAAAAGCATACTCGGCGAGGGCGAGGAAGTCGTGTTGGTGGTGAGCACCGGACCGGATGTCGAACAGGCTGTGATGCCGAACCTCCTCGGACGCACCGAGCAGGAGGCGATAAAGGCGCTTGAGGCGATGGGTCTGGTCTACGCCGGCTCGCGCACGCAGGAGAGCGACAAGCCCGCGGGCGAGGTAGTCAACCAGAGCGTGGTCGAGGGCATGAACGTGGACAAGGGCACGTCGGTGTACATCTATGTGTCCAACGGCGCGTTCTATGTCGAGCCGAGTACCGAGCCGAGCGATGAGCCGAGTACCGAGCCGAGCGCCGAGCCTTCGGCAGAACCGTCCACCGAGCCTTCGAGCATACCGGTGGTTAATCCTTCGGCGGAGCCGAGCCATGCACCGAGCCAAGAGCCGAGCCATGCGCCGAGCACCGAGCCTCCGGTCGAGCCGAGCACGCAGCCGTCCGGTTCGTCCAGCCGTCACATCGACATCAGTCTGCCCACCAACCGCGCGGAGGTGAAGGTCGCGATACGCGTGGACGGTCAGACGGTGTACGACCAGACGGTGGAGACCGCTAAGATACTGATAAGCCCGACGATAAGCGGCAGCGGGACACAGCTTGTCGAGGTCTACTTCGACGACGTGCTCTACTCGAGCGAATCGATAACTTTTAACCGTTAATGAGCGAAAAAGGCAGGATATTCAAGGGAATAGGCGGACTTTATTTCGTAAAAACCGAGCGTGGCGCTCTTGTCGAGTGCCGCGCTCGCGGTCGTTTTCGCAAGGATGGCGTGACCCCTACCATCGGAGACATCGTGGAGATAGAGACGCACGAGCAGGGGGTGGCGTACCTCACCGAGATACTGCCGCGAAGCTCGAGCTTCGAGCGACCGCCGATCGCGAACCTGGACACCCTCGTGATAGTCGCGTCCGCCGCGCCGCCGGTCACTCCACTGCTGCTCGTCGACCGCATGACGGTGGTCGCGCGGCGGAAGAACGTCGAGCCGATGGTGGCGATAAACAAGTGTGACCTCGTCGACGGCAGCGATATCGTCGAGACCTACCGCCGCGCGGGTTTCAGGGCGTTTGCGCTGTCGGCGGAGACCGGAGAGGGCGTAGACGCGCTCGCCTCCGAGCTGAAGGGCAGATTCTCCGCGCTCGCGGGGGTGAGCGGAGTGGGCAAGTCCAGCCTGCTCAACCGACTGCTGCCCGGTGCCAGTGCCGAGACAGGTTCGATAAACGAGCGCATCGGCAGGGGACGGCACACCACCCGTCATGTCGAGATTTTCGAGGTGTGCGGCGGGCTCATCGCGGACACGCCCGGGTTTTCGTCGTTTGACGACGGCGAGGAGGTGCGCATACCGCCGGAGGAGTTGGAGGACTGCTTCCCCGAGTTCGAGCGGTTCATACCCGACTGCCGCTTCTACGGCTGCGCGCACGGCATCGACAAGGGCTGCGCGGTGCGAGAGGCGGTCGAGCGGGGCGAGATACCGCGCTCGCGCTACGAGAGCTATCTGAAGATCTACGCCGAGGCAAAGGCGTTCGATCCATATAAAAACAAGAGGTGATTGAGATGAAAAACTACATGAAAAGTCTTGCTGAAAACAAAATCACTCAAAAACGGAGGAAAATAGTTTGGAGATTCGACACAAGAGAATAGTCCTGCGGGACGAAACCGAGGCGGACATCGCCGACGAGATACGCTGGAACACGACCGATACGCGCTGGCACGACTTTGACGCGCCGTGGGAGAAGGAGGATGACCTGCGGTCTTTCGACGCGGAGGACTGCCGCAGGAAGACGCTCGAGCGGATAGCAAACCGCACACCCGATGGGATGCGCAAGAGCTTTGAGATCTGCCTTGCGGATGGCCGGCACATAGGAAGCACCGGCAGCTACTACATAGACGGCGATTGCAACTTCGACGACGAGCGCAGGTTTTCGCCGCCAAGGCACACCATCGGCATCGACATATGCGAGCCGGACTGCTGGGGGCAGGGGCTCGGCGGCGAGGTGTATGAGGCGCTCTGCCGCTACTACTTCTCGCTGGGCGACGGCGAGCTGTACACCCAGACTTGGTCGGGAAACGAGCGGCTGCTGCGCATGGCGGCGCGGGTCGGGTTCGAGGAGTTCCACCGCGACGTTGGGATGCGCGAGGTGCGCGGCGGAGTGTACGACCGCGTGACGCTGCGGCTGTCAAGGGACAAATTCCCGGCAAAATACGGCGAATAGATGATGAAAAGACGGCGTGGAGGGAGACCTTCGCGCCGTCTTTTTTGCTGCAAGCGGTGGGGGACAAGGGG
>CAMNWZ010000028.1 GCA_946566645.1 uncultured Clostridia bacterium
GGTCGCGAGACTGCGCGTCTCGCGCTCTCGTAAGACCTTGAGGCGCTTCGCCCTCAAACTCCCGAGCAACTTTTCTCACGCGAGAAAAGTTGCCAAAAGAACGCTTAGGGGACAGCTACAAAAAACGGTTATCGGATTTTCCGATAACCGTTTTTTGAACTCGCCGTCCCCTAAGAACCCCCAAGGGCATATGAGGCAGCATTCTCGTACAACTGACCCTACTCCCCGCCAGCTTCTGCGTCGTCCGTACCGCATCCAACATATACGCCACCGCGGAGCGGAGTCAAAAGATTTCTGCCTCCAACACGCTCAGCCGCTTACCCTGATGTGGGTGTGAGTTTGTGCGTCTACTGAGAGAGGGGGAGGGACATCGCGCCCCAAAACGTATGGGGCAAGCCCCTGTTTTGCGGTCTGCTCATAGCTAAGCGGCTGAGCGACCTATGGAGTAGAGACCTTTTAGGGGGAATCCAAAGGGGGGAACGCCTTTGGCGTCTCTTTTTTGGGCAGCCTTTTTTCTCTCCGGGAGAGAAAAAATGTTGCCGAGGGTGTGGGGCGCGCAGCTCCACGACCTTAGGGGGTGTGGAGGATACTCCCCCACGGTCTTGACCTTGGGTGTGGGCATCGCCCACGACCTTATTTCCAGAGTGATTGCTGGTCGTCGTCCGGCGTATCCTCCGACGGTCGGGCGAACAGCTCGTCGACGAACGCCTGCGCGTCGCGCTCCGCCTCGTCGAACAGCTCCATCTCGGGAAGCTCGAACACGCTCGGCGGCTCGTCGTCCATCGCCTGCTTCGGCGCGACCATGCCACCTCCCGGCGGCGTGAGGATGCCGGTGTCGAAGTACTCGTCGAACGCCTCCGAGTCCATCGTCTCATACTCGAGCAGATAGCCCGCGACGCCGTGCAGCCGCATAAGCTCGCGGTTGAGTATCTGCTCGCAGCGCAGGTACGCCGCGTCGATTATCCGCTTTATCTCGGCGTCGATGCGAGCCGCGACCGCCTCCGAATAGTTGCGCATCTGGGCGAAGTCGCGCCCGAGGAACACCTCGTCGTGCTCGCTGCCGAAGGCTATCGGCCCCAGCTCCTCGCTCATGCCGTAGCGGGTGACCATCTTGCGGGCGATGTCGGTGGCGCGCTCGATGTCGTTCGACGCGCCGGTGGAGATGTCGTCGAGCACCAGCTTTTCGGCGACGCGGCCTCCGAGCAGGCTGACGATGTTCTCGAACATCTCGCTGCGGCTCATGAAATTCTTGTCCTCGTCGGGCAGGCTAACGGTCATGCCGCCCGCCATGCCGCGCGGTATTATCGAGATCTGGTGCACCGGGTCGTGGTGGACGAGGCACTTCATCACCACCGCGTGACCCGCCTCGTGATATGCGGTGAGCCGGCGCTCCTTGTCGCTGACGACGCGCGACTTCTTCGCGGGACCGGCGACGACTTTCAGCATCGCCTCCTCCAGGTCCTCGTTGGTTATGACCTGGCGGTCGGCGCGTACGGCAAGCAATGCCGCCTCATTGAGGAGGTTTTCGAGGTCGGCGGGTGAGAACCCACCGCAGGTCTTTGCGAGCGTTTTAAGGTCGACAGACGCGTCGAGAGGCTTGTTGCGCGAGTGTATGCGAAGCACCGCCTCGCGCTCGCGGACGTCGGGCAGTCCGACGTACACCTGGCGGTCGAAGCGTCCCGGACGGAGCAGCGCGGGGTCGAGGATGTCCTGACGGTTGGTCGCCGCCATGACGATTATCCCCTCGTTGCCCGAGAAGCCGTCCATCTCGACGAGCAGCTGGTTTAGCGTCTGCTCGCGCTCGTCGTGACCTCCGCCTGTGCCCGCGCCGCGGTGGCGTCCGACCGCGTCTA
Organism: uncultured Clostridia bacterium; assembly: GCA_946566645.1. Classification (GTDB taxonomy): domain Bacteria; phylum Bacillota; class Clostridia; order Oscillospirales; family JAAYOS01; genus CANRIN01. Next base: position 1,854 of record CAMNWZ010000028.1, read on the forward strand.
TCTCGTCGATGAAGACGATGGACGGCGCGGACTTCTTCGCCTGCTCGAACAGGTCGCGGACACGGCTCGCGCCGACGCCGACATACAGCTCGACGAAGTCCGAGCCGGATATGGACAGGAACTGCACGCCCGCCTCACCCGCGACCGCGCGCGCAAGGTAGGTCTTGCCGGTGCCCGGAGGTCCGACGAGCAGCACTCCCTTGGGTATGCGCGCGCCGACGGCGGTGAACTTTGCGGGATTTTTCAGGAACTCGACTATCTCCTGAAGCTCCTCCTTCTCCTCCTCCGCGCCGGCGACATCGCCGAAGGTTATCTTTCGCTTCTCGTCCGAGCCGACGCGCGCGTGCGCCTTGCCGAACTTGTTCGCCGCGCCTCCGCCGCCTCCGTTTCCGCCGCCCGCGCGGTTCATGAGGAAGAACCACACGCCGAGGAAGAGCGCGATTATCAGCACATACGGAATGAACATCGCCCACCACGGCGTCTCGTAGCCGGGCACGCGGTTGACCCGCACCAGCTGTCCGCTCTCCATCTGCTCGCGTATCGTGTCGCCGAGGTCGTTATACAGCCAGCTGATGTTCGGCTCGGTGTACTGTGCGACCGTGCCGTCCTGGAGCTTGAGCGACAGCGTGTCCCCCTCCATGTACATCTCGGTGACAAAGCCGCTCTTGAACCAGTGGTAGACCTCGTAGTAGCTCGCCTCCGGTGCCTGCGCGGAGCTGAACAGCACCCATATCGCGGCGATAAGCACGATTATCACCGCGATATAGAAGATTATGTCCTTGGGTTGTATCCTGCGTTTCAAATTGAGTGACCGTCCTTTTGATTAGTGGCGGCTTGCGCTTTTTACTGATAGCAGCGCGGAGCCAGAACGCCGATGTACGGCAGATTGCGGTACTTCTCGGCGTAGTCGAGACCGTAGCCGACGATGAACTTGTCCTCCACCTCAAAGCCCGAGTAGTCGGGGGTTATCGGAGCTTTGCGGCGGGCGGGTTTGTCCAGCAGAGTGCATATCTTTATCGAAGCCGCGCCGCGCTGCTCGAGTATTCCCTTGAGATAGCTCAGCGTGTTGCCGCTGTCGAGTATATCCTCTATTATAAGTATGTCCTTTCCGCCGACGTCCTGCTCAAGGTCTTTGATTATCTGCACCGCGCCGGAGGTGACCGTGCCGCTTCCGTAGCTGGACACGACCATGAACTCCACCGTGGCGGGTAGGTCTATCGAGCGCACAAGGTCAGCCATGAATATGAACGAGCCTTTGAGCACTCCCACGAGCAGCGGACTCTTGCCGGCGTAGTCCTTTGTTATCTCCGCGCCAAGCTCCGCCACGCGCTTTTTCAGCACATCCTCGCTGTACAGTATCTCCTCTACGTCCTTGTGCATCACGTTCGACCTCCCCGATAGTTTCTGATGATACAGGATAATTATACCATATAGGGCAGGACTTGACAACCGCTGTTTTGCAATGTCAGCGTATGACCGAGGAGAGCGTTCCACCGTAGTCGCCCTGCGTGATGAAGTTATCCTCCAGTCCCGCCGTGACAAGCAGCTCGCCGTCGGAGGTGACGAACACCGCCTCGAAGTCGCCGTGCTCCCGCCAGTAGTCGCTTGCGCGGTCGAGTCCCATGACGAACAGCGCGGTGGATAGCGCGTCGCAGCGGGCGCCGCTGTCCCCCACCACCGTGACCGAGGCGAGTCCGCTGTCGGCGGGGCATCCGGTGGATGGGTCGATGATATGGTGATAGCGGACACCGTCCGAGCCGGTGAAGGACCGCTCGTAGCCGCCGGAGGTAACTACCGCCGCGTCCTCGACCTGAAGCGTGCCGAGCGTGCCGCCGTTTATCGGGTCGGCGACACCTATTGTCCACTTCACGCCGTTCGGCTTCTTGCCGAGCGCGTAGACGTTGCCGCCGAGGTTCAATAGCGCCGAAGTCACGCCGTTTTTGCGCAGATAGCCGGCTATGCGGTCGGAGGCGTATCCCTTCGCGACCGCGCCGAGGTCGAGCATCATCCCCTCGCCGAGCGTGACCGAATCGTCCGAGACCTCCACCTTTTCGTAGCCGACAAGCGCGAGCAGCTCGGAAAGCTCGCCGTCGGTCGGCAGAACGAATCCGTTGTCGTAGTCCACGTCGTCCACCGTGAATCCCCACGCGCGGAGGACGGGGTATATCGTGATGTCCAGCGCGCCGTCGGTGCTTTCGCACATGTCCAGCGCAAACTCGATAAGCTCGGCGGTTTCGGATGAGACTTCGCCGCCGCCGTTTGAGTTTATCGCGAAGATCTCGCTTTTTTCGTCGGTGACCGACAGCTTGCGCTCGAGCGCGTAGGCGAGCTCCTCCACACCGCGAAGCAGCGTCTCGCCGCCGTCTATCTGCACGCTCATCGGGGTGTTCATCGCGAAGAAGGAGGTCGACGGCAGCGGCTCGTCGGCGGGCACGCATCCGCAGAGCAGTGCGAAAATCAAAACGAGCATGACTATCCGTCTCACCGAAACACCTCCCTTTTGGGTGTATTATAGCAGAAATTCGGGCGTATGGGAAGCGAATAAATGTTCCACGTGGAACATTTTATCCGATGAGTGTCGGGATAAACGCGAAAAACCGCAGGACATAAGTCCCGCGGTTTTTCTTGGGGGAATGAGGGTAGGAGTGTGGCTATATCATCAGCCCGCGCATGTAGTCAATGGTGAACTTCACCCCGCGCTCGCCGAGATCGCCCTGCCATGTGCGGGAGTGCGGCTCTATCGAGAGCATCCCGTCGTAGCCGTGCTTGTAGAGTATCGCCATGAACGCCCGCCAGTTTATCGCGTCCAGACCCGCGGGCGGATTGTCGTAATACCTACCGTTCTCCTCCAGCTCGGGGCGGACGTACTTCGCGAGGTCGGGGAACTCACGCATCCACTTGAAATACTTCATCGCGGTAGGCTCGCTCTGCTTCGAGCCCTGCACCACGCCCTTGATGTGGACATAGCCGAAGCGGTCGCCGAACTCGAACGCCTCCTCCATGTACGCGCCGTTCACGCCGCCGTGGACAAAGCTGTGCGATGGGTCGTACTTTATCTTGAGCTTCGGGACTTCGGTCAGCACCAGCCGCCACTCGTTCGGGGTGCGGATGTAGTTTGTGCCGGTGGCGCAGTTGACGATGCAGACCGGCAGGTCGCCCGCGTATTCGCAGACCTTGTTCAGGTAGTTTATCGCGGCGGTTATGTTCTTGTAGTAGCTCAGCTCGGAGATGTAGTTGACGCTCACGAGATACGCGCCCGCCCCGACCTGCTTTATGAAGTCTATCAGCGCCTTGACCTGCTCGAACTCGCTGTCGATTATCTTGCCGTCGCCGTCGATAATCCTGCTTGCCCAGCGTCCGACCGCGCCGACCTGCACTCCGGTGCGCTCAATGCCCGCCTTGAAATCGTCCGCCAGCTTCAGAAGCGCGTGACCGCTGCATCGCGGCGAGGACGGGTCGTCCCACGGCGAGCCGGTGGCGCAGTTGACGTCGAACTCGACGAAGTCGAGCCCGAGGTCCTTCGCGTAGTCGAGGCTCGCGACCTCGGGGTTTGCGATAATGCCAAGCTTCATCATTACATCCTCCATTCAAAAGGTTTTCAGTTTTCGACCCCGACCGAACGTGTCGATCGGGGTCGAAATTTGCTTATTCATTCAAGCCGCGGCTCGAATCAGTCAAGGTACTGGCTGCGAGCGATGTAGCGGTCGAGCGCCGCCTGATAGTAGCCGATGGCGGTGTCGACGTTCATGCTCTGAAGCTGCGGGACAAGCTCGGTGTCGTAGGTGTCGACCGACTTCTCACCGGTCATGACCTTGGCAGCCCACTCGTTGAAGGCGGTGTTGCAGTTGGTCAGTATCGACGACGCGTCCGCGCCCTCGTCGGCGGTGAGGGTCACGCCCTCCGGCCAGACCCAATCGGTTCCGACGCGCTCCCAAATCTTGCAGAACTCTATCTGATACGGCTCGAGCGTCGACCACTCGCGGCTCCAGATGGTGTAGTTCGGAGCGACGTGGCGGGCGACCTTGACCTGAACCTGATAGACGCTCGGGTACTTGGCGAGCAGCCACGGCTGATAGACTTCCTTGTGTCCGTCGCCGTTGGCATCGGTCTCGTCGATGTAGTAGGTGGCGTTGGTGTCGCCCTCCTCGCCGACATACGGACCCCAGTTGCACGCCTGCTTGCCTTCCTCGGTCCACTGGTAGTCCCACCACTTGCACGCGAGCTCGATGTTCTGGCAGGCGGTGGTGATGGCTGCCGAGTTGTTCGGCGTGACGACCGAGTTTATCGCTCCGAGGTGGATGTCGCTCCAGTCGTCGGAGGCGTTGAGCTTCGGCGAGGTGATAGCCGCCATCTTGAAGTTCGGGTCGGGGTTCAGCTCGCTGTTCGCGGCAGCGGTCTGATAGGTCTTGTCGAAGACGTAGCAGAACTGGCCGACGCCGACTTCGCCGTTGCCCCAGCGGGCTTCCGGAACCATCCAGCCGGCGTCCGCGATGAAGTTGCGGTTGATAAGCCCCTGCGCGTACCAGTCGGCTATCTGACCGACATATGCCTTCATGCCCGGCTCGAGCGGCGAGTAGGTCGCGACGCCGTCCTTGTTGATGAAGCCGGAGTTGTTCCACGTCGGGCTGCCGATGCCGTAGGCACCGTTGAGGCAGTAGGCTCCGTTGATGCCGCCCTTGGCGAGCCACAGCGGGCCGGCGTTCTCGTAGGTGTACTCCTTGAACTGGGTCAGGACGTTTCCGAGACCCTCGATGGTCTCGCAGTCGGCGGCGGTGAGACCCGCGCGATCGAGCCAGTCCTGACGGATGCCGAGACCGTCGGCGGCGGTCTGCGGGCGGTCGGCTATGCGATGGATAGCCCAGAGGTTGCCGGTATCGGTTATCGACTGGATGAAGGTCTCCTCGTCGCGATAGACAACCGCCTTGTAGTTCGGCATGTACTGGTCGACATACTCGTTGAGGCGGAGCACGACCTTGTCGGCTATCGCCTTATCCATGCCGCCCGAGTAGTAAGCCTTGATGTTCTGGATGAAGTCGGGGTACTCCTGCGACAGTATCATCGTCTGGAATGCCTCGCTCTCGCTTCCGGTGGTCGGATGAATGAAGTTTATATGTACGCCGGTCTGCTTCTCCATCCACTGGAAAAAGAGGTTGTCGTCGTAGGACGCGAAGTCCTCGAAGGTCGCGCCCGGCATCCAGTAGCTGAAGGTGACGTCATCCTCGGTGAGCGGAAGCTCGATGGTGTAGTCGTCCTCGTTGTTGTCTATCGGACCCTCGTAGCTGGGCGCGGTCGTCGGCTCGGTCGACGGTGCGGTGGAGGGATTTTCCTCCCCGCCATTGCCGCATCCGGCGAGCAGTCCCGCTATCATAAGAACCGCAAGCAGTAGTGCAAATACCTTTTTCATGTCTATCCTCCTAAGCAAAAGTCTTTAGTTGCCTGGGACTGAAAGTCCCTTCGAGCGCTCATCGCCGTCGGGCATCACCACCTTTTGGATACAAGTCGAGCAAGCGTTTGTGCATTTACAACTATATTATACACGGAGAACAGTGTCCTTTCAGAAATAAGAGACAAGCAACTGTATTATTTCACGACTTGTTTTACAAATCGACCCCGACCGAACGTGTCGATCGGGGTCGAATGTCACTTATTCGTTCGGGCGCGGCTCGAATCAGTCGAGGTACTGGCTGCGAGCCTGATAGCGCTCGAGTGCCGCCTGGTATATCTCAACCGCGCGGGCGGCGTTCATGCCTTCGATCATCGGGACAAGCTCGGTGTCGTAGGTGTCGACCGACTTCTCGCCGGTTATGACCTGCGCAGCCCACTCGTTGAAGGCGGTGTTGCAGTTGGTAAGTATCGACGAAGCCTCGGCGCCCTCGTCGGCGGTGAGGGTGACGGCGCTCGACCAGACCCAGTCGCGTCCCGCCTGATCCCAGATGCTGGTGTACTCGATCTGATACTGATCAAGTGCCGACCACTCGCGGCTCCAGATGGTGTAGTTCGGGGCGATGTGGCGTCCGACCTTCATCTGAACAAGGAAGATGGAGGGGTACTTGGCAAGCAGCCACGGCTGGTAGCACTCCTGATGTCCGTCGCCGTTGGCATCGGTCGGGTCGACATAGTAGGTCGCCTCGGCGTCGCCCTCCTCGCCCTCGTACGGACCCCAGTTGCAGGCGTGGATGCCCTCCTCGGTCCACTGGTAGTCAAGCCACTTGCAGGCGAGCTCGATGTCCGAGCAGGCGCTGGTTATGCCGAGCGAGAAGTTCGGATAGACCACGCAGGTGGCGGTGTTGATGTGGATGTCGGTAGCCAAGTCGTCGGAGGCGTTGAGCTTCGGGGTGGCGATAGCCGCGAGACGGAAGTTCGGGTCGGGATTGACCGCGCTGTTCGCGGCTGCCGCGGCGAAGCTCTTGTCGTTGACATAGCAGAACTGGCCGACGCCGACCTCACCGTTGCCCCAGCGATCCTCCGGAGTTGCGAAGGACGCGTCGGCTATGTAGTTGCGGTTGACAAGACCCTGGGCGTACCACTCGGCTATCTGGCCGATGTAAGCCTTCATGCCCGGCTCGAGCGGCGAATAGGTCGCGACGCCGTCCTTGTTGATGAAGCCGTTGGACGACCATGTCGGGCTGACGACACCGTAAGCCGCGTTGAGGCAGCCGGCGCTGTTCAGTCCGCCGCCGGACAGGTAGAGCGGGCCGCAGTTCTCGTAGGTGTACTCCTTGAACTGAGTCAGGACGTTTCCGAGACCCTCGATGGTCTCGCAGTCGGCGGTGGTGAGACCCGCCTTGTCCAGCCAGTCGGCACGGACGCCCAGTCCGTCGACCGCGACCTGCTCGCGATAGAGTATCTCGTGCACGCCCCAGAGGTTGCCCGAGTCGGTTATCGCCTGGACGAAGGTGGTCTCGTCGCGGTAGACGACCGAGCGGTAGTTGGGCATCCACTGATCGACATACTCATTGAGGCGGAGCAGGAAGCCGTCGGCTATCGCCTTGTCCATGCCGCCCGAGTAGTAGCTGTAGACGTTCTGGACAAAGTCGGGATAGTCGTTCGAGAGCACCATCGTCTGGAACGCCTCGTTGTCGCCGCCTGCGGGCGGGTGGATGAAGTTGATGTGAACGCCGGTCTGAGCCTCCATCCACTGGAAGAAGAGGTTGTCGGCGTAGGACGCGAAGTCCTCGAACGTGATGCAGGATACCCAGTAGTCGAACTCGTAGGGATCCTCGACCAGCGGCAGCTCGATGGTGTAGTCGACGTTATCGTCGTCGACGGGACCCTCATAGCTGGGCGCGGTCGTCGGCTCGGTCGACGGCGCGGTGGACGGGGTCTCCTCCCCGCTCTTGCCGCATCCGGCGAGCAGCCCTGCCATCATTATGACGGCGAGCAGCAGTGCAAATACTTTCTTCATTTCTGTCCTCCTACATACAGAGTTTTGCGGTTGCCTGAGACCCGAAGGTCTCCGAGAACAACGTGCGCAAACCGCGCGCCGCCGCCCCGAAGGTATAGGCGGAGCAAGGTTTGTGCATTTGCGACTATAATTATACACGTCGAACAGTGTCGTTTCAGAAATAAGAGACAATCAACTGTATCATTTCTCGACTTATTTCATCTTCAGGCAGTCCGTTTTGCCACTGTTGTAAGAATATGGTTGCACGGAGGCGGTCGGTCGTGCTATATATAAGTTGAAAACGGCGGCAGCCGAAACTGAAAAAACGGAGGAAGAAAGCATGGCACAGCTAAACATCAATTTCCACTCGTATTCGATAGGCGTTCCGGTCGAGATAGAGCTGACCCTCCCCTCGGTAAGCTCCTGCGACGGAAGGGACGGCACCCAGCCGAGCCACAAGCTTGCGGCGAAGTTCCCGGTGCTCTACCTGCTTCACGGCGCGGGAAACGACTATCACTGCTGGACGCGCTACACCTCGGCTGAGCGCTATGCTGAGGAGCAGCAGATAGCGATAGTCACCTGCTCGGTGGGTAACTCGCGCTATCACAACCGCGAGGGCGCGCGCGGCGAGAAGTACTTCGACTTCCTGTCAAAAGAGCTGCCCGAGTTCCTGACAAGCTATTTCCCGATATCCGACCGTCCGGAGGACACCTTCATCTGCGGCTACTCGATGGGCGGATACGGCACGATGCTGCACACCTTCACCACCCCCGAGCGCTTCGCGGCGAGCGGATTCTTCTCGATAGGCGTGATGAAGAACATGCCGGACGGAAGCAAGCCGAGTCCGGACATCATGGAGCTTGCGAAGCAGGCGAAGGCGGGCGGCAAGCTGCCGAAGATATTCCTCTGCTGCGGCAAGGAGGACTTCCTCTACGACCGCGCGGTCGAGCTGCATAACGACCTCGACGCGATGGGCATAGAGCACCGCTACGACGAGCTGGACGGATTTGAGCACGAGTTCGCGTTCTGGGATCTCGAGCTTCAGAAGTTCCTCGCGTGGATACCGCGCACCGACTACTACGCCGACAAGATCCCGCACAAGATATAAAAACGGACGTAAGCAGACAGGAAAAGAGCCGCCGATGTGGAATCGACGGCTCTTTTTGTCACTGTTTCGGCTTTGCCGAGGAGGAGACGCTTGAAAACTGCCGCGCTCGGTACTCGATGGGCGTGCAGCCGTACTGCTCGGCGAACATGCGGTAGAAGTGGGTGCGGTTGGTGTAGTCGACGCGGCGGCAGATCTCGCTGACCGACAGCCGCGTGTTCTGGAGCATATCCGCCGCGAGCTGCATGCAGCGCCGCCGGTTGTACTCGGGAATCGAGTAGCCGTAGTGCCGCTTGAAGATGCGGTTTATGTACTCGGCGTCGTAGTTCAGCCGCTCGGACAGCTCGTCCTTTGTCATCTTGCGGTTGGTGCGGTCGAGTATCTGCTTTGCGGAGAGCGCGAGCGACGCGCCGTCGTCGCTGCCGAAGTTTATGTACTCGGCGCGGTAGTAGGCGGGGTCGTTGAGGATGCAGAATATGCGGAAGACTAGCGCGTATTCGAGAAGCTGGAAGCCGGGCTCCTTGTGCTCCATCTCGGCGCGCATCTGGGTGAATATGCGGTGCAGCGGCGATATCATGTCCCCGCCGACGTAGTGGAAGTGGATGCAGCTCTTGTAGTGGCGGGCGGAGTCGCCGATGTCGCGGTAGAAGAACTCGGACATCTGACCGAAGCTGCGAAGGCTGACCTTCTCGAGCGTCGGCTCGGCGCGCAGATAGTCGGCGGAGAGGTGCAGGTAGAACAGCGAGTCGCCCTGCTCGAAGTGCTCGGTGTGCTTGGTGGTGCAGTTGAGCACGCAGAGATCCCATCGCTCGAACGAGCGGAGCATAGACTCTATCTGCATCTCGAAGCGTCCGCTGAGCGGGAATATCATCTCGAAATAGTCGTGGCGGTGCAGCTTCGGGTGACCGGATATGCCGCGCACCTCCTCCACCGTGACGTGGCTGTAATTGTAGGTGGACAGCGTGCGTATGCCCGGCGCGGGACAGCTAAGCTCCTGAAACTCGACCGGACTCGAGTTGGTGAGACTGTCCGGGTCGCCGCTGCCGGAGGATGTGAGTCCGCCGGTGTGGCTCTCCGCGCCGCCGGTTGAATATTTGGTTATGACGGTGATCTTGCTCTCGTCCGACATGTGAAAAACCTCCTTCGCGGCGGGTGTTGGGTGTGCCTGCGCCTGTCCATGTCATTATATCACGAAGAAGCGCAAATGGGAACACTTTTCCGGCAAGAAGCCGAAAAAATATTGCAATCTGCGGGGAACTGCTGTACAATACAGGCAGGAAATCCCACATGGAGGTGTAGACAGTGAAAAGAAGGATATTCGCGCTGATGCTCGCGCTCGTTATGACCGTCGGGCTGCTGCCGCTCGAATCGTCGGCGGCGGGCGGTACGGCGTATGCCCGCACCCAGAAGGTGAAGCTCGCGGGGGTGAACACCGTCTTTGACACATACGCGCTCAAAGACCCGGTGACAGGATACGACACGAACTATATAAAGCTCCGCGACCTCGCCGTCGCGCTGAACGGCACCTCGGCGAGCTTTGAGGTCGGCTGGGACGGCGCGGTGAACATCGTCACCGGCGAGCTGTACACCAAGAACGGCAGCGAGAACAAGACGCCGTGGAGCGGTGACCGCGCGTACAAGACGTACACCGGCAGGACTCGCGTCAACGGCGTGGACGTGAAGATGGACGCGATAGTCCTCACCGACGACAAGGGCGGCGACTACACATACTACAAGCTCCGCGACCTCGGCGCCGCGATAGGCTTCGGCGTGGACTGGGACAGCGAGAGCCAGTGCATAACGCTCGACACAACGCAGGCAAAGCGGCGTCTGGAAGTGCCCGACATCATGGATTACTTCGGGCTCAACTTGAAGTACAGCACCGAGTCGGACGGCAGTCTCCACTGCTATCAGAACGTGACGCTCGCGCAGCCCGACCACAAGGGCGCGCTGTTTGGCGGATTCTTCGACATGATGGACAGAAACGGCTACAAGCTCGAGTTGGTGTATGAAAAGGAGAACAACACCACCGACAACTATTTCAAGGAGTTTTTCTTCCGCTACACCGGCTCGGGCGCGGAGAACGTCGAGTCGATGAAGACCGACGACGGCGTGGAGTACGACTACTATGTCTGCTATTACACATGGAAGAACCACATCACCGGCACGGACAGGGACGAGGTCTGGAACTTCACCAACATATCGACGATGGTGGCGAAGGGACTTACGGTGAAGGATTCGGGCGAGAGCGACAGCAGGTGGAAGGTGCGAGTCTTCGACGAGGCGAGGGACGTGGAGAAGGTGGCAGCCGCCACGCCCACGCCTGCCCCGACGCCCGCGCCCACTCCGGTTCCCACGCCCGAGCCGCTGCCCGATACGAGCAGTGCGGCACCGACGCTGATAAGGCGTGAGTGCTCAAAGTGCGAAGGCTTCGGAAAGCTGACCTGCGGCTACTGCCACGGCTACGGTCAGGTGTCGGTAAACTGGGGTCCGGCAGAGGTCTGCCCGCGCTGCAACGGATACGGTCTCTACTCGAAATGCGACGACTGCGAGGGCGACGGATACCTCGACCCGGGCGACCAAGGATACAGCAAGATAGAGTGGGACATACCCGCGGGCTGGGTGGGCAGGTGCCCCTACTGCTCGGGCGCGGGACGGTTCAAGTGCATCTGCGACAACGGGACGCAGCACAGCTGGAACGGAGTGACCAAGCAGATGGAGTACTACCCCTGCACTGTGATAAAGTGCAACGGCGGCTGGATAAGCTGTGACGGCTGCGGCGGCGACGGTCGGATAGACCCGGGCGACCCGGAGTACAAGGACCCCAGATAAGAAGACGATGAAAAACACCCCCTCCGTACGGAGAGGGTGTTTTTGCGCTGTGTCGAAAACCTTACGCGCGCTTCTGGAGGGAGAGCCACCGGAGCAGTCCGACCTCCTTGCCGTTCACCACGACCGGCTTTCCGTCGAAGTCGAGGCGGCAGTCGTCGTTGTAGAGCGGTATCCAGGCGAAGTGTCCCATATACTCAAACGGCTTGCCGTCCGGGGTCTTGAAGCCCTCGTGGATGTCCTCTATCTTGTCCCAGAAGGTGAAGTGGACGTTTTGGTTGCCCGACGCGACGATGCGCTTGTAGGTCGGAACGACCGTCTCGTCCGGCTTTACCACCGGGTCGTTCTTGGCGTGGACGAACCATATCGGCAGGTGCTTTATCGACTCGATGTTCGCGTCGGTTATCGTCTTGTCGTAGAGCGCCTCGCAGCAGGGGAACGCCGCCGCGAAGAAGTCGGGGTAGTCGAGTATCATGCGCATGGTCATGAAGCCGCCGTTCGAGTCGCCGCCGATGTAGACGCGGTCGCGGTCGATGTTCTCGTTCTTTTCGACGAACTCGTCGATACAGGCTTTCAGCGCCTTAACGTAGATGCTCTTGCCGGTCTGACCGTACTGACCCGAGCCGTCGTTCATCCAGAAGGTGCGGGTCTGCGGGGCGAGAACGTACGCGCCGCCGAAGTAGCTCTGAACCTTCTCCGAGCTGAACGCCACCGCCTTGTTCGCGGTGTAGGCTATCGTCGGGTCGACGCCGCCCTCGCCCGCGCCGTGCAGCCAGATGATAAGCGGACGCTTGCCGCTCTCCACCTTCTGCGGGACGAAATAGCCGTAGTTCAGCGGCTCGTCGCCGTTCGAGTGGTCGTTCAGCCAGCCGTATGCCTGCGGGGTGGAGTTGCCGAGCGAGAAGTCGTAGACAAGTCCGGTCGCGCCGTCTATCGGCTTTGTCTGGGTTATCGTATAGCGGCTGTTTATGTAGACGTTCATGCCGGCGGGCGCGCATATCGTGGCGGAGAGCTGCATCATCGGGCCGTATGCAACGTCCAGAGTTACAAATTCGCCGTCCGAGCACTCGTTGCCCTCAATGTCCGACGGGTACGCGTTCTTGACCGGAACGTAGCCGCGGGACGGCTCCTTGTCGTCGCGCGCCATCCAGCTCTTGGGCAGCAGGAGGGTCTCGCCCTTCTCGTCCATGCGGTCGACGAAGACCGAGAAGGTGGACGCGTCGACCGCCTTTGCCGACTTAGCGCTCGGCATGGGCAGCACCAGCTTTGTGATGTACGGTCCGAAGTCGGTGATCTTGGTTATTGTGTAGTATCCTTTAGCCATTTGCAAGTACCTCCGGTTGAAAATTTATTTTACAGCTCATCGCTGCCGTACAACTTTATCGTGTGCTTTCCCGCGCGTATCGCGTCGATTATCTCGCGAATCGCTCCCGCGCGGAAGTCCAGCTCGAGCGCCGCGTATCGGGGCTGGAAGGCGGCGTGATTGTCGCTGCCGCAGGTCTTGGTAAGCCCGTAGTTGTCGGCGTACTGGTCCGCGAGCCTGTTTTCAAAGTCGGTGCGGTTCGCGTTTATCGTCTCGACCGCGTCCACCTTGCGCGGCGTGAGCCGAATGATGTCGATGTATCCCGCCTCGCGGAAGGGGTGGGCGTGCGAGACATATGCGCCGTCGGCGTGCGCGAGGTCGCAGAAGTCGTTGATGTGCAGCTTGTCGCAGTCGGGATGGGCAAGCAGCCAGTTCTCGTCCAGACCGTAGGTCAGAAAGTCGCTGCCCGCGCCGAAGGAGAACTCCCATCCGAAGAACACGTCGAGACCTATCTCGTCGCCGCGAGCCTTCGCCTTGCGGTAGCCCTCCATAAACCGCTCGACCCGCTCGCGCCAGGGAAGGTCACGCGGCACGGTGGTGTTGCCGTTAAGAAAGTGGTCGGTTATCACCAGACCGGTGTAGCCGAGCCGCTTGTAGAAGTCGACCATGTCGGCGGCGGGCACGCGCGCGCAGGCGCTCGTCTCCGCTGTGTGGCAGTGCATCTCGTACTTGAACATCGTCTCACCCTCTGTCAAAAAGTAGGTGACATCATTGTAGCACAGATGAAATCGGTTTTCAATGGTGCGAAAACGGCGGTGAGGCGTATTCGTATGAGATAAAAAGTTTGCGATAGGACGAAAAAGGGCTTGACTTGGAGCACACTCCAACTGTTAAGATGTAGAAAAGGCGGAAAACCCGCCGTGATGGAAGGAATAACATGATATACAAACAGACATTGGGGCACAAAATATCCATGCTCGGCATGGGCGCGATGCGTCCGAACGACAGCATAGCCGCGTGGGCGTTCCGCTATCTCAAGACGCTGCCGAACGTGAACATCGTGCTCAGCGGCATAACCTACCCCGACCAGCTCGCCGATAACGGCAAGACCTTCTCGGACGACGAGGCGCTTACCGACGAGCAGGTGAAGTTCCTGTATAACAAGGTCGTGCCGTCGCTTGCGGAGATGGTGCCCTGCACCGCCTGCCGCTACTGTTGCGAGGGCTGCGGCAAGTGCATGAAGGTCTGCCCGCAGGCGATAAACATTCCGGAGATAATGAAGGACATGGCGGCGCGGATAGACGCCATGCGCCAGGGAAGATAACAGCGAGACAGCATAGACAGCGGGGTTCCCAAAAGAAAAGGCACACCAAGCGGTGTGTCTTTTCTTTTGGTGGAGGAGGGTGGATTCGAACCACCGAAGTCGTTGACAACAGATTTACAGTCTGCCCCCTTTGGCCACTCGGGAACTCCTCCATATTCGGTTGTGTGCCGCAAACCTACGATGACATCGAGGGAGCGACAGCGGTCATAGAAACAGCGGCAGTCGTGCAACTCGCAGCGCGACGAACCTTGCGATGCGTTATCCCCATCTCGTCCTGTTGCCGGGCTGGCGGTGAATGGGGATTCCAAAGGGGCGGCTTTGTTAAAAGCCCCTTTGGCGGTTTTTTCCGTCACTTTTTGGGCGTCCAAAAAGTGACCCGGGGT
>CAMNWZ010000029.1 GCA_946566645.1 uncultured Clostridia bacterium
CCTCTGTACACCGCCGAGGAGTGGGCGCTTGCGGATACGCCGGATGCCGCGCGCCTGATCGAGCTGCTCGAGACATTCCAGAAGCAGCTCAGCGACAGATTCGACGCGATCCCCCCTCTCGCAGAAAACGAAAAGGAGAAAAACGACCGATGACGCCCATCAAACTTTCCGACCACTTTACCTATCGAAAACTGTTCCGCTTCACCCTGCCGTCGATACTTATGATGATATTCACCTCAATATACAGCATGGTGGACGGCTTCTTTGTGTCCAACTACACCGGCAAGACCGCGTTCGCCGCGATAAACCTCATCTATCCGTACATCGGAATACTCGGCGCGTTCGGATTTATGATAGGCACCGGAGGCGCGGCGGTCGTCGGACGGATGCTCGGACAGCAGCAGCGCGAGGAGGCGAACCGCACCTTCTCGATGTTCGTTTGGGCGTCGGTGATAAGCGGTATCCTCTTTGTCATCGTCGGGCTTGCTACCGTTCGCCCTGTCGCAAAGCTGCTCGGTGCCACTCCGGACATGATGGACGACTGTGTGCTATACGGAAGCATTGTGCTCTGCGGAACGCCGTTTTTCATGCTGCAATTCATGTTCCAGATATTCTTCTCCACCGCCGAAAAACCGAAGCTCGGACTGGTGGACACGCTCGCGGCAGGTTGCACGAACATGGTGCTCGACTGGCTGTTTGTCGGCGTGTTCAGGCTTGAGCTTGTAGGCGCGGCATCGGCGACCGTTATAAGCCAGATGGTCGGCGGACTCTTTCCGATATTCTATTTCGCTCGTAAGAACACAAGCCTTCTGAGGCTCGTCAAGCCGAGCTTCAGCATGAGAACACTGCTCAAGGCGTGCGGCAACGGCTCGAGCGAGTTTTTGTCGAACATTGCCATGTCCATCGTGGGTATGCTCTTTAACCTCCAGCTCATCAAGTACTACGGCGAGAACGGCGTCGCGGCTTACGGCGTGATAATGTATGTCAGCTTCATCTTCGCCGCGATATTCATCGGCTACTCGATGGGCAGTGCGCCGATAGTCAGCTACCACTTCGGTGCGGAGAACAGAGATGAGCTGAAAAATCTGTTCGGCAAGAGCATGAGGCTCATCCCGACCATCGGCGCGGTGATGACCGTACTCGCCTTTGTCGCGGCGGGTCCGCTCGCCTACGCGTTTGTCAGCTACGACAAGGGGCTGTACGACCTGACCGTCTACGCCATGCGCATCTTCTCGCTAAGCTTTCTGCTGAGCGGCATAAACAGCTACGGCTCGGGCTTCTTCACCGCACTGAACAACGGACTCGTCTCCGCGATAATTTCCTTTGCGCGCACCTTCGTGTTCCAGATCGCCACAATTCTGCTCATGCCGCTGATAATCGGTCCGGACGGCATATGGTGGGCAATGATCGCCTGCGAGGTGCTGTCGCTCGCCGTGACCTCCTTCTTCCTGATAAAGAACCGCAAGAAATACGGCTATGCCTAAACCGCTCTTAATGTTTCTAAATCAGCTCTAAACCTTTTATAAATTCCGGTTTATACTCCTTGACTGTTCGATTTACGCAAGATATACTTGCCATATCGACACGGTCAAGGAGGTTTTGTATGAACACAAAGAAGGTTCTTTTCGGAGTCGGAATAGGTGTCGCCTTTCTGCTCATCGCTGTCTGCATCGCGTCGTGGCTGTTCTTCGGGGACAGCGAGACGTTCTACACTCAGATAGACAACACAAGGATAGAGCGGGTCACAGCGCGGCGAGGCGGCGTGATAGACCTCACCGGCGGGCTTGAGTACCAGTACCGCCTTACCGCTTACAGCGACAAAGGCGGGCTTCGCAACGTCAGCTTCGGCGCGTCCCGCGAGCTGAGAAACGGCGCGTTCCTGAAGCTCACCGTCATTCCCCTTCGCGGCGTGACAAAGTGGGAGGAAGTGCAGTATCACGAGCTGCCGCCGCTCGTTCAAAACCGCTACCCCGCGCCGCGATAAGCAGCAAAAAAGGAGCCGTTCGGCTCCTTTTTTGTTATCTGTCGTACACCCGAGTAACCCGCGAGTTGGGCGCGCACATCATCTCGTATGGTATGCTGCCCGCCTTCTCCGCGACCTCCTCGATGGCGATGCGCTCTCCACCGTCCGCGCCGAATATCGTGACCGTGTCCCCCGCCTTCGCTTCCGGGCAGTTTGTGAGGTCGACTATCATCATATCCATGCAGATATTGCCTATCTGCTTAACTTTTTTGCCGTGAACGAGCACTTCCAGTTTGGTGGACAGCGCGCGGTGAAGCCCGTCGGCGTAGCCTATAGACACCGTGCCGGTGCGTATCGGACCGTCCGAGCGGAAACGACGCCCGTAGCTTGCCGACATCGCGCCCGAATAGTCGTGGGTCTGGACGAGCCGCGCCCTCAGGCTCATCGCCGGCTTCAGTTCCTCCACCGGCGCGACGTCGCGGTCGGGTGACACGCCGTAGAGCAGTATGCCCGGTCGCACCATATTGAACCGCGCCGGCGCGATATTGAGTATCGCTCCGCTGTTCGACGCGTGGACTATCGGGAACTCAAGTCCCTTGGCGGACAGAATGTCCAGCAGCTTCTCAAACCTCGCGAGCTGCTCTGCCTGGAACTCCTCGTTCGGTATCTCGCTCGTCGCGAAGTGGGTGAAGATGCCGCGCGGCTCGATGTTCGGAAGCGACGCAGCCTCGCATATCGCATTCGCCGAGCGCTCTATCACGCCAGCGTCGGTCTCGAATCCCAGTCGGCTCATGCCGGTGTCCACCGCAAAGTGAACCGCTATTTTCTTTCCGCTGCCTGCGAGCGCGTCACTAAGCTCACGCGCGTACTCGAGCGACCCGACCGTCTGGTCGAGCGTCAGCTCCGCTATTTCGACCGCGCGCTCGCTCTCGCTTATGCCGAGGGTGAGCATCGGCTTTGTGATGCCGCTCTGCCGCAGCGCCGCGCACTCGTCCACCGTCGCGACCGCAAAGTAGTCGACCGACGGCTCGAGCGCCTTCGCCACCGCCACCGCGCCGTGACCGTATGCGTCCGCCTTTACGACCGCGCATATCATTGCGCCGCCAGCCCTCGAGCGTATCAGTTTGCAGTTATCCTTAATGTTTTTGAGTGAAACTTCTGCCCATGCACGCAATTTCAGCTTCCTCCCATCACAAATGAAACAAATTCACAGCTCAGCGTCCGCACGCCGTCGCTGAAAAACTCCGCCCTCACCGGCGCGAGCGTCTCCGCGTCGAACCACACCCGCGTCTCGCTTGTCCCCGACAGATAGACCGCGGTCAGGCAGTCGCGCTCGCCCAGTTTCTCGCTGCCCCGCTCGCTTATCACCGCGCCGCCGAACAGTCGGTACAGCTCGGCGACCGCCGTCACCGGCTGCACGCCCAGGTCATCCGCGCTGCCCGCCTCGAAGCTCGCGCCGTCGTAGCTGACGCTCACTCCGCTCGGCTCGATAGCCACTTCGATGCCCTCGATGCTCGCGGGTTCGATAACTTTTACCGCGCAAACATCCTCCGAAACCGTGCAGTCAAGTCGAAATCCAACCGTTCTGTCCGCAAATTCCGCCGTTATCGCGACCTCCGCCGTGAAGCTGTCGACCGACGCGAGCCACTCGTCCAACCTGTCGCTCGTGTCCCCGCCGTTCTCTCCGCAGGATGCCGTGAAAAGCAGCAGAATCACCGAAAATAAAGCAAAACCTCGTCTCAAAGTTCGCCCTCCCCTCGGAGGACGCGCCTCCGCTAGTCGCGCGAGCCGAAGGGTCTCATGGCGTAGGGCAGCCGCCCCGCGAGGTCGCTCGGAAGCATTCCGTGCTCTCCGAGCCCATCCGCCGCGATGTCCCCCGCGCGACCGTGCAGCCACACTCCGACCGCCGCCGCATCGAACGGTTCCATCCCCTGCGCCGCAAGGCTTGCGATCACCCCTGCGAGCACGTCTCCCGAGCCTCCGGTCGCCATGCCCGGATTTCCGGTCGAGTTCACCGCGACGCGTCCGTCCGGGTCGGCTGCCACCGTCGAGTTGCCCTTGAGCACGACCACCGCGCCGAGGCGCTCCGCAAGTGCCGCAGCGCCCGCGATTCGACCTCTGTCGAGCGTACCGCCCAGCCGCTGAAACTCCACGTCGTGCGGCGTTACGACCACCGGCGCGCTTCGCTCACGCAGTATATCTATATTCTCGGACACGGCGTTTATGCCGTCGGCGTCAAGTATCAGCGGACATTCGGCGCGCCTTATCAGC
Source organism: uncultured Clostridia bacterium (assembly GCA_946566645.1). Taxonomy (GTDB): domain Bacteria; phylum Bacillota; class Clostridia; order Oscillospirales; family JAAYOS01; genus CANRIN01. The sequence goes on from CAMNWZ010000029.1 coordinate 4,235, forward strand.
TCGAGCGCCACGCGGTCGCTCTCCTCGCCTCTGCCCAGTCCCGGACCGAGCAGAAGCGCGTCGCAGCTTTTCGACCGCTCGATAAGCGGCTCAAGCGCCTTCTTTGAATAACCCCTGTCGGTGGACGGCATAGGAAGGCAGACAGCCTCGCGCGCAGCCGCCGTCGCGACTATCGGATAGACGCACTCGGGCGCGGCGAGGAAGGCTATCCCCACCCCGCTGCGGAGCGCGCCGTCGGTTGCGAGGCAGGGTGCACCGGTGTAGCCCATGCTGCCGCCGACTATAAGCAGCTTGCCGTAGTCGCCCTTGTGGCTGTCCCGTTTGCGAGGTTTCAGCCGCTCGGCGACGAAATGTTCGTCGATAAGCCGCGTGTTCGGGCAGAATTTTGCCTCTATCTCGCCCGAAATGCCGATGTCCGCGACGATAATGCGTCCGCTGTGTGACTTTGCGGGCTGTACGAAATGCGCCGGTTTTGCGCACCCAAACGCCACCGTCAGGTCGGCTCTGACCGCGCCGGTCGCCGCGAGCGCGCTGTCACACTCGGTGCCCGACGGAAGGTCGGCGCTTATCACCTTCGCGGGAGCGTCGTTTATCATCTTCGCCGCGTCGAGCGCACGACCCGAAAGCTCTCCGTGAAATCCGATGCCGAATATCGCGTCGACTATCGCGTCCGCGTCGCGAAGCATAGCGTCATCTATATCGTAAAACGCGCGGACGTCGCCGCCGCTCGCCTCAAACTGCTCGCGCATGAGATGGCAGAGCGGCGCTGTGTCGCCGCCGCCAACATCGACCGCCGTGACCGACGCGCCGCGCATCCGCAGAAACTGCGCCGCGCCGTAGCCGTCACCGCCGTTCTTGCCGCGCCCACAGAACACGACCACACGCCTGCCCGACGCCCCTCCGAGAAGCTCATCGACGGCGTTTGCAAGCGCTTCCGACGCGCGGCGCATAAGCTCCGGTTCTTCCACGCCGAGCGCCATCGCCGCCTGTTCACGCTTTTCCACCGTCTCGCGGTCACAAAGCCGCATAACCTAGCCCCTTTCTATCGTGACCACCGCCGCCGCGTTCGACGCAGTGTGAGTTATCGAAACAAGCACGCGGCAGTCGGAAAACCGCTCCGCTGTAGCTCCGTGCAGCACTATCATCGGCTCGCCGCGCTCTCCGTGGCGCACCTCCACATCGTGCAGCGGTATGCGAAGTCCGTCGCCCGCAGCCTTAGTGAACGCCTCCTTTGCGCAGAAGATGCCCGCCGCCGTCTGAGCGCTCCTGCGCTCGACATAGCCGCGCTCATATTCGGTGAAGACGCGCTGTTTGAAGTGCTCGCTCGTGAGCGGACGCTCCATCCGCGCGACTTCGAGCATGTCTATGCCAAGCCCGACTATCAATTCTCCTCCTCCAGCAGTCCCGCCGGAAGGTCGCGTATAGCTCTGGGCGCAGCCTTCGCGAGCGCGCGCAGCACCTTCTCGCTTGGGTTGAAGAACACCACGCTCTCAAGTCCCTGGTCGTCTTCATAGCGCGCGAACCACAGCCCCTCCGAGTTCGGCGAGATGCACGCCTCGACGACGTTTCGTATCGAGTCCGAGCTGAACTCGTCGTGGTACTTTTCGGTTGCGGGTGCGAGTATCGTGAACCGGCGCGCGGCTATCGACAGCAGGCGCTTGCGCTTGCGGCGACCCGCTATGCTGTCCACGTCGAGATCTCCGTTTGTTACCGAATATTCGTATTCTATCGACAAATTGCGTATAAACATGTACGGAAAGTATATGCTCACCGCGAACACGAACGGGAACACCAGCCGCAGCATATTCACAATGAGGAAGGTGGACGCGACGATTATCGCGGTCAGGATGATGAGGATTATCTTCATCACATCCGCCGCGGTGCGCTTCTTTTTGACTATCTGTTCAACAAAAACGTCTCCCATTTCGACCTCCAAAACACGATTTCGGCTTATCGGTTAATTATACTTTATCCGCTCCGTTTTGTCAACCTGACCGACCGCTCGGATACGCTTGACAGCGCCCTTTTTCTGTGCTATAATGCAGAAACTTTCCGCTTTTTCGGGAGGAAAACAAATACGGAGGTGCAAAATGGAGAAGAAGCTGATATTCGACCGCTCGGTTCCATTCTACGCCGTTCGCCGACCGACCTACCCCGACGCGCTCATTCGTGAGGTGCTCGACTTCTCGGGAGTGTCGACGGGTGAGCTTGCCATCGAGGTCGGCGCGGGCACAGGCATCGCGACGCAGCCGATACTCGACGCGGGGCTGAATGTCGTCGCCTACGAGCCGGGCGAAAATCTCGCAAGCTACTGCCGCGAGCGGTTCGACGGTCACAGTCTCACCGTAAAGCAGGCTGTGTTCGAGGACTGCGACGAGCCCGACGGCTCCGCGGCGCTCGTCTACTCCGCCACCGCCTTCCACTGGTGCGACCCGGCGCGCGGATATGCCCAGGCGATGCGGGTCCTCCGACCGGGCGGGACGCTCGCGCTATTCTGGAACCGACCGTTCATCGGCAGGCGCGACGATCCAACGCACATGGCTATACAGAAGGCGTACGCCAAGTGGTATCCGAGCGACAAGGTCGCCTCCGAGCTTGACCAGCAGCGCTATGCGCGCCGGCGCGAGCAGATAATCGAGCACGGCTTCGAGCTTCGCGAGTTCAAGCTGTTCTACGGCACGCGCGTGATGAACGCGAAGGAATACTGCGAGCTGCTGCTCACCTACTCCGACCATCTCGCGCTTCCGGACGACCGCCGAAACGGACTGCTCGAGGGCGTGTTCGACGCGATAGAGCGCAGCGGCGGCAGCGTTACGGTGTACGACACGTTCGACCTCCATCTGGCGACAAAACCGAAGGATTGACAGCAAAAACGGACGCTTTCGCGTCCGTTTTTTACGTTTAGTCTATCGCCTCAAGCTCGAGGATGCGACCCATGAAGTCGCCGATGAAATCGCCGTAGTTGCCGCTTATGCGCAGCAGCTTGCGGATGTCTATGCCTAGCCGCATGAGTTCATCGCCGCGAGCTCTGCCGAGCTGATACTTGTATGTGCGACTGGGGTCGAGTCCGACAAGGCGGATTCGCTTGAGCGGCTGATTCGGGCGGTTGAGCACCTGCCACACGCCGACGAGCGCCTTCGACTTGTCCGGCGACACCGCAGCCCACGCGGTCACGTTCGACTCGAACGGGCTGGATATGCGGAAAAACTCGCCGAACTGGAACAGCTCGCGGTGCTGCTTGTAGTAGGCTATCTGGCGCTTCACTGTCTCCTTCTCGTCGTCGGTCAGCTTGCGCGGGTCGAGTTCGTATCCGAACGCGCCGTAGTACGCGACCGACGCGCGGGTGTCGATGTGGGTGATGCGTCCGGTCTGGTGGTTCGGAACCGCCGAGACGTGCGCGCCCATGCTCGACTGCGGGTAGACCATCGATGTGCCGTACTGGATCTTCAGCCGCTCGACAGCGTCGGTGTCGTCGCTCGTCCATCCCTGCGGCGCATAGTAGAGGATGCCCGGGTCGAAGCGTCCGCCGCCGCCCGCACAGCTCTCGAACAGTATCTCGGGGTGCTTCGATGTCAGGCGCTCATACAAGTCGTACACGCCGAGGATGTAGCGGTGGAACACCTCGCCCTGCTTCTCCGCCGGCAGCGCCTGCGAGAAGACCTCGGTGATGTTGCGGTTCATGTCCCACTTGATGTAGTCCAGCTTTGCCTCGACTATTGTCTTGTCCACCAAGTCGAAGATGAAGTCGACGACCTCTTTTCTCGAGAAGTCGAGGACATACTGATTGCGACCCTCGGTGCGCTCACGGCCCGGAATGCCTATCGCCCAGTCGGGATGCGCGCGGAAGAGGTCGCTGTCCGGCGAGACCATCTCCGGCTCGAACCACAGTCCGAACTTCAGTCCGGTCGCGCGAACCTTGTCCGCAAGCCCGACTATGCCGTTCGGCAGCTTGCGACCATCGACGAACCAGTCGCCGAGCGAGCTGTGGTCGTCGTCTCGATGGCCGAACCAGCCGTCGTCGAGCACGAACAGCTCAACGCCCAGCTTCGCCGCCTCCTGCGCTATCTCTACTATCTTCTGCTCGTCGAAGTCGAAGTAGGTGCCCTCCCAGTTGTTTATGAGTATCGGACGCGGACGGTCGCGCCACACGCCATGCGCAAGTCGTCTGCCATAGAGCCGGTGGAAGGCGCGGCTCATGCCGCCGAGTCCCTCCTCCGACCAGACCGCGACCGCCTCTGGGGTCCGGAAGCTCTCGCCCTCGCCGAGACGCCAGCAAAAGCCGCGGTCGCCTATGCCTATCATCGCGCGGGTCACGCCGTCGGTGCCGACCTCGCAGTCCGCGTCGAAGTTGCCGCTGTACACAAGGCTCATGCCGATCGCCTCGCCCTGCTGCTCGTCGGTGTTCGGGCGAACGAAAGCCATGAACGGATTGAAATTTGCCGAGCTTGCGCCGCGCGCCGAATACACGCCCTGCACACCTTCTACGAGCGGTCGGCGGTTGACGTAACGCTCGCGCGCCCACGCGCCGGAGAGGGTGATAAGCTCGTAGTCGCTGTCCGCGAGGTCGAGCGAGAAGCTGTAGGCGCGGCGTATCGCGACGCTGCCCTTACCCACGCGGCTGAACCTCGCCGAGCGCGCTATAGCGGGATAGTCGCGGAAGACGGTGTACATAAGCTCGAGCCGATTGCCCGCCTCCTTGTCCTCCAGTTCGAAGACTATCGTCTCCGCCTCGTCGTCGCTCTCGACATAGGTCGCGGGAAGTCCCTCGAGGCGCGGCTTGCCCTTTGCGATGCGGTGCGAGACATACTTGAAGTCGCTCACGCGGCTTCCGTCGGTCTGCTCGATGACGAACGCCGGCTGATGGAAGTCGCCCTGACCGTCGGTCGGGTACTCGTGCGGCGCCCAGTCGAGCGACCAGCTCTTGCCGGGGTGCGGCTCGGAGTACGCGCCTTCTCCGACCGGAAACACGTTCGACCAGTCGTCACGCTGTTCGAGCCGTCCGCCGAAGTAGACGTGTCCCAGATGTCCGTTGGGCAGCAGCCTGATTATGTAGCTTATCTTGTCGTTCTGAAGGTGGAAATCGCGTCCGCTGTGGTATATCATAGTGGGAATCCTCCGTTTTATCTCAGATAACAAAACGGACGAAGCAGAATCGCTCCGTCCGTCTCATTTCAAGGTTTTAGTTCGCGCCGCCGGTCAGCTTCGCGACTTCCGCCGCGAGGTCGTCCTCACGCTTCTCCAGTCCGTCGCCGCGCTCCATGCGCTCGAACTTGGTGACGGTTATCTTGCCGCCCAGCTCCTTGGCGACCGCCTCGACGTGCTTGGCGACCGTGAGCTTGTCGTCCTTGACGAATCCCTGCTCAAGCAGGCAGTTCTCGGCGTAGTACTTCGACATACGACCCTCGACCATCTTCTCAATGATGGCGTCCGGCTTCGGCTTTGCCGAGTTCTTGTTCTCCTCCTTCGCCTGGACGAGCAGTATCTCACGCTCCTTGTCCAGCGTCGCCTGATCGACGTCGGCGCGGCTGAGGAAGTGCGGGCTCATGGCGCACGCCTGCATGGCGATGTCGCGTCCGAGCTCCTGAACGGCGTCTGCCGAGATGCCCTCGAGCTCCATGCCGACGAGCACGCCGACCTTGCCGCCCGCATGAATATACGACACGTTCACGCCGCCCTCGTAGCGGACGAAACGGCGGATCTTGATGTTCTCGCCGATGACGAGAACCTTGTCGCGCTGAGCGTCGGCGACGGTGCCGCCCTCCGGGAAGGACAGCTCCATGAGCGCGTCCACATCGGCGGGGTTCTTCTCGGCTATGACCGACGCGACGTCGGCGACAAACTTCTGGAAAGTCTCGTTCTTGGCGACGAAGTCGGTCTCGCTGTTGACCTCGACGACCACGCCCACTCCGTTCGGATAGACGTTAGCGTAGACCATGCCCTCCGCGGCGATGCGTCCCGCCTTCTTCTCTGCTGCGGCGAGTCCCTTCTCGCGCAGATAGACGACTGCCGCCTCCATGTCACCGTTCGACTCGGTAAGCGCCTTCTTGCAGTCCATCATGCCCACGCCGGTCATCTCGCGCAGGGCTTTAACATCAGCGGCTGTAAATGCCATATTATATTCCTCCCAAAGATTTATAGACAGAGCCGAAATTACTCGGCGTCGGTGTTCTCGGTCTCCTCCTCCGGAGCGGCGGTCTCGTCGAGCGTGACCTCCTCGCCCTGGCGGCCCTCGACAACGGCGTTAGCCATCGTCTGCGAGATGAGCTTTATCGCGCGGATAGCGTCGTCGTTGCCCGGGATGACATAGTCGATCTCGTCCGGGTCGCAGTTGGTGTCGACGATGGCGACGATCGGAATACCGAGCTTCTTTGCCTCCATGATGGCGTTGCGCTCCTTGCGCGGGTCGACGATGAACAGCGCGCCCGGGAGCTTGGTCATATCCTTGACGCCGCCGAGGTAGCGCTCGAGCTTCTCTATCTCAAGCTGATGTCCCGCGACTTCCTTCTTCGGCAGCATGTCGAAAGTGCCGTCCTCCTGCATCTTGTGCAGCTGGTTGAGACGCGCGACACGCTGACGCATGGTCTTGAAATTGGTGAGCATTCCGCCGAGCCAGCGGGCGTTGACGTAGTACATGCCGACGCGGGCAGCCTCGTCCTTTATCGCCTCCTGCGCCTGCTTCTTGGTGCCGACGAACAGTATCGACTCGCCCTCAGCCGCGAGGTCGCGCACGAAGTAGTACGCCTCCTCCAGCTTCTTGACCGTCTTCTGCAGGTCGATGATATAGATGCCGTTGCGCTCGGTGAAGATGTACTGAGCCATCTTCGGGTTCCAGCGACGGGTCTGGTGTCCGAAGTGGACGCCCGCCTCCAGAAGCTGCTTCATAGATACGATTGCCATTTTTCTGCCTCCATATAAGGTTTTTCCTCCACGTTCGCCACTGTTTGCGCCTCAACGGTTTTCACCGACCTTTGGCTGACGAACGCGTGCGGATTTGAGTCGTGCACATGGCACGCTCTGGTATATTAACACATTCCGCGCCGAAAATCAAGCGTTTTGGTGAAATTTTCTTGGGTTTTTACAGCCAGCGTTTCTTCTCCTTCGGCGGGCGCGGCTTGAACTCGAAATCCACCAGCACGATGTCCTCCCCTATGCGGCAGATATTCTCCCATGGTATGACATAGTCCTCGCCGCCGAACAGCGAAAATCCGCAGCCGGGAACGACTATCGCGACCACCTGACCGCAGTCGACGTCCACCTCCACGTCGGAGATATATCCCAGACGCGCGCCGTCGCGGATGTTTATGACCTCCTTGCACCGAAGATCGGTCACTCGACAGGGCATGAAACCACCTCCCTGCCTATCTTATGCGGCGTTCAGCCGAGCATTACCGGCGAGCGGGTCATATTCTCCTTCGCGGTGTGCAGCTCTACCGACGGCCGCGCGAGCGCGTAGAGGTCACCCGCGAGCGTCTCGAAGGCGAACATCCGCCGCGCGTCGGCGTCGAGGTCGTTTATCGCGGCGGGCTTGGTTATCACCGGAAGCTTCGCCGCCTGACGCATATCGCGCAGCAACTCGCGTCCACGCGCGTTTGCGGCGAGCACTCGGATGTACTGTGGCTTTGTCGACGCAAGCTCGCGGTCTAGTCCGAGATATGCCGAAAGCAGGATGCGTCGGATGCGCGAGTGCGCGTAGCGCTTGGTCTTTGCCGCGTCGGCGCACTCGAAAACCGTGTTCGACTGCGCCACCGCGCGTTCGAGACGAAACTCCAGACCCTCGCTGACGTCGGGCAGGCGCGCGAAGTCGGCGGCGGTCATCCGCCGAAGCGACGACATCATCGCGCTGTCCGCCATCGAGGCGGACACCGGTCCCGCGCCGCGAGCCATCTCGCGGATGAACACCTCCACCGCGCCGTCGGGGATGTATTTCATCGCCGAGTACGCCTCGCCCGAGCGCATCATCTCGCGGATGTGCGCCGCCGACGCGTAGTCGCCGTCCGCGTACGACTGGTCGTGCTCGGTGCCTTCGCGCCGCACGGTCAGCGGTTTCAGCGTGCTGCCGCTTTTAAGCATCGCGCGGAGATATTCGACTCCGAGCGTGTTGTTCGGATATTTCAGCACCGACGCATTATCGCCCAGAATCTCGTCCGCGGCTCGCTGTCGTATGCTCGCGTAGCTTTCGCCCGACGGAAGAAGCTCGGCTACGCGGCGGTCGAACGCGTCCGAGTTAAGGCACTCGGCGGCGCGCAGGAGCGGCTCGGTCTTCCCCGCCTCGCTGCCGAAGGATATGCCTTCGCACACGCCGCACGCGTCTATGAGCGCAACGCCCGCCGACGCGAACCGTTCCGCCGAGCTTATCGCGTATATCGCGGGCAGCTCGAGCACCAAATCGACGCCGCTTTTTGCGCTGACAGCCGCCTCGGCGCGCGAAAACTTGTCAAACGCCGCAAACTCGCCGCGCTGAACGAAGTTTCCGCTCATCACCGCGACTATCGCGGCGCCGCCGGACAGCTCGCGCGTGCGCCGTATGTGGTATAGATGTCCCTCGTGAAAGGGATTGTACTCGGATACGATGCCTACCGCTCTCATGCTATTTCTCCATCGTCTCAAGCGTTTTTATGACCAGCTCCGCGTTCTCCGCGGCGTTTGCCGTGCCGTCCAGCCTAAGCACCGGGCATTTCAGATAGTCGCGGATGACCGCCTCGTCGGTCACGCGGCTGCGTATCGAATACTCCTCGGTCGCGGTGTCGTACTTCTTCGCCCACTCGACAAACTCGGTGTGGTTCTCATACATATCGCCGCCGGGACGTATGCGGTCGCCGAACTCCCTGTACTCGCGGTCGCGCAGGCGCTGTATGCGCACGTCCTGCGGCGTGTAGATGAAGACGGCGAGGTCGAACAGTCCGAGCAGCGGCGCGCCCCAGATGGGTTTGCTGCTTCCGACCGAGCCGCTGAGCGCCGCGTTCTCCTGCTCTCCGAGCGCCGACGTGATGAGCGCTATGCGGTCGGGGATGGGACGCTTTGTCGTGTACATCGGGTCGGTGGGCATCCAGTAGAAGTCGTCGGTGTCCAGCCATCTAAACCCACGCCTGCCAAGCTCCCGCCCGAGGGTGGACGTCCCCGAGCCGCTCGCTCCGAAGATATAGACTTTCATGCGTACGCTCCTTTCAAAAACGGCGTTACTATCGCTTCTTCGCGCGGACAAGCAGCATCATCGGTCGGCGCATCTCGTCCTTCATTCCGGGCATGTCCATCATGTCCTCCGGCGGCTGCGCCTCCTCGACACGCTCAAGCTCGAACCCCGCGTTCAGCACACCCATGAGTATCTGCGTGAGCGTATGGTGCTGCTTTGCCACCTTCTGTCCGAGGAAGTTCGTCTCACGCTCGCCCGGATAGAAGTAGTTGTCGATAGCCCATGCCTGCGGTGTGCCGTCGTCAGCATATATCCAGTCCTGGTTTACCCCCGCGGTGAAGACGGGGTGCTCGATGTTGAACAGGAACACGCCGTCCGTTTTCAGAGTTTGGTGAACCTTCGCAAAGACCGAGTCCAGGTCGGCGACGTAGTGCAGAACAAGGTTGGATATGACCAGATCGAAGGTTTCGCGCGGGTAGTCGTAGTCCTCAAGCCCGCACACCTCGTATGTGACGTTCGGCGCGGGATTGCGGCGCTTCGCCTCGGCTATCATCTTCTCGCTCAGGTCTATCCCGAGGACACGCTTCGCCCCCTGCTCCGCCGCGTACTTGCTGTGCCATCCGTACCCACAGCCGAGGTCGAGCACGTCTTGCCCCTCGAGCGGCGGGAACATCGGCTTTAGCTGGTGCCACTCACCCGCCGACTTGAGCCCTCCGGCGCTGCGCGCCATCTTTGAATAGGCGTCGAAGAAATCCTTGTCGTCGTAGATATTATTCATGCGCAAAGCTCGCGCCTCCTCTTGCAAATTGCGGAAAAGTGTAGTAAAATATCTATTGCTTATTCTACCATATACCAAAGCGGAGCGCAAGTTCCGTCGGAAGGAGAAAACGACAATGAAGATTCTGGTCATAAACGCCGGCAGCTCGTCGCTGAAGTATCAGCTGTTCAACACCGAATCGGGCGCGATACTCGCAAAGGGTCTGTGCGAGCGCATCGGCATTCCGGGCGGTCACGTCAAGCACACCCCCGCGGGTAAGGACACCTACGAGGAGGACTTCGCGATGGAGTCGCACGCCGACGGCATCCGCCGCGTCATCGAGCTTATGACCACCGGCTCGACCGCCGTCATAAGCTCGATGAGCGAGATAGACGCGGTCGGTCATCGCGTGCTGCACGGCGGCGCGGAGTTCAGCGGCTCGGTGCTCGTCACGCCGGAGGTCAAGGACGCGATAAAGCGCTGCATCCCGCTCGGACCGCTCCACAATCCCGCGAACCTCACCGGCATACTCGCCTGCGAGGAGGCTATGGGCGACATCCCGCAGGTCGCGGTGTTCGACACGGCGTTCCATCAGACCATGCCCGACTATGCGTTTATGTACGCCATCCCTTACGAGTACTACGAGAAGTACGCGATACGCAAGTACGGCTTCCACGGCACGTCGCACCGCTATGTGTCGGCTAAGGCTGCCGAGTTCCTCGGAAAGAAGCCGGAGGAGCTGAAGGTCGTCACCTGCCACCTCGGCAACGGCTCGTCGATATGCGCGGTGGACGGCGGCAAGTGCGTCGACACCTCGATGGGTCTCACCCCGCTGGAGGGTCTGCCGATGGGCACCCGCTCGGGCAACCTCGACCCCGCCGTGCTCGAGTTCGTGATGAAGAACGAGGGCATCACCGACATAAGCGAGATGCTGACGATACTCAACAAGAAGTCGGGCGTGCTCGCGCTGAGCGGCATTTCGAGCGACTTCCGTGACCTGTTCGCCGCGCGCGACCAGGGTTCGGAGCGTGCGAAGCTCGCGCTCGACTGCTTCACCTACTCGATAAAGAAGTACATCGGCTCGTACGCGGCGGCGATGGGCGGCGTGGACTGCGTCGTGTTCACCGCGGGCGTCGGCGAGAACAACGCGTCCATCCGCAGCGACGCGGTCAAGGGTCTCGAGTTCATGGGCATCAAGATAGACGAGGCGAAGAACAACACGCGCGGCACGGTGGACATCACCGCAGCCGACGGCAAGGTCAAGGTGCTCGTCATCCCGACCGACGAGGAGTTCGTCATCGCGTCGGACACCGAGGAGATAGTTAAGGCGCTGTAAGGCGTCGGAGAGAGTGAAAAGAGGAAGCCGAACGGCTTCCTCTTTTTTATCAGGTGTTTGGCGAGCTGTTGTCCGCTATGCTCCACTCACATAGACAAAAATTTATCAAAAAGTTATTGACAATCCCTCCACGCTGTGATAACATATAATTGTACTAGTGGAGAACCGACGGAGAAAGGAGAACAGTTATGAGCTTCGGTATTCCAAATTCGTTCCTCTTCTGCAAGATGCAAAACGACGATTTGATAAATCTCTCCAAGCAGAAAGAAAACCTGCCCGCATCGCGGGAAATCAAAAAGTCGCTTCTCAAGTTTTTTGTCGGCGTGCTGGCGGTCGGCATCTTTGCCTGCCTGCGCGTCCTATAAAGTGAAAAGATATGAAAAGAGGAAGCCGCGTGGCTTCCTCTTTTTTATCAGGTGTTTGGCGAGCTGTTGTCCGCTATGC
>CAMNWZ010000030.1 GCA_946566645.1 uncultured Clostridia bacterium
TTCGGGAGGCGACAGCGCTCGCGGAGGAGGTCTACGCCGCCGTCGCGCGCGAGATAGCCGGCGAGCTGAAGGAGGACATCGAGGAGGACGGGGAGCGGTGAGCGTTTTTGTGAAAAATCCCGCTTGACAAGCAGGCGACAGGTGTGATATTATATGCTAAATTCCAAGTTCGGCGATGACGAAGAACAGTAGGCGCGCGGTCGTTCTTTAGAGAGCTGTCGGTCGGTGAAAGACAGCGTGCGGCGGTGTCGAAGCTCGCTTCCGAGCCATCCTTCCCGAAAATCGCAGTAGGGGGGGACGGATGCCCACCGTTATCGGGGCGGAGACGTATATGCGTCTCGTGAGCGGCGGGTTTCCCGCAATTAGGAGTGGTACCGCGGAGCGTGCGCTTCGTCTCCTTGAACTATTCGGAGACAGCGTGCGTTTTTTGCTGTCTTGGGAGGTATTTTGATTATGAACGAGCAGAATCCACGCTGGATGGGACCGTCGACGCCGCCGCTTCGCGAGATAACGATGGCGGATATGTTTGACGAGACCGCCGACAGATTTCCGAATAACGACGGACTTGTCTGCCCCTCAAGCGGCAGGCGCTGGACCTATGCCGAGCTGAAGGATACGCTCAACAAGGTCGCGCGCGGGTTTATGGCGATGGGCGTGAAAAAGGGCGACCATGTCGCGATTTGGGCGACCAACGTGCCCGAGTGGGTGCTCACCCAGTTCGCCACCGCCAAGATAGGCGCGGTGCTGGTGACGGTGAACACGGCGTACAAGCAGTTCGAGCTTGAGTATCTGCTCGAGCAGTCCGACTCGACCACGCTCGTGATGATAGGCGGCATAAAGGACAAGATGTACATAGAGCATCTGCGCGCGATCTGCCCGGAGGTGGAGACCTCGAAGCCGGGACAGATAGAGTGCGCGGCGCTGCCCTATCTCAAAAACGTCGTCTATGTCGGCGACCGCGCCGACCAGCTGCCCGGGATGTACAACTTCGAGGACATCTACGAGCTTGCCGAGCAGGTGAGCGAGGAGGAGCGCGCGGCGGCGCAGGCTGCGGTGGACATCCACGACGTTATCAATATGCAGTACACGTCGGGCACGACCGGATTTCCGAAGGGGGTCATGCTCACCAGCTACAACATCGTGAACAACGGCAAGTCGATAGGCGACTGTATGGCGTTTACCGAGAAGGACAGGCTGTGCATAACCGTGCCGCTGTTCCACTGCTTCGGCATGGTGCTTGCGGTGACCGCGTCGATAACCCACGGTACGACGATGGTGCTCGTCGAGCGGTACAACCCGATTCGCGTGATGGAGGCGATAACCTCCGAGAAGTGCACCGCCGTTCACGGAGTGCCGACGATGTACATCGGCATGCTCGAGCACCCCGACTTCAAAAAGTTCGACTTCTCACACATGCGCACCGGCATAATGGCGGGCTCGCCCTGCCCGATAAAGGTGATGGAGCAGGTGGTTCGTGACATGCACATGCCGGACATCTGCATAACCTACGGACTGACCGAGTGCTCGCCCGCCATGACCATGTCAGCGACGACCGATTCGCTCGAGACGCGCGTGGCGACGGTGGGCAAGCGTCTGCCCCACTGCGAGGTCAAAATTGTCGACCCGGACACCGGAGAGGAGTGCCCGCTCGGCACGCCGGGCGAGATAATGACGCGCGGATACCATGTCATGCGCGGATACTACAAGATGCCGGAGGCGACCGCGCTTGCCGTCGAGCCGGACGGATGGCTGCACTCGGGCGACATCGGCACCGAGGACGAGAACGGATATTTCAAGATAACCGGACGTCTCAAGGACATGATAATCCGCGGCGGCGAGAACATCTATCCGCGCGAGATCGAGGAGTTCCTCTACACCAACCCGAAGGTCAGCGACGTGCAGGTCGTCGGCGTGCCCGACCAGAAGTACGGCGAGGAGGTGCTCGCCTGCGTGGTGCTTGCGGAGGGCGCCGAAGCGACCGAGGAGGAGATGATCGAGTATGTCAAGCAGGGCTTGAGTCGGTTCAAATCTCCCCGATATGTGATGTTTATGGACTCTTTCCCGATGAATGCCGCCGGAAAGATACTCAAATATAAACTGCGCGAGATGGGCGTGGAGAGGCTCGAGCTTCAGAACGCCGCGAACATCGAGACCGCATAGAAGCGGTGAGGTAGGCACGCAGCGGACATGTTATTTCGGCGAAAGTGTGCGTAACCGAGGCGTGACAAAGAGAAGCGCATAGAAAAACAGCGCCGGAATTTCTTCCGACGCTGTTTTTTATTTTGCGTTATATCGCGCGGGTGACCTTGCCCGAACGGAGGCAGCGAGTGCAGGCGTAGACGTGGCACGGAGTTCCGTTGACCACAGCCTTGACGCGCTTCACATTCGGCTTCCACATACGGTTGGTACGGCGATGCGAATGGCTGACGTTGCAGCCGAAGGTCACGCCCTTACCGCAGAACTGGCACTTTGCCATAATTGCACCTCCCAGAAATTTGTCCATTTATCGAGCGCTTTCGGACGCGTTTTTCCGAAGCGCAAAACGGCATAACGTGCGTCGTCCACAGCGGCGCAGATATAATAATAGCAGAATTTGCTTTCGATTGCAAGGGTTATTTCAAAAAAAGTTTGCCAAATTCGAGCCTTTTTTGCCGTCGCGTGAGGTAGATACGCCGATATGACGCTCATTCCGTCCGCTTATGCTTGCGCGCGGCGAATATACATGATATAATCGTTCCGTACATGGAACGCATAATACCACATTCGAGATTATACACCCGACCGAGCGATATTGCAAGAGGAGGCGGACAGATTTGCCGGAGACATCCAACGGTATAATACCATATCAGAACGCCCGCCGCGCCGGACGACGGTGGCTAAATGACCATGCCAAGGACAAGTATGCCGGCGGACTGCCGATACTCGAGCAGGAGCTGGACGGCGTGGAGACGATGGGCGAAGTTGTTCTCGGCACGCACGAGATACCGCTGAAAAAGATAGTCGGAACATACACCGCGAACCGCGCCGACGCGTTTGCGGGCAACTTCATGCCGCTTTTGGACGAGGGCACCGAGTTTGCCGCAAAGTGGCGGTCGCTCTACGGACACCACCTGCGCGACGGCATAACCGACCCGATAAAGGTGTACGAGTATATGGGACGGTTCTACGTCCTCGAAGGCAACAAGCGCGTGTCGGTGATGAACTACGTCGGCGCGTACTCGATAACCGCGGACATAACGCGCATACTTCCCAAGTACGACGAAAACGACGAGGAACTGAAGATATACTACGAGATACTCGACTATGACCAGCGGTCGTTCGCGTTCGGCGACATGTGGTTCAGCCGCGTGGGCACGTTCAGCTGGCTTATAGAGGAGGCGGAGGAGTTCGCCGAAAAGACGCCGTCGCTTGCGGGAAAGAAGCCGGACGAGTGGCTGCCGAGCGTCTACCGCGACTTCGCGCTGCAATACTCACGCGCGGGCTTCCGCGACATAAAGATGACAACCGCCGACGCGTTTTCGCAGTTTGTCTGCGTATACGGATTTCCGATAGACACGCCCGCCGACGAGCTTGCCGAGCGGGTGAAGAGCTGCGAGGCGCAGTTCAGGATGATAAGCGAGGAGCTTCCGCCGATAACCATTGAGGAGAGCGGCAGCTCGCCGACAAGCGGTCGGGGGATACTGGGCATAGGCGGCAAGCGCGCGAAGGCTGTGTTCGTCTACGGCCCTCCGCCGGACGTTTCGGTGTGGACGCGCTCGCACGAGACCGGACGGCTGGATGTCGAGCGGTTCTACGACGGACGTGTTACCACCGAGGCGATATACGGCGTGGACGAGGAAAACGCCTACTGCGAGCTGGACGCGATAATAGCCGAGCAGAAGCCGGACATGCTGTTCACCGTCAACGCGGGATTTGCGCACGCGTCGCTTCAGATAGCGCTCGAGAACCCGAAGACTCTCGTGTTCAACTGCAACCACTCGAACCCCGAGATGAAGCTGAACACCTACTACTGCAAGCTGTATGAGCAGGCGTTCGTGCTCGGCGCGATAGCGGGCGCGTACACCAAGAGCGACATAATAGGCATTGTGGACATGCCGATAAAGGCGTATATCGCGACCTACTCGCTCAACGCATTCACCCAGGGCGCGCGGCTGGTCAACCACAACATTCGGGTAAAGCGGTGCTCGCCTCGCGTGAACTACGCGCACTCGGAGGACAGACTCTGCCGCAAGATGCTTGCCGAGCGCGGCTGCGACGTGATACTCTGCCAGTACCCGACCTACGGCGCGGTGCCGCTCAAACCGTGCGACGACCTCTACGCCATGCTCTGCTCGGTGCATCCGAACGGACGAATCAAGGAGTACCTCGCGGCGCCGGCGGTCGACTGGGGCGTGGTCTATCGGCGGATAATCGGCGACTATCTGGACGGCGCGTTCAGCCACATCGGAAGGGACTCGGACGCGCCGAGCCTCTACTTCTGGCTCGGACTGAAGGGCGGCGCGGCTAAGATATACACCGTAGACGCGGTGCTGGGCAGTCACACGACGCGGCTCGGCAGGATGCTGGAGCAGGCGGTGGCGCACTCGAACGTACACCCGCTGCTCGGTCCGATGCGCGACCGAAACGGCGTGCTCCGGGTGGAGAACTACAAGGTGCCGACGCTTATGGAGATACAGTCGATGGACTGGATATGCGACATAGTGGACGAGGAACTGGTCGTAAGCGAATAAGTGCGATTTCATAACAGAAAGGACGATTCAAGGATGAGCATATTTGACAAGAAGGTCGGAGTGATAGGGCTCGGCTATATCGGGCTTCCCACCGCGCTGAGCCTTGCCGCGAACGGCGTGGACGTCATCGGCGTGGACGTGAAGAAGGAGATAGTCGACTCGCTGAAAAGCGGTCAGGTCACCTTCGAGGAGGACGGGCTTCAGGGGCTGTACGAGGCGGCGGTCGCAAAGAAGATGGAGTTCTCGACCGTATACCCTTCGGCGGACATATACGTCGTGACCATGCCCACCCCCTACGACGAGCGCACCAAGAAGGTGGACGCGAGCTACATCGTCCGCGCGGTCGACTGCGTGCTCGACGTCATGCCCAAGGGCGCGACGGTGGTGGTTGAGAGCACCGTGTCCCCCGGAACGATAGACGACCACGTCCGCCCGCTGTTTGCAAAGAGGGGACTGACCCTCGGCGTGGACGCGCACATCGCCCACGCGCCCGAGCGGATAATCCCGGGCAATATGCTATACGAGCTTGAGCACAACGCCCGCACGATAGGCGCGGACGAGCCGGAGATAGGCGAGCTTGTCAAGGAGCTGTACGGCAGCTTCTGCAAAGGCGAGATAGTGACCACCGACATCCGCACCGCCGAGATGACCAAGGTGGTGGAGAACACCTTCCGCTCGATAAACATTGCCTACGCGAACGAGCTTGCCAAGCTCTGCCGCCAGAACGGGATGGACGTTCGCGAGGTCATACGCATCGCAAACAAGCATCCGCGCGTGAACATCCTCAGCCCCGGACCGGGCGTCGGCGGTCACTGCATATCGGTCGACCCGTGGTTCCTTGTCGGCGACTACGGCGAGAGTCTTGCCGAGCTGACCTTCGCGGCGGTGAGCGTCAACGCGTCGATGCCCGAGTACACACTCGGACGCATCGCCGATGTGATGGAGGCGAACCACATCACCGACAACAGCCGCGTAGGTCTGTACGGACTGACCTACAAGGAGGACGTGGACGACACCCGCGAAAGCCCGACGCTCCAGCTTCTCGACTGCATGAGAAAGCATCTTGCGAAGGGATTCAAGGTGTACGACCCGTTCGTAAAGCAGCAGATTTGCGACGGACAGGTCTTCTCGCTCGACGAGTTCCTCGGCTCGGTGGATATGGTGGTGCTGCTTGTCGGACACAGCGAGATAAAGCAGAACATGGAAAAGCTGAAGGGCAAGCTGGTGCTCGACACCCGCAACGTCTGCCCGTTCGCACAGGAGAGACTGTGATTTCGGAGGAGAATATTTGATAGGATTCGTTGAAAACGCGGACAGAAAGGAACAAATCTGCCGCGAAATACTGACCGCGCTCCCCGACTGGTTCGGCATACCCGAGAACATCGTGAGCTACGCGCGCGAGTGCCGCGAGCTTCCGCTTTGGGCATCGACCGACGGCGGGCGCGCGGACGGATTCATTGCGCTGAAAACCACAAGCCGATACACCGCGGAGATATGCGTGATGGGCGTGCTGCCCGACCGCCATCGCCGCGGGATAGGACGCGAGCTGTTCGGGCATCTGTACGACTACGCGAAGCAGCGCGGCTTTGAGTTCATACAGGTCAAGACGGTGAAAGAGGGCTGCTACCCCGACTACGACCGCACAAACGCCTATTACAAGGCGCTCGGGTTCCGAGAGCTTGAGTGCTTCCCCACGCTGTGGGACGAGCAGAATCCATGTCAGATATACGTCATGGCGGTGAAGCAGTCGGGATAGTCAAATTGTAAACGTTTTGTAAATTACAACCGGTTTCGCTTGACGAAAAAATTAAGAAGGAATAAAATGCTAACGGTGCAATTTTTTGCTCTGTTAGCATTTTTTCACGAGGAGATTTGGCGAATGCTTAGCTTAAAGAACATAGTCAAGACATACACGGCGGGGGACAGCAAGGTCGAGGCGCTCAAAGGCCTGTCGCTCAGCTTTCGCGAGAGCGAGTTTGTGTCGGTGCTCGGACCGTCGGGCTGCGGCAAGACCACGCTGCTGAACATAATCGGCGGGCTTGACCGCTACACCTCCGGCGACCTGGTGATAGACGGACGCTCGACAAAGGACTACCGCGACGGCGACTGGGATGTCTACCGCAACACGTCGGTCGGATTTGTGTTCCAGAGCTACAACCTCATACCGCACCAGTCGATACTGTCAAACGTCGAGCTGTCGCTGACGCTGAGCGGCGTCCCGAAGGCGGAGCGCCGCCGCCGCGCAGCCGATGCGCTGAATCAGGTGGGGCTCGGCGGTGAGATACACAAGAAGCCGAACCAGCTTAGCGGCGGTCAGATGCAGCGCGTCGCCATCGCCCGAGCGCTTGCAGGCGACCCGCGCATACTGCTTGCCGACGAGCCGACCGGCGCTCTGGACAGCGAGACGAGCGTCCAGGTGATGGATCTGCTGGGGGAGATAGCCAAGGATCGGCTTGTCATAATGGTCACGCACAACCCCGACCTCGCGGACAGGTATTCCACCCGCATAATCCGCATGCTCGACGGAAAGGTGACCGACGACTCGAACCCGTACGAGCCGGAGCGGGAGACGCCGAGCGCGGGACGTTCGCGCATAAAGAAGAAGCCGCTTCGCTTCCACACCGCGCTTTCCTTGAGCCTCAACAACCTGATGACCAAGAAGGGGCGCACGATACTCACCGCGTTCGCGGGAAGCATCGGCATAATCGGCATCGCGCTGATACTGTCGCTGTCCAACGGCATGCAGAGCTACATCGACCGCGTCCAGGAGGACACGCTGTCAAGCTATCCGCTGACGGTGGAGGACGAGGCGGTAGACCTCGCGGGAATGATGACCGCTATGATGGGCGCGCGCACCGAGGTGGAGGAGCACACCGACGACCGGGTCTATCCCGTTCGCATGATGGAGGACATGCTCGGCACGCTGTCCACCCAGATGGCGACCAACAACCTCGAGGCGTTCAGAAACTACATTGAGGACGAGTCGAGCGGGATAAAAGAGCTGCTGAACGGCGTGAAATACAGCTATTCCACTCCGCTTATGATATACGACGCGGACACGGAAAGCGGCGTGAGCCAGCTCAATCCGTCCACAATCTACGACGAGATAGGCGTCGGCGACATGATGGACATGGGCGAGCAGATGGGCATGAGCGAGATGATGACGATGAGCCCGATGATGGGCGGCAGCGCCGACGCGTGGGACGAGCTTATCGGCAACGACGAGCTGCTGTCGGCGCAGTACGACGTGGTCGCGGGACGAATGCCGGAGGATTACGACGAGATAGTAGTCATACTCAACGACAACAACGAGGTGACCGACCTCACCCTCTACGGACTCGGCCTGATGGACGCGAAGGAGCTGGGCGACATGATGAAGGCGGTCGTCGCGGGCGAGGAGTACGAGGGCACCGACTACCCCGACAGCTACTCGTACGACGAGATACTGGCGCTCCGCTTCAAGCTGCTGCCGGTGTCGCTGCACTATTCGGAGACGGCGGACGGCGTGTGGGTGGACATGAGCGGCGACGAGGCGTTCATGCGCGACGCGCTCGAGGACGCGACCGAGGTGAAGGTGGTGGGCATACTTCGCCCGGGCGAGAATGTTGTCGCGACCTCCAACTCCGGCTCGATAGGCTACACCTCCGCGCTGATGGACGAGCTTATCGCTCAAACCGATTCGAGCCCGGTGGTGAAGGCGCAGATGGCGGACAGGGACACCGACATATTCACCGGAATCGAGTTTTCGACCGACGACGCGCCCGCGCCCGAATTCGACATGTCGACGCTCAGCCCCGAGCAGCAGCAGATGTTCGCCGCGATGAGCGAGGAGGAGCGCGCGGCTGCCATGGCGCAGTACGCGGCGATGAACACCACCACCGCCACCTACGAGGGCAATCTCGAACTGCTCGGCGTGGCGGACAGGAATAAGCCGTCGGGCATAAGCCTCTACGCCAAGGACTTCGAGTCGAAGGAGGCGCTCGTCGACAAGCTCAACGACTACAACAGCCGCATGGAGGCGGAGGGTCACGAGGAAAACGTGATAAGCTACACCGACATGGTCGGCTTGATGATGAGCTCGGTCTCAACGATAATCGACGCGATAAGCTACGTTCTGATAGGGTTTGTCGCCATCTCGCTTGTGGTAAGCTCGATAATGATAGGCATAATCACCTACATCTCGGTGCTCGAGCGCACCAAGGAGATAGGCATCCTCCGCTCGATAGGCGCGTCGAAGAAGGACATAAGCCGCGTGTTCAACGCCGAGACGCTCATCGTCGGCTTTACGGCGGGACTTATGGGAATACTGGTGACGCTTATCCTCTGCATCCCCGCAAACGCGATAATCGAGAACCTGGCGGGCATCAAGAACGTGGCTGTTCTGCCCGCGGTGGCGGGAGCGATACTCGTCGGCATAAGCATGCTGCTGACGTTTATCGCGGGACTGATACCGTCGCGCATCGCCGCGCGCAAGGATCCGGTCGAGGCGCTGCGCAGCGAGTGATTGCGCGGCAGCCGCGACGAGTCGACAGCCGCAAAACAGGACGAAAAAAGAGACGGACGAAAGTCCGTCTCTTTTGGTATGTACGATGCTTACTTTATGTCGGTGAACACCTTGGCTATGCGCTCCATCGCCTCGACCAGCACGCTGCGGGCGACCGGGGTGCACATGCGCTGGCAGGTCGCGCCGAACTCGGGGTCGTGGACGGTGCCGTCCTGAAGTATCACGTTTGCGTCCTCGTAGATGCGGCGGTGTATCTCCTCGCCCGAAAGCCCGCTCCCCGCGAAGTCGAGCCACAGGCAGTAGGTGCCCTCCGGACGACCGACCTCGACCCACGGCAGGTTCTTCCTGCAGAAGTCGATGGCGTAGTCGATATTGCCGTCTATGTACTTGTTCATCTCGTCCACCCACTCGTCGCACTCGCCGCCGTAAGCGGTGATGCAGGCTGCGATGGCGAACGGGCTTAAGCCCCCGCTCAGCTCGTTGCGGATGCGCGCGCGGAGGAACTCGTCGGGCACTATCGCGTTCGAGCACATCAGACCGGCGGTGTTGAAGGTCTTGCCCAGTCCGCCGAAGATGCAGATGTTCGAGTAGTCGTTTGTGACCGTGCCCACCGGGATGAAGTCAATGCCCGCGCGGCGGATGTCGCAGTGTATCTCGTCGACGAGCAGCATGACGTTATGCTTCTTGGTTATCGCGACGACCTTCTCCAGCTCCTCACGCGTCCAGACGCGGCCGACCGGATTGTGCGGCGAGCAGAGCAGGAAGATGCGGTTGTTCGGCTCGGAGCAGAGCTTGTCGAGCTTGTCGAAATCCATGTGGAAGTTTCCGTTCTCATCCTTAATGAGATGGCAGTCGACCGCCTTGCGGTGGCAGTCGCCCTCTATCATGCCGGTGAAGTGACCGTAGACCGGACGGCAGATGATAACGCCGTCGCCGACGTTAGAGAACTCACGTATCGCGGCGTTTATTGCCGAGCAGGTGCCGGCGGAGGGGAGTATCCAGTCCGGCTCTATCTTGAAGCCGTACTTGTCGCCGAACCAACGGATTATCGACTGGTTGTAGCGGTCGTCGGCAAAGCTGCCGCTGTAGCCGTATATCTCGTGGTCGGCGACCTTGTGCATCGCCTCGATTATAGCGGGCGGGCACTTGAGATCCATGTCCGCGACGAACAGCGGGATGAATCCGGGCTTCAGGCGCTTGCCCATGCCGTCGTACTTCATCGAGAAGGTGTTATAGCGGCTGCGTACTGTGTCAAAATCGTATTTCATATCCATTCAACCTCCAGAAAGTATTTCTACCTCCAAGTATAGCACTTTTTCGGCGGTTTGCAAGAGGAAAGAAACGGAGGGAAATTTGTCGAATACAGGCATTTTTCGGATAGACGCAATTTCCTTGATTTTCCCAGGGCAATCTGCTAAAATTATATATAAGGGTTTTGCTACTATCTTTTGAAGCGGAGGAGAAACAGAATGAGCGAACTGAAAATACCGATGTCCGAGCGAGAGCTGCGAAACGCGGAGGTATGCCGCCGTGCCGCGACCGAGAGCATGGTGCTTCTCGAGAACAACGGCGCGCTGCCGCTCGAGACAAAGACGCTTGCGCTGTTCGGAAGCGGAGCGGTGCGCACCGTTCGAGGAGGCACCGGCTCGGGCGATCCGTTCAACGGGGGACTCAGCGGCGGCGGTGACGCGCTTGTAAACCAGAGCGAGCGCTACCACATAAACTTTATGGACGCCGCGATAGCCGAGGGGATAAGCGTCGTAAACGAGCAGTCGCTGCGCGAGTTTGCGAAGGGATACGACGCGGCGCAGCTGGCGGGCGCGAACAACCCGATGATAACCTTTGCCTATCCCGAGTTCGCGCCGACGAGCGAGGAGATAAAGGCTGCGTCGAAGAAGTCGGACACCGCGGTGTATGTGCTTGCGCGCAACGCGGGCGAGGGTGCCGACCGCTCGATGACAAAGAAGGTGAAGATAGGCGACGAGATGGTCGAACTGGGCGACTACGAGCTGTCCGACACCGAGAAGCGGGTGCTGAAGGAGGTCAGCGAGTCGTTTGAGCACACCGTGCTCGTGCTGAACATCGGCGGCGTTATCGACATGAAGTATATCAAGGGACTTTCGGGCATAGGCGCGGTGCTCTTCTGCGGACAGCCCGGTCAGGAGGCGGGCCGCTCGATACTCGACGTGCTCTACGGCAGGGTCAATCCGTCGGGCAAGACGACCGCGACCTGGGCGGAGAATTACAGCGACTATCCCGCGCATGAGACCTTCGCCGGAAACGACGGCAACGTGGACGTCGAGCGGTACACCGAGGGAATATTCGTCGGCTACCGCTGGTTTGATACCTTCGGCAAGAAGCCGATATATCCGTTCGGCTACGGCAAGAGCTACACCCACTTCGACATCTCGGACGCGCTCGTGCGCCAGCAGGGCGAGTGGACAGAGGTGTCGGTGAGGGTCACGAACGTCGGCTCTCGCGCCGGTAAGGAGGTCGTGCAGCTCTACCTGTCCGAGCCGCAGGTCGAGCTTCAGAAGCCGATAAAGCGGCTGGTGAGCTTCAAGAAGACCAAACTGCTCGACCCGGGCGAGAGCGTCCGAGTGGAGCTGAAATTCCGTATGCGCGACTGCGCGAGCTTCTTCGAGGATCGCGCCGAGTACGCGCTCGAGCAGGGAGACTACCTGCTGCTGTTCGGAAACTCGTCGGTGGCGCTCGCTCCGGCGGCGGTGCTCGGACTGGGCGCGCGCGTTGTGACCGAGAAGGTCCACAATGAATATCCGATAAGCGAGGACATGCGGGAAATAATAGCTCCGCCGCGCGCAAAGCTGGACAGCCAGGGCGCGCCGCGCATCGAGCTCGACCCGAAAAGCTTCGCGCTTGTCGACCACTCGTCGAAG
This sequence comes from uncultured Clostridia bacterium, assembly GCA_946566645.1. GTDB lineage: Bacteria > Bacillota > Clostridia > Oscillospirales > JAAYOS01 > CANRIN01. The sequence goes on from CAMNWZ010000030.1 coordinate 12,132, forward strand.
TATCACGACCAGAAGGTGGAGACCTACACCTCCGACAAGGAGTACGCCGCGAAGGTGGACTATGAGTCGGTGAAGAACGTCCTGTCCGACGGCGTGACGCTGAAGGACGTATACGACGGCAAGGCGACGCTCGAGCAGCTGGTTGCTCGGATGAGCCCGGAGGAACTTGCGATATTCAACTGCGGCACCGGCTGGGGCGTGGCTAACGAGGACTCGCCCATCGTCGGCGGAAGCTCGGCGACTGTCGCGGGCGCGGCGGGCGAGACGGTGAACACTCTGTTTGACAAGTACGGCATACCGACGATGGTGCTTGCCGACGGCCCGGGAGGCGTGCGCGTGACCCAGGAGTTTGAGGCGACCAACGTCGAGACGGGCGAGAAGGAGACGCGCCATCAGTACTGCACCGCGTGGCCGGTGGGCTGGCTGCTCGCGCAGAGCTTCGACCCGGAGGTGCTGAAGATGGTCGGTCACGGCATGGCGGAGGAGTGCCGCGAGATAGGCGTGACCATTCTGCTCGGACCGGGCATGAACATCCACCGCGACCCGCTGTGCGGACGGAACTTCGAGTACTATTCGGAGGACCCGCTGCTGGCCGGCGTGATGGCTGCGGCGATGACGAGGGGACTTCAGTCGGTGCCCGGCGTGGGCGCGTGCGTCAAGCATTACGCCGCGAACAACCAGGAGTCGAACCGCAACGCGGTGGACACCATCGTCAGCGAGCGTACGCTGCGTGAGATATACCTCAAGGGCTTCGAGATAGCCGTCCGCACCGCGCAGCCGATGTCGATAATGACCTCGTACAACAAGATAAACGGCGTTCCGACCGCCGACAGCTTCGACCTCTGCACCGACATCGCGCGCGGCGAGTGGGGATTTAGGGGTCTGATAATGACCGACTGGAACGGCGGCAGCTCGACACCGTCCATCTCGATGCACGCGGGCAACGACATGATAATGCCCGGCGGCGTCGACCGCGTGCGCAACATCCTATGCGCGGTGTACGGACTTGAGTATATCCCGCCCGAGCCGTTCTGGAAGAAGCTGATACCCGAGGGCGTGAGCTTCGAGGAGTTCATGGAGGAGCAGATGAAGAAGATAGCCTCCGGCGAGATGGAGATGCCCAAGATGCCGAAGATGCCGACTACCACCGAGATAGACTTTGCCGCCGAGTTTGCCGAGAAGCTGGCGGGCGAGAAGGTCGGCAAACCTTCGATATGTCTCGGCGACCTCCAACGCTGCGCGATGAACAACCTGTTCTGCACGATGCACTCGCTCGGCATGGAGCACGCCTACGGCGTGGACGTTGGCTGCTACGCCGACGGCATGGAGCTGGACGAGATAATATAAGCAGAAGGCATAACAAAACCCCTCCGTTTCCTGCGAGACGGAGGGGTTTTCGTATGTAGCATTTACTTCTTGAGCAGGTCGCGTATCTCGGTGAGCAGCTTTTCCTCGTTCGACGGCTCCGGCTCGGGTGCGGGCTCGGGCGCCGGCTCCTCCTTCTTGCGATGGAAGCGGTTTATCGTCTTTATCATGCAGAACACGACAAGCGCGATGAGCAGGAAGTCGATGACCGCCTGAATAAACGCGCCGTAGCAGACAGCTACCTCCTCGGCGGTCTCGGTCGCCTCGCGGAGCACCCACCTGAAGTCGCTGAAGTTGAGACCTCCGATGAGCCACCCGATGAACGGCATTATCAGGTCGTTTACAAGCGAGGTCACTATCTTGGTGAACGCGCTGCCGATTATGATGCCGACCGCCATGTCCATGACGTTGCCACGGGAGATAAACTCCTTGAATTCGGCGACAAACCCTTTCTTTCCGTCCCTTGCCATTACAATTCCTCCCACAAAAGTTTTATTTCCCGTTCTTGTGACCGAACGAAAATTTCGATTCGCTGTGGTGTATCAGCCGCACGATGTTCGAGCGGTGGCGTATCGTCACCAGCGCGCCTATAGCAGCGTAGATGAGCATATACACCCACACGAGCGGCGCTGTGCGGTAGAACACCCACACGAGCGGAAGCACCGACCAGACCGCGATGACCGAGCCGAGCGAGACATAGCGGGTGACGGCCACGATGATGATGAAGATGCTTATGCCGATGAGAAACATCCGCCAGTCGAACGCGAGGATGAGCGCGGCGGTGGACAGAACGCCCTTGCCTCCCTTGAAGCCGAAGTAGAGCGGGAACATGTGACCGAGCATGACGAAGAATCCGGCGAGGAACTTCATGGCGTCGGCTATGTCATAGCCCGCTATCATGTCGCCGCGGAATATGTACTGCGACACAAGCACCGCGGCGACGCACTTGCCCATGTCGCCTATCATGACGATGAGGGTGGTTATGCCGCCGTAGTTGCGGAGATAGTTGGTTATGCCCGCGTTGCCGCTTCCGTGCCCGCGAACGTCGTCCTTTTTGAATAGCTTGGAGCAGATTATCGAGAAGTTCAGGCTGCCAAGCAGGTAGCTTATCACGCAGGTGAGCGCGATTTTCAGTGCGATCATCAAAAATCCCCCTTAAGCTTTAGTCTATCGACGGCTCGGCGTTTTCGCCGCGCTGTTTAACGGATATGCGGATGGGCGTGCCCTCAAAACCGTACGCCTCGCGTATTCGGTTTTCAAGGTAGCGCTTGTAGCCGAAGCTCATGAGCGTCGCGTCGTTGCAGAAGGCGACGAAGTGCGGCGGCTTCACGCCGGTCTGGGTCATGTAGAAGATGCGCAGCCTGCGCCCCTTCTTGGACGGAGGCTGAAGCCTCGCGACCGCCTCGGCGAGCACCTGGTTGAGCTGTCCGGTGGTCACCCGCTTGGATGTGTTCTCGTGCACCAGCTTTATCAGCGGAAAGAGGTTAGGCACCCGCTGTCCGGTGAGCGCGGAGATGAACACCGCCGGCGCGTAGTCCATGAACGGAAGCTCGGCGCGCAGCTTGTCCTCGAACTCCTGCGGGCTTTTGGTCGACTTGTCCGCTACCGCGTCCCACTTGTTCACGCAGAGTATGACCGCCTTGCCCGCGTCGTGGGCGAGTCCCGCGACCTTCGAGTCCTGCTCGGTCACGCCCTCGGTCGCGTCTATCATAACGAGGCAGACGTCGGCGCGCTCGACCGCCATGCGCGTGCGGAGAACGCTAAACCGCTCTATCTGCTCGTCCACCTTCGACTGCTTGCGAAGCCCCGCGGTGTCGATGAAGTTGAACCGCCCCTCGGCGCAGTCGTAGGGGGTGTCGATGGCGTCGCGCGTCGTGCCGGCTATCGGGCTTACGATGACCCGCTTCTCGCCCAAAATCTTGTTGACAAGCGAGCTTTTGCCCGCGTTCGGCTTGCCGATGACCGCGACGTGTATCCTGTCCTCATCGTCCTCCAGATTTTCGAGGTTGTCTAGTTTGTCCATGCACGCCGCGAGCAGGTCGCCGGTGCCGTAGCCCTGAAGCGCGCTTACCGCGACC
>CAMNWZ010000031.1 GCA_946566645.1 uncultured Clostridia bacterium
GAGCAGCGGTCTCCAAAACCGCGTGCCGAGGGTTCGATTCCTTCTGCCCCTGCCAGAAGTAGACAAGCTTGCTTGTTGATATAATATGGCCCGGTAGTTCAGTTGGTTAGAACGCCAGCCTGTCACGCTGGAGGTCGTGGGTTCGAGCCCCATCCGGGTCGCCATTTGCCTCTGTAGCTCAGTTGGTAGAGCAGGGGACTGAAAATCCCCGTGTCGGTGGTTCGATTCCGCCCGGAGGCACCATAGAGGGCGGGCAGCACGCCCGTCCTCAAATATTTTCGGCGCCATAGCCAAGCGGTAAGGCAGGGGCCTGCAAAGCCCTCACCCCCAGTTCGATTCTGGGTGGCGCCTCCAGACGCAAAAGGTACGTTTCGGCGTACCTTTTGTGCTACATAAGTATAAAAACGGAGGAAGCACCATGGAAATCGTCAAAATCGTCCGCGAATCCTGCCCTGCCGCGCGTTTTATCGGCAAGAAGTACACATCGTCGCCCGACTGGGGCGAGTGGTGGGAGAAGGGATGGTTTGACATCCTCGAAAGTGCGCCCCGTCTCGACTTCAACGGCGACGCCTACCTCGGCGCGGTGCGCATTGTGGACGGCGACCCCGAGCGATGGGTGGGTATGCTGTTCGCTCCGAACACGCCGGTGCCGGAGGGCTTCGAGCACGTCGACATCAAGCCGCTCGACTACGCCGTCTGCTATCTGCGCGACAAGGAGGGGAGCGGCGAGTTTTTCACGATGGAGACGCACGATACCTGCCTCGACGCGATGGAGACACAGGGGCTTGTCCGCCGCGAGGACGACTGGTGCATCGAGCGCTACGCCTGCCCGAACTGGACCACTCCCGACGCCGACGGCTGCGTTATACTCGACTACGCCATCGCGATAAAGTGAAAGCAAAACAGCGGCGACGGCGGTCGTCGCTGTTTTTTGGTTGGAGGAACGAATGAAACACATAGTGGGATTTGTAAAACGCGAGCCGGTGCTCGTCATCGCGGCGCTGCTGGCGGTGGTGTCGATGTTCTTCGTGCCGCCGTCCGCCGAATATCTGGAATACATAGACCTGCGGGTGCTCTGCCTGTTATTCTGCCTTATGGCGGTGGTCGCGGGACTGCGGAGCTGCGGGCTTTTCGAGCTTCTGTCGCAAAAGCTGCTCGCGGGCAAGAAGTCGTTTCGCACGGTGACGCTCGCGCTCGTGCTGCTGCCCTTCTTCCTGTCGATGCTTGTGACAAACGACGTGGCGCTCATCGCGTTCGTGCCCTTCGCGATATTTATCCTAAACCTCGCGAACCGCCGCGACGCGATAATCCGAGTGGTGGTGCTCCAGACGGTCGCGGCGAACCTCGGCAGCATGGCTACGCCGGTGGGAAATCCGCAGAATCTCGTTCTCTACGCGAAGTACGAGATGTCGGCGGGTGATTTTTTCGGACTGCTCGTGCCGCTGACGCTGATAAGCCTTGCGCTGCTCGTCGCGGCGTCGGTGTTTCGCGGCGGGGAGCGGGTCGAGCTTGAGTTTGAGGAGCGCGCAAAGCTGCAAAGCCCGCCGCGGTTTTGGTGCTATGTCGTGCTGTTCGCGCTCTGCCTGCTGTCGGTCTTCCGCGTGCTGCCCTATCCGATAACGACCGCCGCCGTGGTCGTCGCGATGCTCGTTCTCGCGCCGAAGCTGCTGAAGGAGGTCGACTACTTCCTGCTGCTCACCTTCGTGTGTTTCTTCATATTCAGCGGAAATCTCGGCAGGATACCGCAGATAAGCGGTTTTCTCAGCGGCATTGTCGAGAAGAACACGCTTGTCGCGTCGGCGGCGGTGAGCCAGGTGATAAGCAACGTTCCCGCAGCCGTTCTGCTGAGCGGATTTACCGACAACGCGCTCGGACTGCTCGCGGGGGTGGACGTCGGCGGACTTGGAACGCCGGTCGCGTCGCTCGCGAGCCTCATATCGCTCAAATTCTACCTAGCGCAGCCGGACAGAAGGCTCGGGCGGTACATGCTTGTGTTCACCGCCGCGAATCTCGTGGGACTTGCGGTGCTGCTGCCGATAGCCGCGCTTCTGGTGGGATAAATCGGGGAAAATGTCTGGCATTTTCCGACGCGACGTGCTATACTGTATCCGACACAAAATTACAGACTAAAGTGAGGGAATTTATTATGAACATACCGAGACAGGAGCACCCGAAGCCGCAGTTCCGCAGGGAGAGCTGGCAGAATCTCAACGGCGAGTGGTCGTTTGAGATCGACAACGGACGCAGCGGCGAAGCACGCGGGCTTTTCAAACCGGACGCGGAGCTTTCGGGCAGGATTACCGTGCCCTTCTGCCCGCAGAGTGAGCTGAGCGGCGTCGGTCACAAGGACTTCATCTACGGCGTGTGGTACAAGCGCACGGTCACGCTCGACGCGGCGCAGCTTGCGGGTCGGATAAAGCTGCACTTCGGCGCGGTCGACTACCGCACGACGGTGTTCGTAAACGGCACGGAGGTCGGTCGCCACGTCGGCGGCTATGTCTCCTTCGCGTTTGATATAACCGACGCGGCGCGGGCGGGTGAGAACGTCATAACCGTCTACGCCGAGGACGACGAGCGCGACCCGATGATACCGCGCGGCACGCAGAGCGAGGAGTTTTACTCGCACGGTTGCGACTATACCCGCACGACCGGCATCTGGCAGACGGTGTGGCTCGAGTTCATGCCGACCGCGCACATCGAGGACATTCGTATCGTCCCGAATGTGGACGAGAGCTCGCTGTGGCTTAGCGCGAACCTCGTCGGCGCGGGCGTGCTGAAGGTATCGGCGGCATACGAGGGCAGGGAGGTCGGCTCGGTCGAGTGTTCGTCGGACGGCGGACACGTGCAGCTGACCGTTCCGCTCTGCGAGACGCATCTGTGGGAACTTGGCGCGGGACGGCTGTACGACCTGACGCTCACCTACGGCGAGGACACCGTCCACAGCTACGCGGGTCTGCGAAAGATCGAGCTGCGCGGCAGGAAATTCCTGCTCAACGGCAAGTCGGTGTTCCAACGCACGGTGCTCGACCAGGGCTTCTATCCCGACGGGATATACACCGCGCCGAGCGACGAGGCTCTGGTGCGCGACATCGAGCTTTCTATGTCCTGCGGATTCAACGGCGCGCGCCTGCACCAGAAGGTGTTCGAGGAACGCTTCCTCTATCACTGCGACCGCCTGGGCTACATGGTATGGGGCGAATATCCTAACTGGGGACTGGATGTGTCCCGCCCCAAGTCGGTGTTCTCGATACTTCCCGAGTGGCTGGAGGAGGTCGCGCGCGACTTCAACCATCCGTCGATCATCGGCTGGTGTCCGCTGAACGAGACCTGGGACTGCTGCGACCGCAGGCAGTGCGACGATGTGCTCCGCGCGGTCTATCTCGCGACCAAGGCGGCAGACCAGACGCGCCCCTGCATCGACACGAGCGGAAACTACCACGTCATAACCGACATCTACGACGTGCACGACTACGAGCAGGACGACGCGGTGTTTAAGGCGCACTACGACGAATTTAAGAACGGCGGCGAGCTGTTCGACCAGGTGAACGGCAGGCATCCGGTGCCGCGACAGCACTACGACGGCAAGCTGCCGGTGTTTATGAGCGAGTACGGCGGCATCGGCTGGGCGCTCGGCGGCGGCGCGTGGGGCTACGGCAACAGCCCGAAGTCGGAGGAGGCGTTTATCGCGCGCTTCAGGGGACTTACCGACGCGATGCTCGACAATCCGGAGATAATGGGACTCTGCTACACGCAGCTGACAAACGTCGAGCAGGAGCAGAACGGACTGTTTACCTACGACCGCGAGCCGAAATTCTCGCCCGAGATTTTCCGCGAGATACTCACACGCAAGGCGGCTATCGAGGACTGAAACGGAGGACGAAATGGACTATACGGACATTAACTCAAAGACCATCGACCGATGGGTGGACGAGGGCTGGGAGTGGGGACAGCTCATCTCCCACGACGAGTACGCCGCCGCGCTCGAGGGCAGGTGGGACGTGAAGCTCACGCCGACTAAGTTCGTCCCGCACGAGTGGTTCGGCGAGCTGAGGGGGAAGAAACTGCTCGGGCTTGCGAGCGGAGGCGGTCAGCAGATGCCGATATTTACGGCGCTCGGCGCGGACTGCACCGTTCTCGACTACTCCGAGCGGATGCTCGAGCAGGATCGCATCGTCGCCGCGCGCGAGGGCTACGACATAGACATCGTGCGGGCGGACATGTCAAAGCGGCTGCCGTTTGAGGACGGGAGCTTCGACATCATCTTCCACCCGGTGTCAAACGTCTACGTCGAGGACGTGCGGCACGTCTGGCGCGAGTGCTATCGCGTGCTCCGAAAGGGCGGCGTGCTGATAGCCGGCTTGGACATAGGATTGAACTTCGTCTTTGACGAGAATGAGAAGGAGATTTTGAACACGCTTCCGTTCAACCCGCTGAAAAATCCCGACCAGATGCGCCAGCTTCAGGAGGAGGACGACGGCGTCCAGTTCTCGCACACGCTGGAGGAACAGATAGACGGACAGCTCGAAGTCGGGTTCACGTTGACGAATCTCTACGAGGACACCAACGGCTCGGGCAACCTTCACGACCACAACATCGCGACGTTCATCGCCACACGAAGTGTGAAGCTTTGAACGAAAAAAGGCAGCTATCTGTCACGGATAGCTGCCTTTTTGTATTCTTTTGTGGGCGATTTACTCGTAAGTGTAGCCGTCGGGTATGCGGATGTACGCGCGTATGTGCTCGTCGAGCGGCCGCGTGACGATGCCCGACGTGTTCCTGTCGAAGATGTTGCCCTCCGCCGCTTTGAGCACGCCGTCCCCGACCTCGAGCACCACTCCGATGTGGTCGTGTTCCGCGTCGCAGAAGACGTGGTCGTAGAGGACGATGTCGCCCGCTTCGGGGACAAACGACCTGTCGCCGCGGTGGTACTCGATGCGGCTGTCGTTAATCGCGAATTCCTCCCAGGCGATGCAGCCCGCGAGACTGCAGGTGACGACACATTCGGGGCGGCATGGAAAGTCGAAGCCCGCTCCAATGCAGCAGTAGTAGACGAACGCGGCGCACCACAGGCGGTCGGCTTCGTCGATGTTCCACCCGGGGAAGAGGTCGACCAGCGGCTGAAAGTTCGGCTCTTTGCCGTCGACATATCCGTGAAAGGGGCGCTCGGCAAGCTCCTTTGCGACACGTGCAAGCTCCGCGCGGGTCTTTGCGCCGTTCATCAGTCCAGCACCTTGCCGTCCTTGTCGAACAGCGGCAGGCGCTCGAGATAGGTGATGTCGCCGCGGTCGCAAGCCTCGCCCTCCGCGAGAATCGACATACGCGCGACGATGTTTCCGCCCGCCTGCTCGACCAGCTGCTCGAGCGCCGAAAGCGACGCGCCGGTGGAGATGACATCGTCGACGATTATCACGCGCTTGCCCTGCATCTTCGCCTTGTCGCTGCCGTCGAGAAAGAGGGTCTGCACGCCGGCGGTGGTGATCGACTTGACGTGCACCGAGAAGATGTCGCGCATGTACAGCTTTGCCGCCTTGCGCGCGATGATGTAGCTTGGGGCGTGCTCCTGGCGCGCCATCTCGTAGACGAGCGGGATGCCCTTCGACTCGGCGGTTATCAGGATGTCGTGCTCGGGCGCGCGTTTCAACAGCTCGCGTGCGCACGCCTCGGTCAGCTCTACGTCGCCGAAGATGACGAACGCCGCGATGTTCAGCTCGTCGGATATGGGACAGAGCGGCAGGCTGCGCTCAAGCCCCGCTATCTTCATCTTGTACTCCATTTCAGATTCGCCTCCATGATATTTTTCGGTACGCACATACACTAAAAGTCTACCACAGATGCGCGGCAATGGCAACTACAAACTTGGATAAAAGACAAAATTTTGAATTTTTTCGGAAAACCGCTTGCATTTTGTCGAATAAGCGGTTATAGTTATGAGGTAGGAATTTTGGGCGCAGGGAACCCAAAAATTTTTGTTTTAGGAGGGAAATGTACTTATGGACAAGTTCTTCGGCATCAAAGAACGCGGTTCCACGGTAAGAGCGGAGATCTTCGCCGGTCTCACCACCTTCTTCGCGATGGCGTACATCGTGTTCGTCAATCCGGCGCAGGTGGCTGCGGGCGGCGCGGGCGGATGGCTCGCGGGTGCGGGCGCGGACGCCGGCGCGATGGGTCAGATCTGGAACGCGGTCTATATCGCTTCGATACTGGCGGCGATAATCGGCACTTTGGTAATGGCGGTGTACGCGAAGCTGCCGTTCGCGCTGGCGTGCGGCATGGGTCTCAACTCGTTCTTCTGCACCACCTTCGTCGCGGGCTCGTTCTTCGCGGGTGAGGACGTTATAACCGGATATCACTCCGGTCTCGTCATCGTCTTCCTCAGCGGAATCGTGTTCCTGCTGCTGTCGATAACCAAGGCGCGCGGCTATGTCGCAAAGGCAATGCCCGACTGCCTCAAGAAAGCTATCCCGGCTGGCATCGGCCTGTTCATCGCGTTCATCGGCTTCCAGAACGTCGGCATCGTGCAGACCAACCAGTACACGCTCGTTCAGTTTGTCGACATCCACGGCGCCATCACGAACGGCAACTTCGCGAGCGTCATTCCGGCGCTGACCGCTCTGCTCGGCTTCATCATCATCTCGATACTGAGCAAGAAGAACGTGCGCGGCAGCGTCATCATCGGAATACTCGCCTCCACCGTGCTCTACTACCTGTTCACCTGGACCGCTCCGAGCTTCGACCTCGGCAACATCGGTCAGTCGTTCAAGGACTTCGGCACGGTCGGCATCACCGGCATATTCAGCGCCGAGGCGTGGTCGGCGGCGTTCAGCAGCGCGCACGTCGGCGGCGTGTTCAACGCGCTCGTGCTGATAATCACCTTCTGCCTCATCGACATGTTCGACACGGTCGGCACGCTCTACGGCACCGCCTCCGAGGCAAAGATGCTGGACAAGAACGGCGACCCGATAAACATGGATCAGGCGATGCTCAGCGACTCGATAGCGACCGTTGCGGGTTCGGTGCTCGGCACTTCGACCACCACCACCTTCGTCGAGAGCGCTGCCGGCGTCGCGGCGGGCGGACGCACCGGACTTACCGGCGTGGTCGTCGCCATCTGCTTCGGCATCTGCCTGTTCCTCAGCCCGCTCGCGTCGATAATCCCGTCGGCTGCGACCGCTCCGGCGCTCATCTACGTCGGCGTGCTGATGCTCAAGAACTTCGGCGCGGTGGACATGAGCGACATGCGCAGCGCCGTTCCGGCGTTCCTCGCGCTCATCATGATGCCGCTGACCTACTCGATAGCGAACGGCATAGGCATAGGCGCTATCGCGTACGTCCTCATCACGCTGTTCACCGGCAACTACAAGAAGCGCGACATCGTCGTCACGCTGATAGCGATACTCTTTGTGCTCAAGTTCATCTTTGTCACGATGTAAGTTCGCGAAAAACCGCATATAAAACAAAAGAACACGCATTTCGCGTGTTCTTTTGTTTTGCGTTTTTATCGAAAGTCAGACGGTGCGTTCCGCAAGCTCGCGCTCGAGCAAATCCGCGAATCGCTGTACAGCACCGCCGAGCGTCTCCGCGTGGTCGCGCATCGCGTCGTCGAACCGGCTCGGGTCGCGGCGCAGCTCAACGGCGAGCGCCAGTTCGTCGGGGTCGGGACAGAGACGGTTCTCGAGCGCCCACACGCCCGCGTCGGTCTTTGCGATAACCCGCCGCTCGCGCAGCGTATAGATGCCGCGCGCGATGTCTAGCAGCCATCCGAACGAGTAGAGGCTGCGGTCGGTGGTCCGCGCGTACTTGCGGATGGTGTCGTAGTGGTAGGTTATGTCGCGCCGCAGTTCGCCGAAGGACGGGGCTTTCAGCGCCGAACGGACATCGTCGCCGCGCAGCAGCCGACCGTTGGTCAGCAGCTCGCTCATGCTGAAGCTGTCAAACGCGTGGCGGTCGGTTATCCGTTGACCGCTTGTGCCCCAGTAGACCACGCGGTCGGGCGCGCCGGACAGGAATGCGTCGAGCGACAGCATCCCGCCCTCGAACGAGCGGTAATAGCGGTTGTCCGGCTCGCGCTCGAGCATCGACTGCCGCAGTCCGACCAGCCGCTCCGCCTGCTCCTCGGTGATGCTCGACTTTGTCAGCACGAGCAGGTCGATGTCGCTCCAGCCGAGGCGGAAGTCGCCGAGCACGACCGAACCGTAGAGGTATATCGACGGCTCGCGGTCGGCGAGGATGTCGGCTATCGTGGCGGTCATTTGCTCTATCGAATGCTCGAGCATAGGGTCGTTTTCACTGTCATTTTGCCCTCCTGCGGTCAGATTTTGCCATATATTTTAGCACACGGCGGGGAGAAAGGCAAGATGGGAGGGCGTCGGCGATTTCGCGGGTCGGGTTGAAATGCGGGGATGTCGGTGGTATAATCGGTGTGACAAATCGAAATTTGGAGGAGAAAGTACTATGAGATGTCCATATTGTCAAAAAGAAATGCAACCGGGCTATATTCCTAATGGGGGTCAACCTGTGCATTGGATTCCGGACGGCGAAAGACCATCGGTTCTCTCTTTTTCTGTTGCAGAACAGGGAGTTTCTCTGGTCAATCAGTTCAAACCGTTAAAGGCGAATGGATATAAAGCGGAAGCACATTATTGTTCTGATTGTAAGGTAATCATTGCACCAACAAAAGACTGATTATGGAGCGATAAATTCCGATTTATCGGACAAGTCGAATTTTGAATTTAATGCGATTCGGACTTGCAATTTTCCGGATAAGGTGGTATAATGCAACTAACATTTTTTCAGGGAGGTGCGACCATGTACAAGACCGAAAACTTCGCCCAAAACGAATTCAAACCCGCTCGATTCGAGTCGAAGGGCGAGATAACGCTTCGCGGACAGAAGATCCCGTACCACACCGTCAGCGAGGACACGGTGTTCTACGACAACAGCGGCAAGCCGATTGCATCGATGTTCTCCTACTCCTACTTCCGCAGCGACGTGAAGGATACCGCGAGCCGTCCCGTCATATTCTGCTACAACGGAGGACCCGGCTCGTCGTCGATGTACGTCCACGCGGGATTCCTCGGCACAAAGCGGATAACCTACACCGAGGCGCCCGACCGTCCGTCGGCGCTCGGACCGTTTGAGGTCATCGACAACCCCGACTGCCTGCTCGACGTGGCGGACATCGTGTTTGTCGACCCGGTCGGCACCGGATACGGCGTGCTCATCGACGACGAGAAGGCGAGCACCTTCTTCGGCATCGAGGAGGACGCGGAGGCGCTGCTCACGTTTATCGAGAAGTGGATAGCGCGCTACGACCGCTGGCTCAGCCCGCGCTATCTCGTCGGAGAGAGCTACGGCTGCACCCGCTCGGCAATCGCTGCCGGCATGGGCGTGACCGGAGGCAAGGATCGCACCTACACGCTCACCTTCGACGGCATCGTCTTCATCGGAAACACGGTCACGGTCGGCAAGTACTTCGGCCGCGAGATACCGGTCGAGTCGTCGGTCATCGGATTCCCGACCTACGCGGGCATCAACTGGTATCACAACCATCCGTCGAACCAGACGGTTGAGGAGTTCGTCGCCGAGGCGAAGGCGTTCGCGGATAACGACTATCTGCTCGCGCTGTACAAGGGAGAGCGTCTCAAGGGCGCCGAGCGCGAGGCGATAGTGAAGAAGATCTCCTACTACACCGGAATGTCGGCGGAGTATCTCGAAAAGCGCGACCTGCGCATCGACGACGCGACCTTCCGCATCGAAGTCGCAAAGCAGCAGGACAAGTCGGTCGCGCGCTTCGACGGACGCATCACCCGTCCGCGCTACAACCCCGAGCTGGTGGAGGAGACTGTCGGCATACGCGACGACGCGTCCACCGACCGCTACGGCTCGTACTTTATCTCGGCGCTCAACGGCGTCATCTTCCCGATGCTCGGAATCAAGCTCGACCGCGTGTTCATCCCGTCCTACGCGATGTGGGACTTCAAGACGAAGGAGTCGAAGTGGAACCAGGAGTCGCCGCGCGGCACGACCGGAGAGCAGCTCCGCAACGCCATGATGCGCACGCCGGGTATGCGCTCCTTCTTCGCAAACGGCTGGTATGACGGCGCGACGATGATAGGACACGTCTACTACACGCTCGACCACGGCGGACTGCCGCTCGACCGCGTGTGCGTCAAGGGATACCAGTCGGGACACATGATATACATAGGCGAGGAGAACATAAAGGAGCTGAACGACGACATCCGCGACTTTATAGCGGGTGGAATGCCGACCAACGACTGACATGCGAAGCATCGAAAACAGGCACGCCGACCGCGTGTCTGTTTTTGCTTTTCAGCAGAAAAAGTCGGGCGGAGCAGCGCCTGCCGTGCTATAATACTGCCAACACATCGAAGGAGGACGTGTATGAACCTTGCCGACGGCATAGCCGACGCGCTTGCGTATATTGAGGAGAATCTCGACGGGGAGCTCACCGTCGGGGAGATAGCCGCGCGGGCGTATATAAGCGAGTTCCACTTTCAGAGGGTGTTCTCCGCGATATGCGGGCTTACCGTCGGCAAGTATGTCCGAAACCGACGTCTGACGCTTGCGGCGCGTGAGCTTGCGGGCGGCGGAGTCAAGGTGACCGATGTCGCGATGAAGTACGGATACGGCTCGATGGAGGGCTTTTCCCGTGCTTTTGCGCGATTTCACGGCGTATCTCCGTCCGATGTGCTGGCGGGAGCGAGCGCGAAATCCTTTCCGCCGCTGAAGCCGAAAATCAAGTCGGAGGCGAACGGTATGGAGTTCAGGATAGCGCACAAGGAGGCGTTTACGGTATTCGGGCTCTGCCGCGAATTCTCGAACGACACCGCCTATCAGGAGATACCGGCGTGGTGGGACGAGCATCTGGCAAGCAAAAACCGTCCGGTCATGGGCAGATTCGGCGTCTGCATCGACACCGACGGCGAGCATTTCGACTATCTCATCGCCGACGAATACCGCCCGTGGGAGGAACTGCCCGAAGGCTGCGTCGCTCGGAGCTTCGGCGCGGGCGACTGGGCGGTGTTTCCCTGCAATGTGACCACCCTTCAGGACACGAACACGAGGATGTGGGGCGAGTGGCTGCCGTCGCAGAGGGAGTACCGCCTTCGCGCGAACATGAACATCGAGCTGTATGACACGCCGGAGGAGAAATACTGCGAGCTGTGGCTTCCGGTGGAGAAAGTGAGGCAGGCATGAACATCGAAAGGATAGAAAAGAAGTCGTTTGCCGTTATCGGCAAGGAGGGTTCGACCGCCGACGGCGAGGGCTTTATCGCTCGGCTGTGGGAGGACGCAAATTCGCATTTCGACGAAGTGCAGAATCTGGCAAAGAAGGATGCCGACGGAAATCTTGTCGGGATATGGGGCGCGATGAGCGACTTTTCGCGGTCGTTCAAACCCTGGGAGGACTTTGAGAATGGACTGTACCTCGCGGGAGTGGAGTGCGTAGACGGCGCGGAACCGCCCGACGGATGGACGAAGTGGGTCGTCCCGAGATACGAGTTTGTCCGCGTCGAAAACGAGGGAGAGAACACCTTTGCCGAAACGCTGAAATACTTGGAGGAAAGCGGTCTCACGCTTGCGGGCGCGGTGCACGACTTCACCGACCCGTCGAGCGGCAAGGGATATATGCTCTTTCCGATAAGAAAAATTTGACAATTCGGCAAATAGGAATAATTGTTTAGAAAAGATGGCAGATTAAGCGTGCCGATTCGCGAAAAATAGACCTATCTCGGCGCTATTTGTCACGATTTTTTCGCCGCCTTCGGGAAAGATAATCTTGCGTGCCTTGCGGCGCGTGAGATTTTTCTTTTTGGAAGGGAGTGGGAATTATTGGACGCAAATGGTTCAGACAGGCGGTTTTGGCGCTGGCGGTCGTGATGATCTTCGGCGCGGCGCAGACCATACCGCTGACCGCCTCCGCCGCGGATGACAACGCAGACGCGGTGTCGGTCAGCGGTTCCGCGCGGATGCTCGTGCCGGTCGGACGCGCGGCGGGAATAAAGATAGCGTCGGACGGCGTGCTGGTAGTGGGACTTGTGGATGTGGTGAGCGACGGAAATTCGTCCTGCCCCGCAAAGACGGCGGGACTTCGCGAGGGCGACCTGATAGTCGCGGTCGCGGGCAGGAAGGTGTCGAGCGCGAGCGACCTCAAGGCGGCGATAACCGACTCGCGCGAGGTAAAGCTGACCTACGAGCGGGACGGCAGCCGTCACACGGCGGCGATATGCCCTATGAAAAGCGATGAGGACGGCGGCTACCGTCTCGGCGCGTGGGTTCGGGACAGCATGGCGGGCATCGGTACGCTGACCTACTACGACCCGGCGAGCGGCACGTTCGGCGCGCTCGGTCACGGTATAAACGACGTGTCCACCTCGGCGCTCATGCCGGTGGCGAGCGGAACGCTGGTGCGCTCGACCGTCGCGTCGGTGCGAAAGGGCGAGGCGGGCAATCCGGGCGAGCTGAGCGGCAGTTTCGACCTCAGTGACGAGTTCGGCGAGCTGTACTCGAACACCGACTGCGGCGTATTCGGACGCGCGAGTGCGGGCGAGCTTGGCGTAGACATGACCGCGGCGCTTCCGGTGGCGCAGCCGTCGGAGGTGCACGAGGGCGCGGCGACGATACTGTCCAACGTGTCCGGCTCGGACATCGGGCAGTATTTGATAGAGATAAAGAAGGTGTCGGCGGACGGCGCGTCGGCTCCTCGGGACATGGTGATAGAGATAACCGACGCGCGGCTTATCGCGGCGACCGGCGGCATTGTTCAGGGGATGAGCGGCAGCCCGATAATCCAGGACGGCAAGTTTGTCGGCGCGGTGACCCATGTGCTGATAAACTCGCCTACGCGCGGCTACGGGATATTCGTGACGCGGATGCTCGACGAGAGCGCGCAGTCGGCGGAGCGGACGGCGGCTTAAGCGGCGGCTTGAAACGCGGAGAGGAGCGGCGCGCTTCGCTCCGCGTTTTTGCGCGCTCGCGGGAAAAAGGTATCGTACTTAGGTAAAAACGACTGAATCTCCCGAGTTCGATTGACAGCTTTTCTCGCAAGATGGTAGAATTTAATCGGGCAAAAACAAAACAGGGAGGTATTTCGATATGCAGGCTAAACTCGAATGGCTCGGCGACGTCGGCACTTTTCAGGTGAACCGGCTTGAGGCGCACTCCGACCATGTTGCGCAGCTTCCGCGCGACAAGAAGGGCACGACGTCGCTTCGTCAGAACCTGAACGGCGAGTGGTTTTTCAACTATGCCGAGCGTCCGGACAGGCGTCCCGCGCGCTTCTTTGAAAAGGGCTTCGACTGCTCAAACTGGGACAGGATAACCGTTCCGGGTCACATCCAGATGCAGGGCTACGGCAAGCCGGCATACCTGAACACGACCTATCCGTGGGACGGCAGCGAACCGCTTGAGTGGCCGCAGATACCGGAGAACAATCCGGTGGGCAGCTACGTCCTCAAGTTCACCCCCGACAGGATGGATATGCGCGCACACATCAGCTTCCAGGGCGTGGACACCGCGTTCTACGCGTGGCTGAACGGCGAGTTTCTCGGCTATTCGGAGGACGGCTGCACACCGTCCGAGTTCGACATAAGCGGCATACTTGCCGACGGCGAGAACACCCTCTGCGTCGAGGTGTACAAGTACGCGACGTCGAGCTGGCTTGAGGATCAGGACTTCTTCCGCTTCAGCGGCATATTCCGCGACGTGTTCATCGAGTATCTGCCCGAAGTCCACATCGACGACGTGCACGTCGTTACCGACCTCGCCGACGACTGGGGGTCCGCCGTGACCAAGGTGCACCTCAAGCTCAGCGGTGCTGTCGACGGCGCGCGCGTCTGGACCGCTCTCGACGAGGACAGCGGCCGCCCGATGGGTCGCGCCGACGCGAAAGTCGAGAACGGCGAGTGCTCGTTTGAGATACCGGTGGAGGGCATGAAGCTGTGGAGCGCGGAGGAGCCGAACCTATACCTGCTGACCATGCACGTAGAGAAGGCGGACGGAACTATGACCGAGATAGTCCGTCAGCCGGTCGGCTACCGCCGTTTTGAGATAAAGGACAAGATAATGCTGCTCAACGGCAAGCGCATCGTCTTCAAGGGCGCGAACCGCCACGACTTCGACGCGAGCGTCGGCCGCGCGATCACCGACGACATCCGCCGCCGCGACCTCGTTACGATGAAGCGGAACAACATAAACGCCGTGCGCACCTGCCACTATCCGAACGGCTCGTCGCTGTACGAGCTGTCCGACACGCTCGGTCTGTATGTCATCGACGAGGCAAACCTCGAGACGCACGGCACATGGGGCTTCGGAGTAAAGGACGGACGCCAGCTGCCCGGCTCGCATATGGAGTGGCTCGGCGCCGTGCTCGACCGCGCGAAGTCGATGTACGAGCGGGACAAGAACCATCCGTCGATACTGATGTGGAGCTGCGGCAACGAGAGCTACTGCGGCGAGGTGATCTATCAGGAGAGCGAGTATTTCCGCGCGGTCGACCCGACCCGCGTTGTCCACTACGAGGGCGTGCAGTCCCATCCCGACTGGCTGAAGACCACCGACGTGTTCTCGCAGATGTACGCCGCGCCCGAGCTGTGCGAGAAGTATCTGAACTCGAACCCCGAGCGCCCGATGATACTCTGTGAGTATATGCACTCGATGGGCAACTCTACCGGCGGAATGAAGAGTTACACCGACCTCACCGAGAAATATCCGATGTACCAGGGCGGATTCATCTGGGACTTCATTGACCAGGCGGTCGAGACGACTTCGATGAGCGGCAAGCCGCGCTTCGGCTACGGCGGCGACTCGGACGAGCGCCCGCACGACGGCAACTTCTCGGGCAACGGCATAGTCTTTGCCGACGGAAGCGAGTCGCCGAAGATGCAGGACGTCAAGCATCTCTACGCAAACGTCAAGCTGATACCCGACGAGCACGGCGTGACGATAAAGAACGAGAACCTGTTCGTCTGCACCCGCCGCTATGC
>CAMNWZ010000032.1 GCA_946566645.1 uncultured Clostridia bacterium
AAGGCAGACGACGCAGCCTTACTAGCGTAAGGCAAGGAGGATAACGCGGTCGGGGACGGTTTCAGCCCCGCAAAACCGCGTTTGCCCTTGTCAATCGAAGCTATGCACTTTTTTGTGAAAATGCCGCAAAACCTCCGCAATTTCACAGATAGCATTTTAGCACATCCGCACAGAAATGGCAAGTGAGTTTTTGCTTGACAGCGCGAACTTTCGGCTGTATGATATACTCAAACGGCGGGTCTTTCCGCCATATGAACGGAGCATCTTATGGGCACTATTCGCAGCGTATGCCGCGTGGCTCGCGTTATGCGACTTCGCGGCTGACAAGGTACAGAGAAAAATCATCCGACTGCGTCGGTCTTTTTCTGTACCTTTTTTGCTGCCCGAAAGTGCAAATAAGGTGCTTTTTTGTCGAAAAAAATTAATAATCCGCCGCTCAGCGTGGGACAGAACTTCCTCACCGGCGGGTCGGTCATACGACGGCTCGTCCCCCTCCTGCGACGCGGCGCTGCTCTGCGTCAAGCGAAAATAGGCAAGAAAAAACACGGCTTTACGCCGTGTTTTTGTCTGTTTTCAGCCGATAAGTCAGAACTTGATGACCTCCGGCTCCTTGGTGAACGACTCGATGGTCGCGGTCGCGTCCTTGAAGTAGAGCACCTGCGTGTTGCCGTCGTTTTCGTCGTACTTACCGCGAAGTCCCGGATACGCGTCGAGCATCGACTTGCGCGCCTCCACGCGGTCGTCGTCGACGAGCGTGCCCGATATGCGAATCCACTCGCCCTTGTTGAACGCGCAGATCTCGGCGCTGCCGTCCTTTGCGAGCTGCCGCGACACCGCCTTCGACTTGCCGGTCTGTATGTACAGCCTGCCCTCGAAGATGTGCGCCGTGCCGAACGGTCGGACGCGCGGCTTTCCCTCGTCCACCGTCGCGAGGTAGTAGGTGCCCGCGTCCTTCAGGAACTTGCATACTTTTTCTATGTTCTCCATCTCCATGCCTCCCATAAAAGAATTATCGTACGTCTCGATTTTACTACAAGCGCGCGCCGCATGTCAATAACGCGCCGTGTCACAGATGCTCGATTATACGCTCGCGAACCGGCGCGTAGTGGTCGCCGATAAGCCCGAAATCCATCTGCTTGTAGGTCCAGAGTGCGCGCGGGATGCCGAACTTCTCGTTTGCGGCGTTTATGTCGGTTATCCAGCGCAGCGTGCTCTGCGGGTCGGCGTTGTCGATCGCTCCGTACTCGCCGCAGTAGAGCGGCACGTCGAACTTCTCCGCGACCTTCAGCGCCGGCGCAAACAGCTTCTCGAAGAAGTCGGAGCTGAAACTTCCGTCCACCAGCTCAAGCTCCTCCACCGAGCCGTAGTTGTACTTCGCGGCGTCGCGGCGGTAGGCCGATATGTCGCCGGGGTACTCGATGCGGTAGTCCTTGGGGATGTTGCGCTCCCAGTGCGCCGCCTGGTGGGTGAAGATGTGCGGGCTGTAGCAGTGGAAGGTGAAAACGATGTTCTCGTCGGCGGGCGCTTCGAGCAGCGTCGTGCCGTAGATGCTCGAGTAGCCGATGCCGCCGTAGATTATCTTCACATCTTTGCTTATCTCGCGTATCGCCGCGACGGTGCGGGTGATTATCCTGTTCCACGGCTCCGCCATCGAGCGCTCGGTAACCTCGTTGAGCAGCTCGAAGGACACTCGGTCGCTGTATTTCGCGTATCTGCGCGCCATCTCCTGCCAGAGCTTTACGAACATGTCCTGGTGCGGCTTGCTCTCGAAGAAGGTGGCTCTGTCCTTCTCGCCGAACGAGTATCCCGCCGTTCTGTGCAGGTCGATGACGAGCTTCAGACCGTGCTTTCCGCACCAGTCTACCGCGTCGTCTATGTGCTTCCATCCGCTCTCGATAAAACTGCCGTCGTCGCTTTGTATCACGTTGTAGTCGACCGGAACGCGCACATGGTCGAGCCCCCAGCCCGCTATCCGCTTGATGTCCGCTTCGGTGATAAAGGTCGAGTAGCGCTGCTCGGTGTAGTCAAATCCGCACTGCGAGAGCCATCCGCCGAGGTTTATGCCCCTTCTGTATCCGTCGAATGTACGCATGGTTTTCCCTCCGAAATCAAGTGTTTTTACCGGCAAAGCAATCATATCACTCCGCCGCGTAAGATTCAAGCTCGGTTTGAAAAGTATCGGAAAATCGCGGCGGCATATCGTGAAGTCGCAGTAGCAAAAGCCGCCCGCGCGTGATATAATGGCGTAGCAATCATCCTAGGAGGCGTAATATGCGACCGAGTTACAAAACTACGATGCGTGCCTGCTTCGTCGGCTACATAGTCCAGGCAATAGTAAACAACTTTGTTCCGCTGCTGTTTGTCACCTTTCAGTCAAGCTACGACATACCGCTCGGACAGATAACCTTTCTGATAACGATAAATTTCGCGATACAGCTCGCGGTCGACGCGCTGTCCGCCGTGTTCATCGACCGCATAGGCTACCGCGCGGCGGTGGTCATTGCCCACATCGGCGCGGCGGTGGGCTTGGTGCTGCTGACGATACTGCCCGAGACGATGGGCTACGCCGGAATACTCATATCCGTCGCGTTCTACGCGGTGGGCGGCGGGCTTCTCGAAGTTGTTGTAAGTCCGATAATCGAAGCCTGCCCGACCGAGAACAAGGAAAAGGCGATGAGCATGCTCCACTCGTTCTACTGCTGGGGACACGTCGGCGTGGTGCTGCTCTCCACCGTATTTTTCGCGCTCTGCGGCATAGGCAACTGGAAGATACTGACGCTCATCTGGGCAGTGATACCCTTCGCAAACCTCATCGTCTTCACCCGCACGCCGATATATTCGCTGCACGCCGACGGCGAAACGGGCATAAAACCGCGAAAGCTGTTCGCAAACAAGCTCTTTTGGATGCTCATGCTCATGATGCTCTGCGCCGGAGCGAGCGAACAGGCGATAAGCCAGTGGGCGTCCGCCTTTGCCGAGCGCGGACTCGGAGTGAGCAAGACGATAGGCGACCTCGCGGGACCGATGGCGTTCGCCGCGCTGATGGGCACGTCCCGCCTCATCTACGGAAAATACGGCGAGCGGATAGACCTCGACCGATTTATCAAGTTCAGCTGCGCGCTCTGCATCGCCTGCTATCTCTGCATAGCGCTCGTGCCGTCGCCGCTTGTCGGGCTTATAAGCTGCGCGGTGTGCGGATTCTCGGTCGGCATACTCTGGCCGGGCACCTTCTCCAAGGCGAGCGCCTCGATAAAGGGCGGCGGTACGCTTATGTTCGCGCTGCTTGCACTCGCGGGCGATGTCGGCTGCTCGGGCGGACCGACGCTCGCGGGGCTGATAAGCGACCGATTCGGCGGCGACCTGCGGGTCGGCATACTCTCCGCTATCGTGTTCCCGATAGTGCTGCTCATAAGCGTGTTCATCGCCGGAAAGCACCGCAAATCAGCGAAAATCTAGAATATTTTGAACAGCTCGGCAATCTTTCGGAAGCCGTCGAGGTCGCGCTCGCCGAACCTTCCGACCGTCGGGCTGTCGATGTCCAGAACGCCGAGAAACCGTCCGTCCGCTCCGTGCAGCGGCAGGACGATCTCGGCGTTCGACGCGCTGTCGCATGCGATATGCCCCGCAAACTCGTGGACGTTAGGCACGAGCTGCGGCTCATCGGTCGCCATCGCCGTGCCGCAGACGCCCCTGCCGCATTCGATGCGGGTGCAGGCGACCTTGCCCTGGAACGGCCCTAGTATCAGCCCGCCGTCCTTCTCGCGGTAAAATCCCGCCCAGTTGAGGTCGGGTATCTTCTCGAATATCAGCGCGGAGATGTTCGCCATCGCGCAGATGATGTCGTCCTCGCCGTCTAGCAGTGACTTTGCCTGCGCCGCAAGGGATTCATACAGTTCCATTTTTCTCTCCTATCGTTTGGTAAAGTGGAGGTCGCAGTCCGGCTCGTGGTCGTCGATTATGCCGCACGCCTGGAGGTATGAGTAGATTATCGTCGAGCCGACAAACTTCATCCCGCGGCGCACCAAATCGGCGGATATTTCGTCGCTCAGCGGCGAGGTCGCGCGGAAAACGCCGTCGGTGTTGTGTATCACCTCGCCGTCGGCAAATCCCCACAGATAGTCCGCAAAACTTCCGTATTCCGACTGTATCGTGAGGAAAACCTTCGCGTTTATCACCGACGCGGCGATCTTTCGGCGGTTGCGGATTATCTTCGGGTCTTCCGCGAGCGCCACGAGTTTTGCGTCGCCGTATTCGCTCACGATCTTCGGGTCGAAGCCGTCGAACGCCGCGCGGAACGCCTCCCGCTTGTTCAGCACGCACTCCCACGAAAGCCCCGCCTGAAATCCCTCTAGTATCAGCATCTCGAACAGATATCGGTCGTCGCGGTTGGGCACGCCCCACTCGCTGTCGTGATAGGCGACGTAGAGCGGATTTTTCATGTTCACCCACTTGCATCGGTTCATCGCTTTCCCCTCCCTGCGTCCTCATTTACCGTCCCAATCGAACAGTTCGCGTATATCCGGCGAATACTGGTGCCCGAGCACGCCCATCAGCTCCTCCGGCGACAACACGCACCCGTCCGCTACCCATCGGCGTATGATCGCGGTCAGTCCCGCTATGAAGAAGTCCTCCTGATACTTTATCTCCCCATCGAAC
Source organism: uncultured Clostridia bacterium (assembly GCA_946566645.1). GTDB lineage: Bacteria > Bacillota > Clostridia > Oscillospirales > JAAYOS01 > CANRIN01. The sequence continues at coordinate 4,657 of CAMNWZ010000032.1, forward strand.
AGGTCAAATCCGAAAGTGTCGCTCACATTCACATTGCCAAGTCGTGCCTGGTACAGGTCGCGCGCAAGCCCTATCACCGGATGGCTCGCTTCGTTCAGGTATATCTCGTAGAACTGCCGATACTCGCGGATGAACTCGAACATACTCACAAAGCATTTGCCGATGTCCGACCCGCTTTGTATCTGCTCGAGGAACGCCTCGGTCATGCTGCGCTCCATTGTCTTTTCGACCTTCTCGAACAGGTCGTACATATCGACATAGTGGGCATAGAAGGTGGAGCGGTTTATCCCCGCAAGCTCGCACACATCGCGCACGGTGACCTTCGCTATCGACTGCTTTTTGATAAGCAGCTCAAACGCCGCGCGGATTATCCTCCTGTCGGTCTCTCGCGAGCGGCTGTTATCCTTTTTGTTCATTGCGGCACCCCCTGCCCTTTTGTCACCATTATAGCGAAACAGCGAGCGAAAAACAAGTGTGCCTGTCCGAAATCGGACACGTCTGCAAGATTTTGTCCCACGGCGCATATAGTCGCTTTGGGAGGTGCTGTATTTATGAATAAACTTGTAAAACGTGTGCGTGAAAAACTCGGCGGCGGTCGCGCGAAGGTGCTGCTTATAAGGCAGGGCTGGGCGGTGCTTGCGGTGCTGGTGCTCTGCGTGGTCGGAATATTCGCGCTGTTCGGCAACGAGAACATCGTCGGCGCGGCGGCGCAGAAGCGCGAGCTGCCGATATACTGCGTGCAGCGCGAGGACAAGGTCGCGTCGCTCACCTTCGACGCCGCGTGGGGCAACGAGGACACTCAGCAGCTCATCGACATCCTCGCGAAGTATGACGTGAAGGCTACCTTCTTCGTCGTCGGCGACTGGGCGACAAAGTATCCCGAATCGGTCAAAGCCCTGGCGGACGCGGGTCACGAGATAATGAACCACTCGGATAAGCACAAGCATATGCCGCAGCTCAGCGCCGAGCAGATAGTCGCCGACGTGACCGCCGCAAACGAGAAGATAGCGGCATCGAGCGGCAAGACGCCTATCCTCTTTCGCCCGCCCTACGGCGAGTACGACGACAAGGTCGTGTCCACCCTTCGCTCGATGGGCATGTACACGATACAGTGGGATGTGGATACGTTGGCAACGCTTGGAAGTCCTTGGAAGACAAGGGATTCGGAGGCTTGATTGACACGCCGAAAGGCGGGTGGTAGAATACAGTCGGAATAGAAAGCACATCTAAGGAGGGCTTGCATGAGTCGGTGGATATGGAAGTTCGGAGAGTTTGAGAACTATCACAGCCTGCGTCTGCATAACTCGCGCCAAAACTACGGCTACATAGAGCCGGTCGTGTGGAAGCAGTATGCCTGCGAGCCGGTCGTGGTCTTTCGCAGGACGCTTGTCACCGACGGCGGCGAGATGAGGATAACCGCGTGCGGCGATTTCAGCGTGACCGTCGCGTTCGGCGAGGACAACTATATGAATCGCCGCTCGCTTTGGGGGCAGAGCGTCATCGAGCTTCAGCCCGGCGAGGTCACGGTGACCGTGCGCGTGTCCAACCTGGAGAGCTTCCCCTGTCTCTTCATCGAGGGCGCGGTCGAGACCGACGAAAACTGGCTCTGTGACGACCTGACCGAAAACTGGGAGCCGGTCGGAAGCGACAGCGCGTTTTGCGACCGCTCGCGCACGCCGGAGGTCTTCCCCTTCGAGTACAGCTCGCTCGAGTATGTTTCAAAAGAGCCGATAAACGGCGGCGTGCTGTTCGATTTCGGCAGAGAAACTTACGGTCCGTTCGAGCTCAGCGGGCTTAAAGACGAGTCGGTCACCGTCTGCTGCGGCGAGTCACGCGAGGAGGCTCTCGACACCGAGTGGAGCGTGATACACTTCACCGGCACGCCCGAAAACGGCAGTCTCACCTATCCCCCTGTCGCGTTCAGATATATATGGGTGAGCGACCCGAGCGCCGACCTGTCCGCCCGATACCAGTACCTTCCGCTCGAGCGCCGCGGCAGCTTTCACTGCGGCGACGAGCTTACCAATCGGGTGTGGGACACGGCGGCGTACACCTTCCACCTCAACTGCCGCGAGTTCTTTCTGGACGGCATAAAGCGCGACCACTGGGTGTGGGGCGGCGACGCCTATCAGAGCCTGTTCGTCAGCCGCTATCTCTTCTTCGACCCGAAGATAGAGCAGCGCACACTCATCGCGCTTGCGGGAAAGCGTCCGTTTGTGCGTCACATAAACACCATCATGGACTACACATTCTTCTGGTTTTTGTCGCTCGACGAGCACTACCGCACCTACGGCGACAGGGAATTCCTGCGTCAGATCTTCCCGCGCGCGGCGGAGATAATGAGCTACTGCCTCTCCCGCGAGGACGACGACGGATTTATGCGCGGCAAGCAGGACGACTGGGTCTTCATCGACTGGGCGAACATGGACAAGACCGGCGCGCTGTGCGGCGAGCAGATACTCTGGGCAAAGGCGCTTGAGTGCTACGCAAATCTCTGCGAGGTCGTCGGAAAGCCCGCGCCCGAGCTTCGTGAAAAGTCGCGAAAGCTGCGCGAAAAGATTTTGGAGAAGTACTTCGACCGCACCCTCGGCGCGTTTGTCGACAGCTGGGAGTCGGGCAGGAAGAATGTCACGCGGCACAGCAATATTCTGGCGTACCTCTTTCTCTCCTGCGACGACAAGATAAAGGAAACTGTCTACAAAAACGTGATCCTGAACGACGATGTGCCGCAGATCACAACCCCCTATTTCAAGTTCTACGAGAATCAGGTCCACTGCGAGGCGGGCAACATCTCGCTGCTCGACGCGTCGATTCGCGACTACTACGGCGGGATGCTCGAGCTGGGCGCGACCACCTTCTACGAGGAGTTCGACACCGAAAAGACCGGCGCGGAGCGGTTCGCCATGTACGGCCGTCCCTATGAGAAGTCGCTCTGCCACGCATGGAGCGCGGGTCCCGTCTACCTGCTCGGCGCGTATCGTCTCGGCGTGAAGAACACTGGCGTGGCGTACTCGAGCTTCGACGTCCGTCCGAACCTCGGCGGGCTGGAGACGTTCTCGGGCAGCGTGCCTGTCCCCGGCGGCGCGGTCTCGGTGGAGGTCGACCGAGGGCACACGCGAGTGCTTTCGGACATACCCGGCGGCACTCTGTGGGTGGGTGGAAAGTCCTACCCGATACCGGCGGGAGAAGCGATAGTGGTGTAAGAACGCCGAACGGCGGGGTGTCGGTCTCCCGATGCCCCGCCGTCTTTGTGTTCTGATATGTGCCTCAGCAGGTCGCTCCTCCCTTGAGGTGCTTCTGCGCGGTCAGGTTCTCCTGCTTGCGAGCGAGCAGCTCGTCGGAGAGAAGCTGCTCCTGCACGTTCTCGAATCCGATGCGCGCGATGGTGTCCGCGAAGCGCTCGCCGGTGATGCCCTGCTCTCTGAACAGCAGTATCGCCTTCTCGATAACGTCGAGCACCTCGTCTTTGTCGGTGAACACCTTGTCAAGATAGCGTCCATGGGCGACCTTCTTGCCCCAACGACCGCCGATGTAGACGCGGTATCCGGGCGTGAAGTCCTCCAGCGCGCCGAACGGGCACTTGCCCACGCAGCGACCGCAGTGGTTGCAGGCGCTGTCGTCTATCACGACCTTGCCGTCCTTGAGGACAGGCACGTTTATCGGGCAGGACTTCTCGACCTGGCAGACCTTGCAGCCGCGGCACTTGTCGAGGTTTATCTCGGGCACCTTCTGACCGATAACGCCGAGGTCGTTGAGGTCGGGCTTTACGCAGTTGTTCGGGCAGCCGCCGACGGCTATCTTGAACTTGTGCGGCAGCTTCACGTCGGCGTAGCCGTGGAAGAAGCGCTCGTGTATCTCCTCGGACAGGGCGAAGGTGTCGATGAGTCCGTACTGGCAGGTAGTGCCCTTGCAGGAGACCACCGGACGCACCTTGCTGCCGGTGCCGCCGGTCTCCAGTCCCGCCGCCTTCAGCTCCTCGCGGATAGGCTCGATGTTGTCAAACGGGACATGCTGTATCTCGATGGTCAGGCGCGAAGTCATGGCGACCTCGCCGCTGCCGTACTTCTCGGCGGCTTCGGTTATCGCGCGCATCTCGTCGGCGGTTATCTTGCCATTGCGGGTTATCACGCGGCAGTTGAAGCAGTCGGGCGTGCGCTTGTCCCAGAGGAAGCCGAGCGCCTTGACGCGGGTAACCTCCTCCGGCGGAACGGCTGCTCCGGCGGACTTTATGCGCACGTCGTTAAAGAAGCTCGAACCCTCAAGCACCAGAGTGTTGGTATATCCGAGGCTCTTCAGGCGGTTCTGCAGGAAGTAGGCGCGCTTGCCCTTTGCGCAGACGATGAGCAGCTTCTCGTCCTTGGTCGTGCCCTCTATCGGACCGTTCACCTCGGCGAGATTTACGAACTTCGCGCCGCGTATCGTCGGCTGCTGGTTCACGTCGAGCACGGTGTAGCCCTCGGCTGCTCCGGCGGCGTACTCGGCGGGAGTCATGCTGTTAAGTATGCCGTCCAGCTTGTTTTCGAGCACATACACCGCCTGCACGAACGGATGGATGGCGGTGGAGAACGGCGGCGCGTAGGCGAGGTCGAGGTTCTCGTAGTCGCTGAGCGTCGCGTTCATCGAGATGCCGAGCACGCCGAGGTCGATTATCTTGTCCACCGCGCCCGGTCCTATCACCTGAACGCCGAGCAGCTTGCGGCTCGGCTTGTCGGCGATGAGCTTTATGACGAAGTAGGCAGAGTCGGGATAGTAGTGCGCCTTGTCGTCGGTGACTGTCAGCGCCGTCTCGACGTCGTAACCTGCCTCGCGAGCGGCTGCCTCGGTAAGTCCGGTCTTGCCGCAGTTGAGGTCGGGAAGCCTGCACACCGCCGTGCCGAGCACTCCCTTGAAACTCTTGTCCTCCCCCGCAAGCGCCTGCGCGAGGGTGCGGCCCTCGAGGTTTGCGGACGAGCCCATCGGCGACCACTGCGGCTTGCCTGTGAGACGGTTCTTCACCATCGCGCAGTCGCCCGCCGCGTATATGTCCTTCACATTTGTGCGCATCTTCTCGTCGACGACTATCGTGCCGCGAGTCATCTCGACGCCCGAACCCTCGAGGAACGCGGTGTTCGGACGCACGCCGGTGGAGAATATCACCGCGCCGCAGCTGAGACCTCCCGCCGACGTGCGCACGCTCTCCACCTTGCCGTCTCCGAGTACAGCCTCGGCTTTCGCGCCGGTTATCACCCGCACGCCCGCGTCCTGAAGGCGCTTCTTGACAAACGCCGCCATCTCGGGGTCGAGCACGCCGGGCATTATCTGCGATGTGAACTCAACGACGGTGGGGCTTACGCCGCGGCTGAGCAGGTTTTCAGCCATCTCAAGACCGATAAATCCGCCGCCGACGACCACCGCCTTCTTCACGCCGTTCGCGTCCAGATAGTCGCGTATCGACACGGCATCCTGCGGCGTGCGCACCTGGAACACGCCCTGAAGCCCCAGTCCCTCGACATTCGGGACGGACGGCGACGCACCGGTGGCGATGACCAGCGCGTCGTAGTCGTAGACCTCGGTCGCGCCGGTGGCGAGGTTCTTCGCCTCCACCTTTTTGTTTGCGGGGTCGACCTTCACCGCCTCGCAGCGGGTATGTACCTCCACGCCGGTGAGTCCCGCGAACTTCTCGGGCGTGTTGACGATAAGCTCACTCTTGTCCTGTATCGCGCCGCCCACATAGTAAGGCAGACCGCATCCGGCGTAGGATATGTCCTCGCTCTTGGAGATCAGTACGACCTGCGCGTCGCGGTTCTCACGCTTGAACTTGGCGGCGGTCTTTGTTCCGGCGGCAACTCCGCCAATGACCAACAGTTTCATGGTTCTTTCCCTCTTTCTTGAAGTTGGGGTTCGTGCTACTGAAAACAAGCGGTTCTTACATCAGAAATTATACGAAAACAGCGGACGAAAGTCAACCGAAATGAATTGGTTTTATACGTCGTCTCTTACTGCTTCACCTGGGTGCAGAGGCGGTGCAGCAGCGCGGCGAGCATCGAGCGATCGGTCGTGCCGCATGGGTCAAGGCGGTCGTTACCCACTCCGTTTATCAGTCCCACGGCGTTCGCCCATGCAAGTCCGTGCTTTGCGTAGTCGTCAATCTCGTTCACGTCGGAGAACTTGGAGAGGTCCGCGCGCCGGCTCACGTTCCACCCCTCGTACATCGCGTAGCGATAGAGGGTGAGCGCTATGTCCTGGCGCTCTATCGGCATTGTGGGATAGAACGAGCCGAGGACATCGAGCATGATGCCGTTGTCCACCGCCCACCGCGCGGCGTCAGCGTACCAGTCGCCCGCCTTAACGTCGTCGAAGTACGGTCCGCTCACGCTCGGCGAACCCGCCATGCGGTAGAGGATGGTCGCTATCATTCCCCTGTCGATGGTGCCGTACGGGTCGAAGGTGGTCGCGCCGGTGCCGTTCATCAGTCCGCGCTCATAGACATACGCCACGTCGCCACAGAACCAGTCCGCCTTGCGCACATCCTTGAAGGGCAGTCCGCCGTTCGGGTTGGAGGGCACAAGCTCGGTCACGCTCTTCTGCTGCCTGCCAAGCGTGTCCGCGCTCTCCGTCCTTCCGTCCACCACAAGCGAGGACACCGACTGACTGCCGCCTTCGGTGTAGAGCGAGCCACCTATCTGCGAGAGGGACACGCCGGACGCGGAGGTGGTGCCGCGCATCTCGACATTTCCGCTTCCCACATCGAGCGACGAGCGAAGCGTCACATAGTACCTGCTGTTCGCGTCGCCCACGCGGGCATAGTTTATTCCGAGGCTGTCATCGACCGCGAGAGTGACGCTCGATGAGGTGGTCGAGACGCTGACCGCCTGGTCCACATGGATAAGCGTTGCCTCAAACTCGCTCGCCGAACTGTCGGTGTTCGACACGGTGTAAACGTCGGCGGGAAGCCAGAGTGACGTGCCGGTTATCTCGTTTGTAAGACCGTCGGCGGTCGCGCCCACCTCGATTATGGGGTAGACGCCGCTCTCGGCGGAGGCAAGTCGACCATTCTCCACGCGCGCGACCGTCTTGCCGTCGCGGTCGGTCACCGAATAGCTGTCGGTGCTGGTAGCGAGCATGACCTGCGCGCTCGGAGTGCTTCCCCGCTCGGTCCATGTCTGGTAGTAGGCGGAATACGGTATGAAGGTCATGTAGCTCTGGCTTCTGCCGGTGCCCCAGGTCGGATAGTACGAGCTTATGTTGTACGACCAGCCGGTGCAGCGTCCCGAGCTGTCCTTTGTGACGGTGACATGCCGCTCCTGATTCGGGTAGTTGCAGTCGTAGACCATGACCCAGCTCTCGGTCGAGCTGCGTTCGACCACGTCGTAGCCGACTATCGCGTGACCGACAAGCTCGCCCCGTCTGTTCTCGCCGAACACTTCGATTATCGGCGGATTCATGCCGGTGTCGCGGAAATACTCGACCGCGCGCACCATGTCGCTTATCTCTTCCACGTTCTGGATGTATGCGCGGTTTATCGGCACTGAGCGCTGACCTATCTGCATCGCCTCGATAAACTCGCGGAGGGTGATGCTCAGGCTGCCGCTGCGGTCGCCGACAGACAGCTCCCTCGGCAGGTTTGCGCCGCCCCTGAAAGTAGACGCGGAGAGTCCGTTCCCCTCCTGGAAGAACATATTCGTGGTGCTGCTCATGCCGAAGCAGTTGCCGCCCCAGTAGGTCCTGGTGTCGAGCGCGTAGACATCCCGCGCGCGCTGCGTGTCGCCGTACATCATTATGTAGCGCTCGAGCGGGACGTTGTAGGTGTCCGAGTAGCCGAATCCTCCGGTCGAGTTGGAGAAATTGTAGCTGAGTTGGTCGAGCGTCGGCGTCTTATAGGCTATGACCTCGTCGGTCTCATGCCAGTGCGCGTAGAGGGTCTGGTTCGCGGTTATCTCCACGGTGTGAGTGGACAGTATCCGCTGCCCGCCGCTCACCTGGGTGTACCATCCGTCAAAGGCGTGTCCGCGATATATCGGCGTGGGCAGGTCGCCGTAGCTCTGTCCGGACGTGACCTGCTTGCTGGCGGGCGTCACGTTTCCGCCGAGCGCATTGAAGGTCACGGTATACGTCTTGCCGCTCTGCTCCCACCGAGCGTAGAGGGTCTGGTCGCTCTCACCGGTGAAGGTGTCCAGCGGGTCGACATACACTCCCCCGCTCCGGGCGGTGTACCATCCGAGGAAGGTGTAGCCGTTTCGGGTGGGGGTGGGCAGAACGCCGTAGGTCTCACCCCAGGTCACGTTCCTGCTCGAAGTGCCGACCGAGCCGCCGTTCGCGTCGAAGCGCAGCGTATGGACTTCCGGCGCGTTCAGCCAGTGGGCGTAGAGCGTCTGGTCCGAGTCGAGCGAGACCGGAGTGGTCGACAGTATCTGAGCGCCGCCCTCCGGACGGGTGTACCATCCATCGAAGGTGTGATTTTTCCATGTCGGGACAGGCAGCGTGCCGTAAGTTCCGCCGTTCTTCACCGTCTTGCTTGAGGGGGACACCGAGCCTCCGCGCGGATTAAAGGTCACGGTGTGGCTGCTGTTGTCCACATCGTCGGTGCAGTGTATGGTCGGGTTGGACGAGAAAATGTTGTGTGAGCAATAGCTGTCTATCCACTCCCAGTCCGAGCGCTTGAAATCCGCGTAGACGTCGGACAGGCTCATGCACCCGGCAAACGAGTTCTCACCGAGCGCGTTGTAGTTCGGACCTATCGTCAGTGCAGACAGGCTGTCGCAGCGGTCAAAGGCGTAGGCATCGATGAGATTCATGCTGTCCGGCAGGTCGAGGGTGGTGAACTGCGTGCAGTAGTAGAAGGCATTACTCTTTATCCAGGTAAGCCCCTCCCCAAGCGTCACTCTCTGAAGCCCGAAGCAGTTCGCAAACGTGTAGTTATTCACGGCTTTCACGCTTCCGGGTATGTATATCGACGCGAGTGCGTAGCAGGACTGGAACGCGCCGTCGTCGAGTAGTTCAAGCCCATCGGGCAGGTTCACGCTCCTAAGCGCGGAGCAGCTCATAAACGCGGCGTTTCCTATCTCTTTGAGACCGCTCGGCAGGCTCAGACTCGTCATGCTGCCGCAGCCTTCAAGCGCCGAGTTCTCTATCCGCTGAACCGGCGCGCCGTCGATGTAGTCAGGAACGACTACCGCACCGGGCGAGCCGGTGTATCCGGTTATCACCGCACGTCCGTCGCTTATCTGATAGAGCAGATAGCCTCCGTTCACCGCTACCGCGCGATCCTCCGCGGCGCTTGCCGTGCCGAATGCCGGCAGAAGCAAAACGAGTGCCAGCAGAAGCGCCACCATCCTTTTGAGCATGAAACGCACCCTCTTTTCAAAGTAAAAGTTGATGGTATATTATAGCATGACGGCGCGCGAAACTCAACACGAAGTTTCATGCCACAATGGCAAAATTTGGCTTGCAAAAGCGCGGCATAGGGGCTATACTGTTAGTGCCAAATCGGGAGATTTTGGCATCATCACAGAAGAGAGGGAATGTATATGAAAGTTTTGCTGATACTCGTGGACGGAATGAGACCGGACGCGCTCACGAGCCTGCCCCGCGCGCAGGAGTTCGCGAAGAAATCCGCGTCGACGATGACCGCGCGCACGGTCATGCCGTCGATGACGCTTCCCTGCCATATGTCGCTCTTTCACAGCGTTGAGCCGACGCGCCACGGCACAACCACCAACACCTACGCGCCGCAGGTTCGCCCGATAAACGGACTGTTCGAGGTGCTGAACAGTGCGGGAAAGACGAGCGCGTTCTTCAACTCGTGGGAGGAGCTTCGCGATGTCTCCCGCGTCGGCTCGCTCACCTTCTCCTATCTGTACAGCGGCAGAATTCACGGCTACGACCGCGCAAACAACCATCTGACCGACGCGGCGATAGACTATCTCACGAAAAACGAC
>CAMNWZ010000033.1 GCA_946566645.1 uncultured Clostridia bacterium
CGCCCCGAGCGGGATACGGCGCCCGGCGACCTGGTGACCTTTGAGATGCCGGAGGGCGACGCGGCTGCCTACTATGCCTGCGCGCTCGACGCGAACCTCATCGCTCCGACCCTTGACCCGAACGGCGACCTCGACGGCGAGACCGCTGCCGAGCTGCTGATGGGCGTTGCGCAGACCTCCGGTAACGGCCGCAACTACATCGGACGTGTCAGCGACACCGACATCCTGTCGAATCTGCAGCACGGCTTTGATCAGATCATGCGCGCTGACCTGTACAACGATGTTGTGCTCGGCGATGTGGGTTACCAGATAATGGAGCAGGATGCCACCACCGGCTTTGGCATCCGTTGCACCGCTTACAACTGCAACTTCATTCCGGAGTATACCATTCGCTACGGCCATTCCGATCCGGCGCACGCGATCCAGCTGGTCACGCTGCTCGACAGCGAGGGCATCGACGCCTATCTCCAGATAGAGCCGAAGCTGTCGATATATCAGGGCATGGCAGCATGGGTCGACCCGAACGCCGATCCTACCGAGCGTGCAAGCGCTGTTGCGGATGCTGTTTTCCCGGAATACGACCTCATGATAGAGTTTGATACCGCGGAGGACAAGGACGCGTTCAGCGACATCGTCAGCAAGTACTGCAAGAAGAACTTTGCCGACCAGAAAGAGGACGGCAGCTTCGAGGGACTTATCATCGGCGCGTGGTGGCAGCCGCTGTTCTCCTCGAGCACCGAGATGGGCACGGAGGACTACACCCTCATATACGACAACGTCATCAAGAACGGCAACTACGAGATACACTCGTTCAGTATGCCGGAGAATGTTGAGAAGGTCGGCAATGCGGCTAAGTCGGTCTCTGAGGATGTTGAGATAGAGGACAACGCTCTGTATGTCAACAACGCGTTCTATCGCTATCTCAGCGGCACCGGAGCTGACTGATCCACGGCAAACCAAACACGAATACCTACCCAAAAACTCCTCCGGAAATTTCCGGGGGAGTTTTTTGTCATTATTCATAATTTGTTCTTCCATTTCGGACGAAAATGTGTTATAGTTTATAATGCAATGTTTTATTATACTCGGAGGTGAAGAAATGAGCGATAACAACGAGAATCTGTCCGAGCGCAAGGAGAACACATGGGCGGATCGCAACGAGAAGCCGGTGCAGTGGGCGTCGCGCTCAAATGACAGCGAGCGCATGGAGGCGCGCCGCCGCAAAGTGTCGCCGCAGGTGATAAATGTCCTCGGCGCGCACATAATCGCGGCGTTTCTGACGTTTGTCGGCATGAACCTGCTGGGACTGGTGATGAGCGAGGGCGCGGCAATGGCGATAGGCTACATCGCGGGCGCGTTCGCGTTCGTCGCGGTGCTCTACATCGAGGGATGGCGCGCGGGCGAGCAGGACATGAACATGATGAACTACGGCCACATCAAAAAGGACAAGCTGCGCGGGCTCAAGGCTGCGTGCATAGCCGAGAGCGTGGGCGCGCTGCTCGCGGTGCTGATGATAGCACACGGATTCGTGGTGCTCGGTCAGCGCGCGGCGGGGGTCGCTCCGGCGCTTCAGACCGGCATAAGCTCAATAATTCCGGTGCTTTATCACGCGTTTTATATGCCGTTTATGTATGTTCTGCAAAAACTGGAAGACATTTCGCCGCTGTTCTGCCTTCTGCCGATAGTCATCGCGCCGGCGATATACCACGTCGCGTACACGCTCGGAATGAAGGGCTTCTCGATAGGCGCGAAGCTGGTATACAAGAAGCAGGACACCAAGTAATTTCACCGCCTGTCCCTCGCATAGAGTTTTTGCGGGGGTGATGTATCATGAAAAGACTTGCGGCGCTGCTGCTCGCGATACCGCTGCTCGTCCGTCCCGCCGCGGCGCACACGCCGGTGATAGACGCGGGGCACGGCGGGTTTGACGGCGGGGCTGTCAGCTCGAGCGGAGTCATAGAGAGCGGCTTAAACCTGTCTATAGCGCTGAGGACGGCGGACGCGATGCGGCTGTTCGGTATCGAGCCGGTGCTGATACGCGAGACCGACTCCGCTCTCGGCGAGGGCAGCGGACGCAGCGCGAAGTCGGCGGATCTTAAACGTCGGGTGGAGATAATAAACTCGACCGACGACGCGTTTCTTATCAGCATACACCAGAACATGTTCGGGGACAGTCGATACGGCGGCGCGCACATCTTCTACAAGGGGGAGGACGCGCGTCCGCTCGCCGAGGCGATACAGGCGGACATCCGCGCGCAGCTCGACCCGTCGAACGAGCGCGTGTCCAAGCCGGTCGCGTCGAGCGTGTACATATTCAAGAAGGCGTCCTGTGCGGGGGTGCTCGCCGAGTGCGGATTTCTCTCAAACGCGCGCGACCTCGAGCTGCTCGGGCAGGACGGACATCAAAAGAAGCTCGCGCTTGCGATAACCTGCGCATATCTGCGATATGAGAGCGGGTCGCTTGTCGGGAGTGCGGGAGAGGGATAATTTGAAAGAGAAGACGCTGTTTTTCTGCTCGGATTGCGGATTTGAGTCAACAAGGTGGTACGGAAAGTGCCCGAGCTGCGGCAAGTGGAACACCTTTGTCGAGGCTACGACGGTGACAGGATCTCCGTCAAAACAGCCCGCGAGCGCGATGCAGGCGTCGGGGGGCTACGACGGCAAGGTGATGAAGCTGTCCGAGGTGTCGTCGACCGACGAGATACGCTTTTCCACCGGACTCGGCGAGCTTGACCGCGTGCTCGGCGGCGGCGCGGTGCAGGGAAGCCTTGTTCTCGTGGGCGGCGAGCCGGGCGTTGGCAAGTCGACGCTGCTGCTTCAGATATGCTCGTCGCTGTGCGAGCGCCAGCGGGTGCTGTATGTGTCCGGCGAGGAGAGCCTCCGCCAGATAAGCATGCGGGCGAAGCGGCTCGGCGTCGCGAGCGACAACCTGTCGCTTATGAGCGAGACGAATCTGGACAAGGCACTCGACGCGGCGCGCACCGAGCAGCCGGACATCCTGATAATAGACTCGATACAGACGATGTTCCGCACGACCAACGCGTCGGCGCCGGGCAGCGTCAGTCAGATAAAGGAGTGCACGCTCGCGCTGATGCAGCTTGCGAAGAACGAGGGCGTGACGATATTCGTCGTCGGTCATGTGAACAAGGAGGGGTCGCTTGCCGGACCGAAGGTGCTTGAGCACATCGTCGACTGCGTGCTCAGCTTCGAGGGCGACCGAAACCTGATACACCGCATACTCCGCGCCGAGAAGAACCGCTTCGGCTCGACAAACGAGATAGGCGTGTTCGAGATGGCGGGCGACGGGCTTCGCGAGATACCGAATCCGTCCGAGATGCTGCTCAGCGGACGTCCGCAGGGGGTCGCTGGAAGCTGCGTCGCGTGCGTGATGGAGGGTTCGCGTCCGGTGCTCGCCGAGGTGCAGGCGCTCGTCGTGCCGACGGCGTACGGCAATCCGCGCCGAATGTCCAGCGGGCTTGACTACAACCGCGCCGTGCTGATGCTTGCGGTGCTTGAGCGCCGCGCGGGGCTGATAACCTCCAACCGCGACGCGTACATAAACGTGGTCGGCGGTCTGCGGGTGGACGAGCCTGCCGTAGACCTCGCGACGATACTGGCGCTTGCGGGCGCGATGCTCGACCGTCCGACCGGCGACGACCTCGCGGCGTTCGGCGAAGTCGGGCTTGCGGGCGAACTTCGAGCGGTGGCGGCGACCGAACAGCGGCTCGCCGAGGTGCACCGACTGGGATTCAAACGATGCGCGATACCTTCACGCGGAGCCCGCGGGGTGAGGATACCCGACGGGCTTGAAGTCGTGCGCGTCGGAAGTGTAAAAGAAGCGATTCAAGAACTTCTTTGAGGAGGGGAAAGATGCAGAGAGGATGCCTGTTCGGGCTGATTTCGGCGGCGCTTGTCGTGGCAATGCTTGCCGCGATGCTCGCCGGCTGTGGACTGCTTCCGGAAGAGGAGAGCGCGCCCACACCGCCGATAATACGGTCATATGAAAAGACCGAGTATAAGATGGCGGCGACCGAGCGCGGCGACATAGTAAAGCGGGAGAAGGCTACATTCAAGTACGCGCCCGCGCTGAAGGAGTCGCTCGCGTTTCCGGTGGACGGCTCGATGCTCGCGGGAGTGTATGTCACGGTCGGCGAGACGGTGGAGAAGGGAACGCTTCTCGCGGAGCTGGACGACGACGGACTTGTCGAGCTCGCCGACGCGCAGCGGGAGCGGATAGCCGAGCTTGAGGCGAGCGTGGAGACGCTTGAGCGCGACCTTGCGCTCGAGCTGCGCGCGCTCGACGTTCGCATATCGGCAGACCCCGAAAACGCGCAGCTCAAGGCGTCGCGTGAGTCGACTTCCGAGCGATACAAGGCGGACATCGACGCGTCGAAGCTGCGGCTTTCGGCTGCGCGTAGCAAGCTCGGAGAACTGGAGGACGGGATAGCGAGCCGCAAGCTGTACGCGCCGTTTGACGGCACTGTGACCTTCATAAAGAGCTTCGGCGCGGAGAGCTACCGCTCGACCGCGGGGGAAGCGTTCATAACGATAAGCGACAAGACGATGCTCACCTTCACCGCGGAAGGCACGGCGGCAGCGGCTCTGTTCGAGATCGGCGATGAAGTGGAAATATCGGTGGGCGACGAGACATACCCCGCCTCGATAGTCGAAAAGACTGAGCAGTCGGTCACGCTCGAGCCGGAGGAGCATATCTCCGGCGTGGGCGAGGGCAGCTACGGCAACGTTTGGGTGGTGACCGGCGCGGTCTACGACGTGCTGCGAGTGCCGTCGGGCGCGATAAAGAGCGCCAACGGACAGTCGATAGTCTACACCCTGTCCGACGGCGTGCGCACGCTGCGCGAGGTGGAGACCGGATTTTCCGCCGACGGATATACCGAGATAGTCTCCGGACTTTCGGAGGGAGAGCAGGTGATAGCGCAGTGAAAAAGATGATTTTTGCGGCTGTTCTTGCCGCGATGACGCTTCTCTCGGCGTGCGGTGAGGCGGAGGTGTCTGCGCCGCCGCTCGCCGACTCGATAAGCGTTGTATACGACACCGCGCCGGTCGAGCGTGGAGATGTCATAGCCACCCTCGTCTACGACGGCAGCGTCATGCCGAACGTCGCGGAGGCGGCGATGGACGAGACGAGCGGCATCGTGGACAAGCTGTTCGTTCGCGTAGGCGACGAGGTCCGCGCGGGCGACGCTATACTGAAGCTGGACACCGAGGCGGCGGAGGAGAGCCTCGCGGCGGCGAAGGAGTCGCTTGCGGAGCTTATCGACACCGGAGCGCAGGGCAGACGGCTGGTCGAGATAGACCTGGAGCTTGCAAAGCTGTCGCTTGAGGAGACCGAGGCGGGCGGCGACTCGACCGCGATAAGCCTCGCGAAGATAGAGGTCGAGCGCTGCGAGATAGCGCTGAGCGACTACGACGCAAATTATAACAAGCAGACCGCGTCGGTGCGGTCGCAGATAGCCGAGCTGGAGGCATCCATCTCCGCCTGCACCCTGCGCGCGCCGATAGACGGCACGGTCGCGGCACTGCCGGAGGAAGGCGCCTACGCGTCGGCTGCGTCGGCGGTCGCGACGGTTGTGTCGGAGGCGGGTCGCTTCATAATCTACGACGGCGTGGGCAATATGCCCTCCGGCAAGCCGACGAGCGCGGTGATAGACGGCGAGACGGTCGAGCTTGTGCGCTACGAGTACACCGACAGGGAGAACGCCGCGTTCGACGCAAACGGCGAGACCCCTCCGCCGAGATTCGTGCGCGCGGACGGCGGCGAGCTTCCCGCGTCGGGCACATATGTCCAGATACGCGTTGAGCGCGAGCGGTCGGAGAACACGCTGCGGCTTCCGACCGGTGCGGTGCGGCGCGACTCGGGCATCACATATGTCTATCTCGTAGAAAACGGCGAGAAGATATACACCGAGGTAAAGACCGGCGCGACATCTAACGCATATGTCGAGATAACTGAGGGGCTTAGCGAGGGGGATGAAGTCTATGTGGGGAACTAAGCGGATAGCGGCGGTACTGCTTGCCGCGGCGCTCATCGGACTTCCGTCCTGCGCGGGCGAGGAGAAGACGGGCGAGGTGCTCATAAAGCCGGTGGAGAGCGCGTCGACAGGTCAGAACGTGAGGCTCGCCGATGTGACCGTTGGCAGCGTCGCGCGGAACTACTCGGCGGACGGCTCGATACGCTACAAGGAGCAGACGATAACCTGCGACTTTGACGGCGCGCGGGTGGTGAGCTATAACATCGGCGCGGGGGACACGGTCGCGAAGGGGGACGTACTCGCGACGGTGTCGATAGAGCACAGCGAAGCCGACCTTCAGTCGCTGCGCGCGGAGCTTTCGATAGCTAAGAGCAGCGGGGACAGGAGGATAAGCGACGCGTCGGCTGCGGTGTCGAGCGCGAAGAAATCGCTTTCCGAATACGACGGCGAGGACGCGACCGCGCGCAGACGGCTTGAGCTGGCGCTCGAGCGTGCCGAGATAAACGAGAAGCTGACAAGAAAGTCGGTCGAGCAGAACGTCGACGCGGCGCAGCGTAAGGTGGACGAGTTTGTCGAGCGCATATCGCGCACGACGATAGTTGCGCCGGCGGACGGATACATAGCGAACCTGGAGATGCGCGCGGAGGGCGCGGCGATACCGCTCGGAGGCAAGATATGCACGCTTGTCACCTACGACGACGTGTCGCTTGTCGGCACGAGCGAGCTTTCCGGCGCGGTGCGGTACGGCATGACGATGACGCTTAGCGCGCGGGGACTTGACGGCGAGTACGAGACGAAGGTCATAGCCGCGCCGAACATAGAGAACGCGGCGACCGGCATATTCGCGGTGGCGATACCGGACGAGCTTATGAAGACCTTTACCGAGAGCGCGGGCGAGCTGAACCCGAGCACCGGAGGAAGACCCGGGCGCCCGACGTCTTTGCCGAGCGGAATACGCCTGGAGACCGAGCGCGTTCGGGTGGACGACGCGGTGATAGTTCCGAACGGCGCGGTGCAGAACGAGGACGGCAAGCGCTTTGTCTATGTAATGCGCGACGGCGAGCTTCGCAAGCGCTTCATAGCTACCGGCTTGTCCGACGACAAGAACACGCAGGTGCTCGACGGCCTCGAAGTCGGCGAGCAGGTCAGCGTGGGTTAGGGGGGCGGCTATGTTTTCATTTATACTTCGCAAGATGCTGTCGAACAAGTGGCTCATCGTGAGCCTGCTCATCGGCAATCTGCTGCTCAGCGCGATGGTGTCCAGCGTACCCGTCTACTCGGACGCGATAATGAAGCGTATGGTCGGACAGACGATGCAGGAGCGGCAGGCGGACAAGAATGTATATCCCCTCGCCGCCGAAATCAAGATGAACTCGCTCAACGCAGCCAAGGGCAAGGAGCTGGCGTCGCTTGAGAACTTTATCGAGCGGGTCGACACCTTCGAGCGGGCGATGGAGCTTCCGCTGAGGCACGACATAGCGGTCTACTCGACCGGCGAGTATGAGGCGCTCGGCGTGGAGGGCAGAAAGACCGAAAACACCCGCATGATGCGTCTGCAGTTCATCACCGGCGCGGAGGATCACCTGAAGATAACCGGCGGTCGGATGTACTCGCCGGAAATCGGCGCGGACGGCGTCATTGAGACGATAGTAAACGAGCGCACGCTGGTCGAGCGCGACCTGATACTCGGCGAGGTGCTCGAGATGCGCCAGGCACGGTTCGACGACGGCAGCTCGGTGCGATTCAAGGTGGTCGGAACATACACAAACAGCGAGGAAAACGACGAATTTTGGTACTACTCGCCGCAGAACTTCACCGACGTCTGCCTGATGGACGAGTCGCTGTTTATGAGCCTTTTCATCGACAACCATCCCGCGAACGTGAACTTCACCGTCACCTACTACAAGCTGTTCGACTACACCGCGCTCGACGCCGCGGGAGTAAAGGCCGCGCTCGACGCGACCGACGCCGCAATCGAGAACTTCGAGCGGTTCGGGCAGAGCGCGTTCAAGGCGAGCTATCGCGGAACGCTCGAGCAGTTCCTCGTCCAGTCGGAGAAGCTGACAATGACGATGTGGGTGCTCCAGGCGCCAATGTTTGTGCTGTTCGCCTTCTTCATCTTCATGGTGTCAAAGCAGATACTCGAGCAGGAGAAGAACTCGATAGCGGTGATAAAGTCGCGCGGCGCGTCGCGGGGACAGGTGATACGCATATTCCTCGGACAGAGCATGATAGTCGCCGCGATAAGTTTCCTGCTCGGACTGCCGCTCGGACTGCTTATCTGCCGGGTGCTCGGCGCGTCGGACGGCTTCCTCGGACTTGTCAGCCGCGCGGCGCTGGAGGTTCGTCTCGTGCCCGAGGCGTTCATGTACAGCGGCATCGCGGCGGTGCTGTCGGTGCTTATGATGGTTGTGCCCGCGTTCAAATACTCGAAGATAACCATTGTCGACCACAAGCGCTCCACCACCGGACGCAAGAGCCGTCCGATTTGGCAGAAGTTCTTCCTGGACATCATCCTGCTCGCCGAGTCGATATACGGACTCTATTCTTACAACAACCAGAAGGATCTGCTTTCGGCGGGAGGCGGCGGCATCGACCCGCTGCTGTTCATCAACTCGTCGCTGTTCGTCATCGGCGCGGGACTGCTGCTCGTGCGCATCTTCCCGCTGCTGATGAAGCTGATATTCCGCGTCGGACGGCGGTTCTGGTCGCCGTCGCTGTATGCATCCTTCCTGCGGATAACGCGGTCGGTGGGCGAGGAGCAGTTCATAATGATATTCCTCGTGCTCACCGTCGCGACCGGAATATTCAGCGCGTCGGCGGCACGAACGATAAACCTCAACATGGAGCAGAACATTCGCTACGAATACGGCGCGGACGTGGTGCTCGCCGAGAAGTGGGACTCGAACAAGAACCTTGTGTCCTCCTCCGACGCGATAGTCTACTACGAGCCGGACTACGAGCGGTACGCGCCGCTAAGCCAGTCGGGAGCGCTCTATACCAAGGTGCAGCGCACCGAGGAGGTCAGCACCGTGTCGCCGAAGGTGTCGAACATCACGCTGCTCGGCATAGACACCAAGCAGTTCGGCGAGATAGCGTGGTTCCGCGACGGTCTGCTTCCCGCGCACCAGAACGAGTACCTGAACGCGATGACATCCGACGCGCGCGCGGTGCTGCTCTCCACCAACTTCCACACAAAGCAGAACGTGCAGCTCGGCGACACGATAAACCTGAGATCGCCGGACGGCGCGGGCTTCAGCGGCGTGGTCTGCGGATTTGTCGACTACTGGCCGTCGCTTATAATGACCGAGACGGAGGCGGACGGCGAGGGCGGCGTGACCTACAAGGACTACTACTTCGCGGTGGCAAACCTCGCGCAGGTGCAGTCGCAGTGGGGGGTGACACCCTACGAGGTGTGGATAAAGTGCGAGTCCGCCGCGCCGGTGTACGAGCTTGCCGAGACGCAGGGGATGCGGTTCGAGACCTTCCTCGACGCGGACGCGGCGATAGTCAGCGAGAAGAACAGTCCGGTGCTGCAAGGCACCAACGGCGTGCTCACCGTCAGCTTCATCATCGTGCTGGTGGTCTGCATGACCGGATTCCTCATCTACTGGATACTGTCGATACGCTCGCGTGTGCTGCAGTTCGGCATCTTCCGCGCGATGGGCATGTCGATGCGCAGCATCTTCGCGCTGCTTGTCAGCGAGCAGCTGTTCATATCGGGCACGTCGATAGGCTTCGGCGCGCTTGTGGGAGTGCTCGCGTCCAAGTTCTTCGTGCCGCTGATACAGCTCGGCTACTCGGCGGGCGAGAACGCGCTGCCGCTTCAGGTGGCGGCGGAGGGCGGCGACTTCGCGCGTCTGTTTATCGTGATAGGCGCGATGCTCGCGGTCTGCATAGCGATACTCTGCGCGCTAATCTCGAAGATACGCATAGCTCAGGCGCTCAAGCTGGGCGAGGATTAAGGAGGACACTATGGAAAACATAATTCTTGCCGAAGGCGTCGGGCGCTCGTTTAAGGCGGGGGACAGCGACTTCTGGGCGCTGAAAGACGTGACGCTCGGCATCCCGCGCGGAAAACTGACGATACTTCGCGGGCGCAGCGGCTCGGGAAAGACGACGCTTATGAACATACTCGGCGCGCTCGACCGTCCGACCGAGGGGAGAGTTGAGGTGGACGGCGTGGACATCACGTCGGCGAGCGAGCCTGCACGCGACGCGCTCCGCCGCAAGAAGATAGGCTTCATCTTCCAGTCGGTGGCGCTCGTGTCGATGATGACCGCGTTTGAAAACGTGGAGTTCGGTATGCGCATCGCGGGAGTGCCGGCGTCCGAGCGGAGAAAGCGCGCCGAGGAGTGCCTGCATCTGGTCGGACTCGGCTCGCGAATGAACCACATGCCGCAGGAGATGTCGGGAGGCGAGCAGCAGCGCGTCGCGATAGCCCGTGCGATAGCGCACCGCCCCGCCGTGCTATTTGCGGACGAGCCTACCGCCGAGCTGGACACCGGCACGGCGTTCGCGGTGATGAAGACCTTCCGAGAGCTTATCGAGGCGGAGGGCGTGACGCTGGTGATGACCACCCACGATGTGAGTCTTGTCGAGCTTGCCGACTGCGTGTACGAGCTCAGTGACGGCAAACTCGTGACCGGAGAGGAGGTCGAGGCGGAGTGAGCGAGCAGGTAAGGGACAACATAATCGAGTGCGAAAATCTGGTCAAGATATACAAGACTAAGGACATTGAAGTGCTTGCGCTGCAAGGACTTGAGCTTACCGTCGAGCGCGGCGAGCTGATGGCTATAATCGGCAACAGCGGCTCGGGCAAGTCCACATTCCTAAACATGATAGGCGGTCTCGACCGACCGAGCGCGGGTCGGCTCATCGTCGACGGCAAGGATCTGTTCAAGCTGAGCGAGAAGGAACTTGTCGACTACAAGCGAAACACCGTGGGCTTTGTCTGGCAGAACAACGCGCGAAATCTGCTGCCCTATCTCACCGCGTGGCAGAACGTGCAGATGCCGATGTTGTTCGGAAAGATGCAGTCGGCGGGGGACGGCAAGATGGTGCTGTCGCAGAACCGCAAGACCCGCGCGCTGCAGCTGCTCGAGCTTGTCGGAATGTCGCACCGAAAGAATTCAAAGCTGAATATGCTGTCCGGAGGCGAGCAGCAGCGCATAGCCATCGCGCTCGCGCTCGCGAACAATCCGAGGCTGCTGCTTGCCGACGAGCCGACCGGCTCGGTCGACCTGTCGACGGCGAGCTATATCCTCGACGTGTTCCGCGAACTCAACCGCGAACTCGGCACGACCATCGTCATCGTCACCCACGACCGGATGCTCGCGCGCAAGGTCGAGCGCGTTGTCGCGATACGCGACGGCAAGACCGCGAGCGAATTTGTGGTAAAAAGAAACCTTGCCGACGTCGCGAGCCTCGCCGACGACGAGTCGACGCAGGACGAGTTTGCGGTGCTCGACCGCGCGGGACGCCTGCAAATTCCGCGCGATATGCTCGACCGCATCGGCGTGAGCGGCAACAAGGTGCGGCTCGAATATCAGGACGGACGCGTCGTGCTGTCCGCTCCGCCTGCCGACGATGAGCAGGAGGAGGCAAAGTGAGCACGCTTGCGATAATCGGCGCGGGTGCTGCGGGACTTGCGGCGGCGATAGCGGCGAAGCGTGCGGGCGCGGGTCGCGTGCTCCTGCTCGAACGCCTTCCCCGCGCGGGAAAGAAGCTGCTCGTCACCGGAAACGGTCGGTGCAACTTCACGAACACCGATCTGTCGATCGAGCACTACCACGGCGACAGAACCTTTGCGGCGCAAGTGATCGAGCGATTCGGCACGGCGCAGGCGATAGAGTTTTTCGAGAGCGTCGGCGTGCCGCCTTATGTCGAGGACGGGCGGGTCTATCCCAAAAGCGAGAGCGCCGCGGGACTGCTCGACGCGCTGCGCGTCGCGGCGGAGGACTGTGAGCTTATCGAGAACTTTACGGCCGAAAAACTGCGCAAAATCGACGATAAGTGGGAGATTTGCGCCGGCGACGGACGAAAAATCGTCGCCGACGCGCTAATCGTCGCGGCGGGAGGCTGCGCGTCACCGAAGTTCGGCTCGGACGGCAGCGGATTTGAACTTTTTCGCGCGCTTGGGTATGAAATATCGCCGTTACAGCCCGCTTTGGTGCAGCTGAAGGTGACAAAACCGTCGGTCACGGCGCTGAAGGGGATTCGCGTCCGTGCGGAGGTGAAGGCATCCAGCGGCGGCGAAACGATACACACCGAGCGCGGCGAGGTGCTGTTCACCGACTACGGTCTGAGCGGCATCCCAATTTTCCAGGTGACCGCGCGAAAGCCTTGCGACACAGTGGTTTTAGACTTTATGCCCGAGCTGTCGGAGGATGATTTGACCGCTAAACTCGAGCGCCGCCGCGCGATTTTCTCGGCGAAAACGGCGGAGGATTTCTTCGCGGGGATGCTTCACAAGCGGCTCGGAAACATGATATTTCGCGCGGCGGGAGTGGAAAAACTGTCGCTTGAAGTTGCGAAATTTGACGATAAGCTGCTGAAAAAGCTAGCATACTGTCTGAAGAACTTCGAGTTTGAGATAAGTGGACGGATGGGCTTCGACAGCGCGCAGGTGACGGCGGGCGGCGTTCGACCGCGGCAGTTCTCACCGACGACGATGGAGTCGCTCGGCGACCGACGGCTGTACGCGGCGGGCGAGGTGCTCGACGTCCACGGCGACTGCGGCGGTTACAACCTCCACTGGGCATGGGCGACCGGTCAGATAGCCGGAACCGCTGCGGCGCAAGCGATTCGGGAGGAAAAGTGAGATGCGGATACAGGATCTGAAGCTGCCCGCCGACCACTCGCCGGAAGACCTTCGCCGCGCCGTCGCGAGAAAACTCGGGATAAAACCGAGGGATTGCAGCGACGAGATATTTGTGCTGAAAAAGTCGCTTGACGCGCGCAAAAAGCCGGATATCTTCTGGATATACACCGTTTTAGTTAATGAAAAACCCGCGCCGACCGAAGATTTCCTGCGCCATTCGGGCAGTCTCATCGCCGCCGCGAGGGAGCGGTCGTTCGACCTGCCGCCGGTGGTGGTGGGAAGCGGACCGGCGGGGCTGTTCGCGGCGCTGACCCTTGCGCGAGCGGGGCTGCGACCGATAGTCATCGAGCGCGGGCGGTCTGTCGACGAGCGTGTCCGCACGGTCGAGAAATTCTGGTCGGGAGGGTCGCTCGACTCCGAGTCGAACGTGCAATTCGGCGAGGGCGGAGCCGGAACTTTTTCGGACGGAAAACTCACCACAGGCATAAAAGACCCGCGAATCCGCGACGTACTCGCGGCGTTTGTGCAGGCGGGCGCGCCGGAGGAGATAGCATACCTCGCGCACCCGCACATCGGCACCGACCTGCTGCGCGGCGTAGTAAAACGGATGCGCGCGGCGATAGAGGAGATGGGCGGCGAGATCCGCTTCGGAGCGAAGTTTATCGGCTATAATAGCGACAATTCAGGGCTGAAATCGGTAAAGATCGCAACTTCTGAGGGAGAATACGAGCTGCCCACGCGACAGGTCGTGCTGGCACTCGGCCACAGCGCGCGCGACACGTTTGAAATGCTTGCGGCACAGGGGATAGCGATGGAGCGCAAGGCGTTCTCGGTCGGCGTGCGCGTGGAGCACGAGCAGTCGCTGATAGACCGCGCGCAGTACGGTCGCGAGCGCAGAACACTGCCGCCCGCCGAGTACAAGCTCGCGGCGCACCTCGACGACGGCCGCGGTGTGTACACCTTCTGCATGTGCCCCGGCGGGCAGGTCGTTGCGGCGGCGAGCGAGCCGGAAACGGTGGTCACCAACGGCATGAGTTTGCACGCGCGGGACGGTCGGTTCGCGAACTCGGCGCTGCTCGTGAGCGCTCTGCCGCAGGACTTCGGCGGGAATGGAGCGCTTGCGGGAGTGGAGTTTCAGCGGCGGCTCGAGCGCGCGGCGTATCTTGCGGGCGGGTCGAACTACCGCGCGCCCGCGCAGTCGATAGGCGACTTCCTTGCGGGCAGGGACGGCGGTCGGGAGATAGAAACGACATACCGTCCGGGCGTGAATATCTGCGATTTGGGCGCTGTTCTGCCGAATTTCGTCACAAATTCGCTGCGAAGCGGCATTCCGATATTCGGTCGGAGGATACGCGGGTTTGACAGCGATTCCGCCGCGCTCATCGGCGTGGAGAGCCGCTCAAGCTCG
>CAMNWZ010000034.1 GCA_946566645.1 uncultured Clostridia bacterium
GTGAAAGAGACTCGGTCTCCTTACATACTCATTCGTTCACTTCCAGCTCGTACATATACTCGGTGCGCTCCTCGTCCGAACCGCGATTCTTCCGACCTCCGCATAAGGACACCTGCCACATGCCGAGCTTCTCCATCAGTCGGCGCGACGCGTGATTCTCGCCGTCGCAGTGCGCTACAAAGCACGCTATGCCCATCCCCTGCGAAAATCGGTCGACAAGTGCCCTTGCCGCCTCGAACGCGTAGCCCTTGTGCTGATATTTTCGGTTGATTATCCAACCGAGCTCGCCATGCGTCCCGTCCTCGTTCAGGTAGAGGCTGACACCGCCGATGTGTACGCCGTCGAGCAGCACCGCAAACTCGTAGAACTCCGGCTTCTCCTTTGCCTACTCGCGGTCGATGGCTTGCAGAAACTTTAGCGTCTCGTCAAGGCTGTCGTGCGGCTGATGCACCATCATGGTCGCGGTCTGCGGGTCGCCGGCATACGCAAACGTGCTGTCCAGATAGCGCTCCCCGAGTGGGCAGAGCAGCAGTCTTTCGGTCTTTATCTGCATATTTTCCTCCTGCTTTATCAAAAACGCGGCGACGCAGAACGCTCCGCGCCGCCGTATGTCTTACAACTGTTTGACGCTCTCGTCGACCTTCTCCGAGCGGAA
The DNA here is from genome assembly GCA_946566645.1 of uncultured Clostridia bacterium. Classification (GTDB taxonomy): domain Bacteria; phylum Bacillota; class Clostridia; order Oscillospirales; family JAAYOS01; genus CANRIN01. Next base: position 656 of record CAMNWZ010000034.1, read on the forward strand.
CTGGTTGGTGTAGAGGTCGTAGTAGTAGCCCTTCTTCGCCATCAACTCCTTGTGGCTGCCCTGTTCGAGCACCTCGCCGTGGTCGATGACGAGGATGCGGTCGGCGTCGCGCACAGTCGAGAGCCGATGCGCGATGATGAAGCTGGTGCGGTTGTGCAGCAGCGTCTCGCTCGCCTTCTGGATCTTCATCTCGCTCTCGGTGTCTATCGAGCTTGTCGCCTCGTCGAGCACGAATATCTTCGGGTCGGCGACTATCGCGCGCGCAAAACTAATCAGCTGCTTCTGACCGGTCGAGAGCAGTCCGCCGCCCTCGCCGACCTCGGTGTCGTAGCCCTTGTCCAGCGTGCGGATGAACTCGTCCGCGCCGACCATCTTGGCGGCGTTTTCGATGTCCGCGTCGTTCGCGTCCAGACGTCCGTAGCGTATGTTCTCGCGTATCGTGCCGCTGAACAGATGCGGCTGCTGGAGAACATAGCCGAGGTTCGACTGGAGCCAGAGCTGACTGCGCTCGCGGATGTTCACGCCGTCGACAAGTATCTCGCCCTCCTGCGGCTCGTAGAAGCGGCAGACGAGGTTGACGATGGTCGACTTGCCCGAGCCGGTCTCGCCGACGAGCGCTATGTTCTCGCCCGCGCGCACCTTCAGGTTGAAGTTCTTGAGTATCGGCTCGCCCTCCACATAGTAGAAGCTGACGTTCCTGAACTCGACCTCGCCGCGTATCGGCTCCCAGTTCTCGCGCTTCGGGTCGAACAGGTCGCCGTATTTCGCGACTATCTCGTCGCTGTCGCGGATGTCGCTCTCCGCGTCGAGGACTTCGACAACGCGCTCCGCCGCAGCCTGTGCCGACTGGAATTCGGCGAAGATGCGCGCGAACTGGCGTATCGGCTCGAACATCATGTTGCCCATGTTTATGAACATGTTGAGCGTGCCGATGGACAGCACCATCCGCGTCACGTCGTAGCCGCCCTTGACGAGCACCACGCCGACCGCTATGCTTATCAGCATCGACGCGACCGGCATATACAGCGCCGATATCATCGCCGCGCGCATGCTCGCCCCGCGCATCCCCGCGGTGGTCGCGGTAAACTCTTTGTTGTTCAGCTCCTCGCGCACGAGCGTCTTGGTGGTGCGCGCGCCCATGATGCCCTCGTTGAACGCCGAGGTTATCATCGAGTTGAGGCGGCGCGTCTCACGCTGATGCTTGAGTATCTTCTTCTGGAAGAACACGCTGACAACTCCGAGCAGCGGCAGGGACACGAGCAGTATCAGCGCGAGCTGCCAGTTTATCACGAACATGCCTATCATGCCCGCGACTATCGCCATCACGCCCCAGCCGAGGTCGATGAAGCACCACGCGAGCGTCTCGGTCGAGCGGCTCACGTCGGTGGTCATGCGCGCGAGCAGGTATCCGACCGAGGTCTTATCGAAGTAGCTGAACGACATGGTCTGAAGCTTGCGGAAGCCCTCGTTTCTTATGTCCGCGGTCATGTTCGCCTCCAGACGTCCGCACGCGCGGCTGAACATCATCGTGAACACCGCGAACGCCATCTGGGCCGCCACAGCCGCTATTATGTACCATGAGAAGTGGTCGAGCGACGCCGCCTCAATGAAACCGTCGATCGCCCAACGGCTGAGAAGCTGCGTGCAAAGGTCGAGTATTCCGGTCAGCGCGCCCGCCATAGCCGCTATATAGATGTACTTCTTGCTCTTTTTTGCAAATCCGAGTATCTTGCCCCAGGTTCCCCAGTTTATCTTCTGGTTTTGGAACTCTCTTTCCTTAATTGCGCTGCTCATGCGGTCACCTCCTCTTCCGCCTGCATACTCTGTATGTCATAGGTGCGCTTGTAGATGCCGCCCTGAGCGAGCAGCTCCGCGTGCGTACCCTGCTCCGCCACCTTGCCGTCCTTGAGAACGAATATCCTGTCTGCCTCCATCAGCGTGGTTATGCGGTGCGAAATTATTATCGTGGTCGTGCCCTCGCGGCGGCTCTTCAGCGCGTCGCGTATCTGTGCGTCGGTCTTTGCGTCGACAGCGGACAGCGAGTCGTCGAAGATGAGTATGTCGCTGTCGCCGACAAGCGCGCGGGCTATCGCGACACGCTGCTTCTGTCCTCCGCTGAGCGTCACGCCGCGCTCGCCTACAACCGTGTCATATCCCTGGTCGAAGCCCTCGATGTCGTCGTGTATCGCCGCAACGCGAGCCGCCTCGTACACGCGCTCCTTGTCCACATTCTCGAGCTTTATGCCGATGTTGTCCATTATCGTCTTCGAGTAGAGGAACGGCTCCTGGAGCACGATGCCGATGTGGTCGCGCAGATGCTTCTTCTGCATCTCGTTTATGTCCACGCCGCCTATCTTTATCGCGCCCGAGTCCACGTCGTACAGCCGCTGGAGCAGCTGCGCGAGCGTCGACTTGCCCGAGCCGGTGCCGCCGAGTATCGCCGCGGTGCTGCCTCCCTTGATGTGCATATCCAGATGGTCGAGGACTTTCGTGCCGTCCTCGTAGCCGAAGCTCACGTCCTCGAAGTCGACGTCGCCCCCCAGCGAAGGCGTGGAGCCATCCGCGACCTCGTCCTCTATCGGGGTGTTCAGCACCTCCTCGATACGCCCGACCGAAATGAGCGAGCGTCCGAGGTCACTGAGCACTCGTCCGAAGCTGCGCAGCGGCCAGATGAAGATGTAGACATAGCTTGTAAACGCCGTGTACTCGCCCACCGAGATGTCTCCCCTCACCGCGAAGACGATGCCGAATATCGCAACCATCGCTATCTGAAGTCCGCTGACCACGTCGAGCGCAGCCCACAGGTTGGCGAACATGTTGTTCAGCTTTATCGTCTTGTCGCGCAGTCCCTCGTTCTCCCCCAGGAACTTGTCCATCTCAAAGCGCTGGCGTCCGAACGCGCGCACCACACGGGTGCCGGTCAGGTTCTCCTGCACCACTGTGTACATCTTCGACTCCTGCTCCTCAAGCTCCATAAAGAGGTTCTGTATCTTCTTCATGAACACCATCGAGGTGACGATGATGAACGGTGACAGCGCAAGCGTTATCATCGCAAGCGGGAAGTTGAGGTTCGCCATGACGAAGATGCCGACGACAAACAGCAGAATCGTTCGCACAAACTCGAGCAGCGTGCCCGATATGAAGCGGCGCACCGTCTCGACGTCGTTTGTCGAGCGCTGTATGAGGTCGCCGGTCTGCGCGGTCGCGTGATAGCGGAAGGGCAGCGCCTGGACGTGCTCGTACACGCGGTCACGCAGCCGCTTTATCATGCCCTCGCTCGCCTTCGAGTTGACGTAGGTGCGCAGGAAGGTGAGCAGTCCGCTTATGAACTTGAAGCCCACCGTCGCCGCAGCCATTATAAGCAGCGAGCGCAGCACGTCCCTGCGAAGTCCCTCGTCCCCGCCTACCATGGTGATGAACCACCCAAAGTAGCCCGGGACATCCGCCGGCTTCGAGTCGAGCACCGAGTCGATGGTGACCGACATTACAAGCGGGCTTACAAACGAGACGAATATCTCTATCGCCATGAATATAAGCCCCACAAAGAGCAGCCACTTGAAGCCCTTCATGTATCCGAGCAGCGCCCGGATGCGATTCCTGTTCAAATATGATCCCTCCAAACCCTTGAGTATTCAAAACCCGCCGTGAGATGCGGGATTTCGACAAAATAAAAGACCGCGCGCTTTCGCCCGCAGTCTTCTTAGCAAACTTATTCCTTACGCGGGCACCGACCCGCGCAAAGCTGTAAAACTTTATGCAAGAGCCGGTCGATATTCATTTTTGGGCATAGTTCCCCCAGCGTTACGCTCGACGAACTCCTTGATAACGCTATCGCACGCAACAAAATTGAACCCTATCTTAGTCAGCTCCATCGTCATCTTAACCGGCTCTCCTTTCGTTAGATTTATGCAGGCGCTTTCGCGCCTTACAGTCAGTGATTATAGCACAGTGATTTCCAGTTTGCAAGAGCATTTTGGAAAAGTCCGAATTTGTAATACTGCTGTAACAATACGTTCGATTCGCTCAGTACAGCCCGTAGAGGATGCGTATTCCCTCCGCGCGGGTTACCGGATTGTTCGGGCGGATGCTGCCGTCCTCATAGCCTCCCACCGCTCCGAGCGCGACGAGTTCGCTGACATAGTCGCGCGCGTACTCGAGTATCTGTCCGGCGTCGGTGAAGCTAAGCTCCGCCTTGGCGTGACCCTTGGGCAGCGTGCGCCCGATTATCGTCATTATCTCCGAGCGGGTGATTGTCGCCTGCGGGTCGAAGAACAGGCTGCCGTCCGAGTTCACCTTTCCGGTGATTATCTTGTCGATGTACATTGCCGCAACGGCGCCGCGGGCGGATGCCGGTATCGACGCCATGTCGCTGTACGGCAGCTCGACCGCCGCGTAGCGCTCGGTGTCCACGCCGAGATACGCCGCCATCATCACCGCAAACTCGGCACGGGTCAGCGCGTCTTTGGGGCGCACGTTCATCGAGCCGTCGGACGCGGTGGTGTAGTTGCCCGCAAGCGTTCCCCGCTCGTAGAGATAGTCGGCATACGGCGCGGACCAGTGACCGCGGGCGTCGGCAAACTTGCTGTTCGCAGCCGAAGCGCCTCCGTCCAGCTCGTACGCGTAGCGCAGCAGATTTCCGTCCGCGTCGGATGCCTCCACCGTCAGGCGGTGCAGCATCTTGTCGTCGTGATCGAGCAGTATCGCCATAAACTCGCAGTTCGCCGTGTCGTACATAAACCCTATGCGCTCGCCGTCAAGCGTGACCGCTATGCGCGTCGGGTCGAGCGGCTCGCCGCCGTCCGCGAGCTTCGCCTTGAACAGCACCGAACCGGGCGTCAGCTCCTTATCCACCGACACATCGGTCATAGCCGGACGGGCGGTAAGCTCCGCCTGAGTGCGGCTCGCGACTATCTGGTCGAGGTATACCGTGCCGGTCGGACGCTCCTCGTTTGCGAGCGACACGGTGAATCTGCTTATCTTAGCCGTGTTTTCGGGCATGCGCAGCGACACCTGCTTGTATCCGCCAAAGTCGAGCACTATCGGCGAGAGACTGAACGCCGAGCCGTTCGCAAGCTCGCCGCCTATGGTCAGCGTGTTCGACGAGCCGTCGCCGTACACCCACGCGCGCAGATACTTCGCGGTCGCCGGAATGTCGAATCCCGCGCGCAGCGACAGCGTGTCCCCGCTCGCGTCGCTTGCGCCGAAGTCGTAGGTCAGCTTGCCGCTGGCGTTACCGCGCGCCACATACGACGCGGTCGACTGTATCGACGCGTGTATCGCCGCGCCGCCCGCCTCGATGTTCGCGTAGCTTCCCTCAAAGTCCTCGAGCGCAACGTCCACCTCGCCCACCGTGACACGCAGCGTCGCGACGGTCGTTCCCGCCTTGACTGTCAGCGTGCCGGTGCGTCCCGCGATGTGCGACGCGGTGAGCTTGCCGCTCTTATCCACGCTCGCGGCGTCGCCCGAGAAGCTCCACTCGAGGTTCTCGTCCTTGCTGTCTATCACCGCGCCGTCGACGATGCACTCGGCGGCTATCTCAATGCTCTGCGACGGATTGAGCGTTATCGACGAGCCCAGGCGCGAGCGGTCCGACTCGTCCACAAGGCGTATCTCGTCCGGCGCGCCGATTATCTGCACATCGGTCGACGCGCTCAGCGAGCCGTACTTTGCCGTGACCGTCACCTTGCCGCTCTTGTCGCCTGCGGTGAGCGTTCCGCTCGAGTCTATCGACGCCTTGTCGCCGCTGACCGACCACTCGATGCCGCTCGGAAGCTCGACCGCGTGATAGTTTTCGTCCCACATGCGGAGGTCGAATGTTATCGAGCTGCCCGCGAGCGCGGAGTAGCTGCCGTAGAACTTCATGGCGCTCGCCCTGCCTATGTACGGCGCGGTGTTTACGATGAATATGTAGTTTGCGCCCGAGCGAAGGCTGCCCTCCGACGGCTTGTTCACCGTCGACACCTCGTCGTATCCCGGATAAGCCGCGACCATGGCGGTCGAGCCGCCGCCGTCGAGGTTGACCGCCGTCACGCAGCCGAGCGACTTCATGCGCTCCGCAAGCTCGCCCAGTCCCATTCCCACCGACCAGCCGCTCTGTCGTCCGTCGACGGTGTAGAGCACGAGCGAGCCGTCCTCTCGAACGCCCGCCGCGGTCCTCGGATGGCGCGCGGTGTCAAGACCGCTAACGGCATTTCCGTTTTCCACCAGCAGAGCGCCCGCGCCCACGGCGTACTTGACCTGCGTCCAGATCGGGTCGGGGCTTGATATGTTTATCGTCACAGTCTGCCCGACCTCAACTCCGGCAAGTCGCGCCGCGTTGCCGTTCTCCACCGTCGCCGCGATGTACAGCTCGCCCGCGACGAAGTCGGGCGCGGTGCTCGTCGTAAACACCTCCGCGACCGTTGCGGTTATCGACGCGCTCACGGTTATCGGCGAGGACGGGTTCTGAAGGCGGACGTATGTCGTCTCGGCGCTCACCTTCGACGACGACGAGTAGTCGCTGTTCATCAGGTAGACGCCGTAGTTCTGTATCGTCTTGTTTATGTAGTCTATCTTTATCGACTGACCGCCGCTAGTACTCGCGGTCATCTGAAGCGCCGGCTTGCCGATTATCGCGCTGCCGTCGGCGAGAAAACCGATGGCGTACTGTCCGTTGTCCGAAGTCCGAAGCACGCCGTCGGTGACGACCATGCCTATCGGTATGCCGGTGTCGGTCATAAAGAAGTCGCCGTTGGTGCCGGCGACCGGCGTGTATCCGTTGGTCTCAAGCCATGTCGCGACATACTTCGCCGTGGACAGTCCCCGAAGCGAGTTTCCATACGCGACCATAGCCGCCGAGCCGTCGCTCGGGGTGTGGACGAGTATCCGCTCCTCGTTCTTGCTTCCCGCCGAGTTGGTAAGCTGACTTGCCGTCAGTTCGGTGCCGTGGGCTATCTTATCGGTTTGCTCAAAAGCGACCGTTCCCGCACCTGTCTGCTGCCCGACTTCGGCGGACACCGGAAGCGCGCCGAGGAGCAGAGCCGCCGCGCAGAATATCGCCAAAACACGCTTTTTCATCTTTCAGACCTCCGAGGATTTGGTTGACATAACTTTGCCGAATTTGTATCTCAACGGATATTATACCACAAGATACACCGCAAACGCAAACCCATATTTTGCCTCAACAGGTCACCTTATATGCCGCAGACGCGTCGCAAATCGGTCTATTGCGCGCCGAATAGCGCCCCTTCTGTCGACCGGCAGCTCCTTTTCGGTGAGTTTTCCGATGATTTCGACCGTCTGCTCGACACTCAAATCGTCGGTAATAATTTTTTCTCCGACGATTTCGGTATCGAATGCACGCAGGCAGCGGTCTATTTGACCCGCCGCCCACGACCGCTTGCCCTCAAATCGCGACCGAAGCCGACGGCAGGTTTTTGCGTATGAAATATCCCGCGTTTTCCGGGTCGTAGACGTATGAGCCGTCCAGCCTGCGGTGCAGCTCATACGCTGTCTGCGTCTTGCCCGAGCCGAACGCTCCGTTTATCCAAATTATCATTCTATTTCCCCGCCGACACCAGGCGCGCGTACGCTCCGCCGAGCGCCATCAGCTCGTCGTGCGTGCCCTGCTCGCTTATCTTTCCGTCCTCGAGCATGAATATCACGTCGCAGGAGCGTATGGTGGACAACCGGTGCGCGATGAAGATCGCCGTGCGGCCCGCGCTCACCCGCTCGATGCTCTCGCGCACAAGCAGCTCGGTCTCGGTGTCTATCGAGCTTGTCGCCTCGTCGAGCACCAGCACCGAAGGCTTGTGCGCTATGCCGCGAGCGAAGCTGAGCAGCTGCCGCTGTCCGGTCGAGAAGTTCAGTCCCTGCTCGCTCACCGCGTCAGACGGATGCGCAAATCCGTCGGCGCGCGCGGTGACGAGGGCATCCGCTATCTCGTCGTCCGAAAGTCCGCTGAACATGTCTATATTCTCGCGAATGTCGCCCGAGAACAGGAAAACGTCCTGCAAAACTACCGATATTCTTCGCCGCAGGTCACGAAGCCGCCAGTTCTCCACCGGAATTCCGTCGACTAGCACCTGTCCCTTCTGCACGGTGTAGTTTCGCGAGATGAGGTTGATTATCGTGCTCTTGCCGACGCCGGTCGCGCCGACAAACGCGGCTTTCGTGCCCGGTTCAAGCTTGAAACTGACGCCTTTCAGCACCCAATCCTCGCCGGTGTACGCGAACCACACATCGCGGAACTCGACCTCGCCGCGCATCTCGCCGAAGCGCTCGCCCTCGTCGCTCCGCTCGGTGTCCTCCTCGTCGAGCACCTCGTAGATACGCTCGGTGGACACCAGCGCCGACTGCACGGTGGTGTACTTCTCCGCAAGGTCGTTTATCGGCTCGAAGAACTGCTTGACATAGGTGGTAAACGCATAGAGTATGCCCACCTCGATGAACCCGCCGGTCACGCGTCCGTAGCCGTAGGCGATGAGCAGCGCGATGACAAGCGAGTTTATGACCTCCATTGTCGGACGGAGGAAGGTGTTCATCATCACCTGAGTTTTGGTCGTCTTGTAGTATGCGCCGTTCAGCTCCTTGAACTCGTCCAGCTTCTTTCCGGTGCGGTTGAACGCCTGAACGATGCGCATGCCGCTGATATTCTCGGCGAAAAAGCCGTTTATCCTGCCGATTATCGCCTTCATCTTCTTGAAGTTCTGCTTCATTATCTTCTTTATCGAGAAGGTGAGCAGCACTATCACCGGAACGCCGGTCAGCGCGCAGAGCGCGAGCCGCCAGTCGATGACGAGCATCACGACGATTATTCCGATAAGCAGAAACACGTCGCGGAATAGGTTCAGAAACACGTCCGAGTAGAACTCGTTTATCGTCTCCACGTCGTTTGTCGAGCGGGTTATCAGGCGACCCGTGCCGTGTTTGTCCAGCGCGGGCACCGGCATGTGCAATATCTTGCCGAAAACCTTCTTGCGCATGTCGCTGAGTATCCGCTGGCTTATGCGGCTTATCGTGCGCACCTGGGTTATCGAGAAGATCGCGCCCGCCGCGACTATCAGGAAGTATATGACGCCCAGTCCGAACACCGAGCCTCCGCTCGCGTTCTCGCTTCCGAGCACGTCGTTTATGACCGACGCCGCGACAAGCGGTTTGATTATCTCCGCCGCGTTTACGATTATCACACAGAACACGCAGAACACCAGCTTCGCGGCGTACGGCTTCATCAGCGCGGCGAGGCGCAGGATGTTGTGAGGTTTCCCCTTATTCATTGTCTCCGCCCTCCTTCTGCTTCGACCACGCCGCGGCGTACGCTCCGCCGAGCGCGACAAGCTCGTTGTGCGTGCCGCTCTCGACCACCTCGCCGTCGCGCAGGTAGAGTATCAGGTCGGCGTCCTCGAGCGCGCTCAGCCGATGGCTGATTATCACCGCCGTGCGGTCGGCAAGCTCGCCGTGCAGGTTTTCGACTATCCGCCGCTCGGTGATGTTGTCCACCGCCGACAGCGTGTCGTCGAGCAGTATCACCTGCGGCGACGCGCAAGTCCGATGCGCTGGCGCTGTCCGCCGCTCAGGTGCGTTCCGCGCTCGCCGACCTCGGTCGCAAAGCCGTCGGGCAGGCGCTCGATGTCGCCAAGCACTCCCGCAAGCTCCGCCGCCTTGCGCGCGTCCTCCTCACCCTTGTTCGGCGTGTAGAACAGGATGTTGTCCTCTATCGACGCCGAAAACAAAAATCCGTCCTGCGGGACATAGCCGGACGCCTCGCGTATCGCCCGCGCCGGTATGTCGCAGATGTCCACGCCGTCGATGAACAGTTCACCGCGCTCGCAGTGGTAGAACTTCATCAGCAGCGCCGCGAGCGTCGTCTTGCCCGACCCGGTCTCGCCCGCTATGCCGAGCGTTCCGCCGGCGCGCAGCTTGAAGCTCACCCCGCGCAGCGCCGGAGCGTGCATCCCGGGGTATGTAAAGGTCAGGTTCTTCGCCTCTATCTCGCCGTCTATCGGCGCGGAGTAGTCGCTCTGCTCGAAGGCGGGTATCTCCTCCTCGTCGAATATGTCGCGAAGGCGCTTGTAGCTCGCAAGCCCGCGCTGCACCATGTTCACGATTCGTCCGAGCGACACGACCGGATGCTGGATAAGCAGCAGATAGCCCAGGAAGGACACGAGGTTTGAAAGCCCAAGCGTTCCCTCAATGACCATCTTTCCGCCGATTATCAGGCTTATCGCGTAGGACAGCCCGAAGGTCAGCGCGGTTATCGGCTGTATCAGCGCCGACGCGTCCGCGAGTTTAACATTCGCGGTCTGAAGCTCGTCGCTCGTCCTGTCGAATTCCGCCTGCCACTCGTCCTCGCGCGCGAAAGCCTTTACCACCCGTATGCCCATTATCGACTCGTTGACAAAGCCGCTCACTCCCGCGAACAGCTCCTGCACCCTGCGGCTGCGCCTGCGCACCACCTTGCCCGCGACGAGTATAACCGCGACCGCTATCGGAACGGGCGCGAGCGCGAGCAGTGACATTTTGAGGCTGGTCTCGCCTATCATCGAGTATATCGACAGCGCGCCGGTGAGTATGCCGTTTATCGCCTGCGCGAGCGCCGGTCCGAAGGTCTGCCGCACCGAACCTACATCGTTTATCGCGTACGCCAGCAGGTCGCCCGAGCGCCGCTTCGCGTAGAAGTCGGGCGGCAGCGACTGGAGTTTTACGAACAGCTCCTCGCGCAGAAAGCACTCCATCCGCCGCGCGTTAAGGATTATCATCATTCGCCAGACGAATCGTGTCGCGAACACGCCGAGCGCTATCGCGACAATGATGACCGCCGAGCGCATGACCTCCTGTGCCGTCGCGCCCGCCTCGACAAGCCCGATAGCCTCTCCGAGAGCCTTCGGCGCGAGCGTCGCCACCCGCGAGTTTATCACAAGAAAGAGCACCCCGGGTATGTACATCCAACCGTACCGCTTGAAGAATTTCCCTAACATTCTATCCCTCACCCTTTTTGCCGTTTTCGGCCAAAATAGATAGTTGTAACAATCAACCGTAGTTTAGCACAGGCGGGAATAGTTGTCAATACCAAATAAAAAAAGAACCGAGGCATATGCCCCGGTTCTTCGTTATCCAAGTCTTACTCCTGCTCGCCCTCGACCTCGTGAGCTATCTCCTCCGAGACCTCAAGCTTGCCCTCCTCGCTCGAAGCGACGACGGTGTCGGTCTCGTACTCCGGCTCGTCCGCCGTCTCCTCGGCAGCCACCGGAGTTTCAACCGGCTCCTTCAGTGCGCGGATGCTGAGCCAGACCTTCTGGTTTGCCTCGTCGATGTTGGTGATCTTGACCTCGACCTCCTGACCCTCGCTGAGAACGTCCTCCGGCTTCTCGATGCGATGGTCGGCTATCTGCGAGATGTGGATGAGTCCGTCCACACCGGGCAGTATCTCCGCGAACGCGCCGAAGGTCATGAGCTTTACCACCTTGGTGGTGATGACATCGCCTATCTTGTTCGACGCGATGAACTTAGCCCACGGATTGTCCTCCGCGCGACGGATGCCGAGCGAGATCTTGTGCTTCTCGCGGTCGAGCGACAGAACATGGACATGCACCTGGTCTCCGACCGACAGGACTTCCGCCGGATTGTGGATGCGCTTCCACGAAATTTCGCTGACATGGACCATGCCGTCCACGCCGCCGATGTCGACGAACGCGCCGTAGCTGGTAAGCGACTTGACAACGCCGTCGTACTCGCCGCCGACTTCGATGCTGTTCCATATCTGCTCGGACGCGGCACGGCGCTCCTCAGCCTCCACCTTGCGGATAGAGCCGACGACGCGCTTGCGCGCACGGTTGACCTCGGTTATTTTGAGGCGAACCTTCTTCTTGAGCAGCTCGCTCAGCTCACCACCGCGCGGCACTCCGGTCTGCGAAGCGGGCACGAACACGCGCACGCCCTTGACCGACACGACGATGCCGCCCTTGTTCTCCTCGGTGACAATGCCCTCCATCGTCTCGTTCGACTCGACGGCAGCCTCGACTTCCTCCCAGCCGCGCATGCTGTCCAGGCGCTTCTTGGAGAGCATGGCGGTGCCTTCGCCGTCGTTGACGCGCACGACGTAGACCTCGATCTCCTCGCCGACCTTGAACATCTCCTCCGGCTTGACGTTGGGATCGTCGCTGAGCTCGCTGAGCGGTATGTAGCCCGCGTGCTTGGTGCCCAGATCCACCTGAACCTCGTTTCCGTTTATGCTCGTAACCACGCCGGTGATCTTCTCACCGCTGGTCAGAGTTTTAAGCGACTGCTCCAGGAGGGCTTCAAAGCTCTCGTCGGAAGCGGCGTTCACGGTTTCCACCTCCTCAGCCTTGATTTCTCCTTCGGTCACGTTTTTGATCTCATCCATCTTGTCTCGAACCTCCTCTATTATCCACCTCGCCGTCGATGCACCGGCTGTGATGCCCACGTTAGTACAGTTACCGCAGACCTCCAACTGTTCCGCTCGCTCTACCCAATAGGTATTTTCGCAGCGCTCCATGCACAACTCGTATAGTCTTCGAGTGTTCGCGCTGCGCCGATCTCCTACGACGACCATACAGTCGCACCTGTCGGCGAGGTCTGCCGCCTCCTGCTGACGGCTAATCGTGGCTTTACATATTGTATCAAATTTTTGGGCGTTTGTACACAGTTTTTTTGCAATTTCCAGACATTTTTTATAAAAGTTCACGTTAACGGTCGTTTGAGCCACAAAAGCGACCGGTTTGTCCCCATTTTCTTCCCCGTTTTTTAGCCAATTCGACAAATCATCGACGTTGGAGAACACTCTAACGGTGCGCGCACGGCTCGCGATACCCCTCACTTCGGTGTGGTCCCTGTCCCCGATTATCACAAGAGTGCGTCCTTCGGCGTCGGCTTCCGCCGCGTATTCGTGTATCCGACGCACATATGGGCAGGTCGCGTCGACCACCTTGACCCCCATCCGACGAAGTTCGTCGTGCACCTCTTTAGTCGCGCCGTGCGAGCAGATTATCGCGGTCTCGCCCGCTCGAAGCTCCTCCGGCGAACTTATCACCCGAACTCCCTTTGCCTCAAGCTCGGCGACCACCTCGGCGTTGTGGATTATCGGGCCGAGCGTCGCTGCCGGTCCCTCGCTCGCGGCGTGCTCCGCAAGCTCGACCGCGCGTCCCACGCCGAAGCAGAATCCCGCGGTCTTTGCAACGGTTACGCTCATTTCTTCAGTGTCTCGCCTAGCGCGTGTATCCGCCCCATCAGGTCGTCCACCGCTATGCGGTACGACTCGCCGGTGGTCGCTCCGGGTGTCTTCTGCGGCGTGTACGGCTCGCCGAACACAACGTC
>CAMNWZ010000035.1 GCA_946566645.1 uncultured Clostridia bacterium
TGCACGGCAAGGGATACCGCCCCATCGAGCGCAACGCGCGGTCGCGGTTCGGTGAGATAGACCTCATCGTCGAAAAGGACGGCGAGATCGTCTTCGTCGAGGTGAAGATGCGGGATAATGCGCGGTTCGCCGAGGCTCGCGAGTTTGTGGACGCGCACAAGCAGTCGAAACTGCGCAAGACCGCCGAGCTGTGGCTGCAAAACCGTGGGCTTTCCGACCGAAACGCGCGGTTCGACGTGATAGAGGTCTACCCTCCGCACAGCTCACTCGAAAAAGAGGAAATCGTACATATTGAGAACGCATTTTAGGAGGATTTGGATGAAATACTCAAGCACTCGCGACTTTTCAAAAGAATACTCCGCAAGTGAGGCTATAGCGCGCGGACTCGCGCCGGACGGCGGTCTGTTCGTCCCTTGCGAGCTGCCGCACATCACCCCGCTCGAGCTTGCGGCGCTCGCCGAGAAAAACTACCCGATGCGCGCGGCGTATGTGATGTCGCTTTTCCTCGACGAGTTCTCCATTGAGGAGCTGGAGGACTACTGCTGCAAGGCTTACAGCCACTCGCGCTTTGACGGTGAGCCCGCTCCGGTGGTAAAGCGCGGCGAGGACTTGTACCTCGAGCTGTGGCACGGTCCGACCTGCGCGTTCAAGGACATGGCGTTGCAAATGCTGCCCCGCCTGCTCCCCGCGTCTATGAAAAAATCGGGTCAGCGCGAGAAGGCGCTGATACTGACCGCGACCTCCGGCGACACCGGCAAGGCTGCGCTCGAGGGATTCTGCGACGTCGAAGATACCGAAATAGTCGTATTTTACCCTGAAAACGGCGTGTCCGACGTGCAGAAGTTACAGATGACGACGCAGCGCGGGTCGAATGTGCATGTCCAGGCGGTGCGCGGCAACTTCGACGACGCGCAGAACGGAGTGAAGCGCATCCTGAACGACCCCGAGGTAGCCGCCGCCGTTGAAGCCCGCGGTCGGCGGTTCACCTCCGCGAACTCGATAAACTGGGGACGGCTGCTCCCGCAGATAGCCTACTACCTCTCGGCATACCTCGACTGCGTGCGGCTCGGCGAAATAAAATTCGACGATGAACTCAATTTTTGCGTGCCTACCGGCAATTTTGGGAACATTCTCGCGGCATACTACGCAAAGTGCATTGGCGTTCCGATTGGTCGGCTCATCTGCGCGTCCAACGCGAACAATGTGCTGACCGACTTCATCCTCACCGGAAAATACGACCGCAACCGCGCCTTCCACACGACGATCTCGCCGTCGATGGATATACTCATCTCGTCCAACCTCGAGCGGTTGCTCTGCCATCTGAGCGGCGACCCCGTAAAGGTTAAAGGCTTTATGGATGATTTGAACTGTAAAGGCGAATACCTTGTCGGAAGCGAGCTGAAGTCGCAGATAGGTGAGCTGTTCTGGGCGGACTTCTGCGACGATGCCGACACCAAGCAAACCATTGCGCGCGTATGGACGGAGAGCAATTATCTTCTCGATCCGCACACCGCCGTCGCCACTACCGTAAAGCAAAAATACTTTACATCCACAGGCGACAGCCGTAAGACAGTCATAGTCAGCACGGCGAACCCGTACAAGTTCTGCTCCGCTGTCATCTCCGCCATCGAGGGTGGAAGCGCGAGCGGAGGAGTCGAGCTCATCGACCGACTGTCCGAGCTGACCGGCACAACTCCCCCACCCCAACTCGCCTCTCTGAAAGATGCGCAAGTTCGGTTCAAAGGCAGCTGTTCTCCCGAAGATATGTCACAAATAGTTCTCAATTTTCTTAAGTAAGCCCCCTGTTCGGGGGTGTGAGACTTACTCGTGGCGCTGATAGGTCGAGCAGAGGGTCTCCGACTGGCAGGTGCAGTTGCCGCAATCCTGCTTGACGGTTATTCCCGGTGCCGCGCAGGAATTGTCGCAGCAGTGATGGACACAGCTCTCAACGGTGCACTGGACGCCGCTGAGCACGTCATGCTTCTTGTTCTCCATTTTTATCCACTCCTCATATTGACTTGTCCGCTTGGACATTCTAGTTTTTGCGAGGGTTTGAGCAATTATTCACCGTTTTGGAGGTATTTATGTCACTTTTTGTCATTGGTGATCTGCACCTGTCCCTTGCCGCCGACAAGCCGATGGACGTATTCGGCGGCGCATGGGTCGGATACGTTGACAAATTGCGTGAAGGCTTTGCGGCAGTAGGCGAAGATGACACTGTTGTGATGCCCGGCGACCTCAGTTGGGCGATGAGCCTCGAGTCGACCAAGGCTGACTTCGACTTCATAAACGAGCTTCCCGGAAAGAAGATTTTCCTCAAGGGCAATCATGACTATTGGTGGACAACTGCTGCAAAAATGCGTCGATTTTTCGAGGAGAGCGGATGGAATTTTGAACTTTTGCACAACAATTCGCTGTCCTACGAAAACTACGCGCTCTGCGGAACGCGCGGTTGGTATTTCGCCGATGTGTTCGGTGACGCGGGCGACGAGAAGGTGTACAAACGCGAACTTATTCGGCTTGATGCTTCGCTCAAGTCGGCAAAAGACGGCGGTTTTGAGCATATTATCGCCTTCCTCCACTACCCGCCGATCGTCGGCAGCAAGGCGTGCGACGACATCACGCGGATGCTCGACGAATACGGCGTGGAGCGCTGCTACTACGGGCACCTGCACGGCGGCGCGCACTCGCTCGCCTTCGAGGGTGTGTACGGTGGGGTAGACTATCGTCTCATCTCCGCCGATTATCTGAACTTCAAGCCGCTGAAAATTCTATGATCAGTCCTGTTTGGTGGTAGATATGAATATTTCACTTGAAAAGTATCTTGCCGACCCGTGCGGAACATCCTCCCTTCCCTATTGGAAGTCTTTAGTGACTGCTCCGCCGGAAAACATGCTGATTCTGCATGATAGCGAGTTTTCAGCAAACCTTTTGGGCGAATATGTGGATGAGCCGTATTTCCGGCTTTCTCACGACCTCCGCCATATCCCCGACATCTCACTGCCCGACAAATTTGAGCTGTTCGACGCGTCCCCTGCGCAGTTTTCGGAACATATCAGTGAGTGTTACGACGATATCTCGATGAGCGAGTCGGAAGTTGAAACATATTCGACGCACAGTGTCTACTCGCCCGAGCTTTGGATAGCAGTCCGCGAGCGAGACGGCGGTCGGATGGTCGCGAGCGGCATTGGCGAGTTCGACGCACAGGTCGGCGAGGGAGTTCTCGAGTGGATACAGGTCTCGCCCGAGTATCGCGGGTGCGGTCTCGGAACTTTCGTCGTGTGTGAGCTGCTCCACCGAATGTCGAAAACAGCGAACTTTGTAACCGTGTCCGGTGCGGTAAACAACCCATCTTCACCCGAAAAACTGTATCGCAAGTGTGGGTTTGCCGGAGACGATGTCTGGCACATTCTTCGCAAAAAGGATAACTAAAAAGGACTGTGCATGCGCACAGTCCTTTTTATTCTGCCTAATGGTCAGTTGAAGCGCACCTCGACGGTCGCGTCGGCAAATCCTTCCGACGACACGGTGAGCTTTGTTACGCCCGGCTTTCCGGTGCTGCGGATTATCGCCTGAAGGCGGCCGTCGCGGCTCGTAAAGCTGCCTGTCGTGTAGTTCTCCTCGGTCGCGGCGATGCTGGACGCAAACGCCGCAAGCGTGCCCTCGCCCTCTACCTTGGCGGTCGCGATCTTCTCGACGTACGGCACGCGGCGACCCTTCTCGTCTACGAATTCCATGTTGACGTAGATGAAGTTCTTCGGGCAGGCGGGAACGGCGTCGGTCTCCGGCTTGAGGGCTATCGACTTCGCCTCGCCGGCGGTCTCGAGCGTCATCCGCGACAGCTCCTTGCCGTTCTCATATCCGACGGCGGTCAGCTCGCCCGGCTCGTATGGCACCTCAAATATCGTGCGGTAGTTCGCCTTGTCGCCCGCGGGCTTGCGTCCGAGGCTCCTTCCGTTGAGGATAAGCTCGACCTCCTCCGCGCCAGAGTATATCTCAACGCGGGTCGGCTCGCCCTCATAGCCCGGGAAGGTCCAGCTCGCCTTGACGTCGGTCCATGTCCAACGCGAGATGTCCTCAAACTTGCCGTTGTTGCAGGGCGGGAACGCGCAGACGTATGTCTCCTTCGAGCCCCAAACCGCGCGGCGATAGTGGCTCAGCGGACGGTCGTAGCCGAGCAGGTCGAAGTCGCCGTCGTGCGCGAGTCGGAACGGATAGCCTATCGGGAAGACGGTGAACGCCGTTCCGCGCTCGGGCATTCCGCCCATCTTTGCGATGTCCTCGTCCGAGAAGTAGCGCACCGAGCCGCAGCCCGCCTCGCCGATGTAGTCCCACGCCGTCCAGACGAAGTCGCCGATTATCTGCGGATGCTCGCGCATTATCTTCCACTCCAACGCGGTCTCCTTGGCGAAGCTCTCACTGCAGAGGACTATCGCGTTCGGGCGCTCCCTGCACAGCGACGGATAGCGCTGCACATCGTAGTGGAGGTCGATGATGCCGAGCTCCTTCTCTATCTCGTCGGTCTCCTCCTTGGTTATCTTCTTGATGCCGCTGAAAAATCCGCCCATGTCGCCGCGCTTATTCGCGTACTCGTTCTCAAGACCGTGCTTTTCGCACCAACGGCCAAACTCCTCATTGTCCTCGGGAGTGCCCTTGTTTATGAACACTCCGCCCATTGTGACCATGCGGGTCGGGTCGAGCGAACGCACCTTGCGGGCGAGCATCTTCATGCGGTCGGTTCCCGCCTCGCCGAACCACTGGTCGAGTATCTCGTTGCCTATGCTCCACATGAACACCGACGGATGACTGCGGTCGCGGAGCACCATCGCCTCGATGTCCTGCTCCCAGCAGCTCTCGAAATCCTTGTGATAGTCGTAGGTGTTCTTGCCGTGCAGCCACATGTCGAACGCCTCGTCGAGCACGAGCATGCCCAGCTTGTCGCAGGCGTCGAGCAGCGCGGCGGACGGCGGGTTGTGCGCGGTGCGGATGGCGTGATAGCCGCCCTCCTTCAGCTTGCGGACGCGGCGCTCCTCCACTATCGGGGTGGAGACCGCGCCTATCGGGCCGTTGTCGTGGTGGACGCAGCCGCCCTGGAGTATCAGCTGCTTGCCGTTGAGCCTGAATCCGTTCTTTGCGTCTATCGTGATGACACGCGCGCCGAACTGCGTCTCGCTCTCGTCTATCGTCTCGCCGTCGACCGTAACCTCGCATTTGAGCGTGTAGAGGTTCGGGTGGTCGAGATCCCAGAGCTTCGCGTTTCCGATAGCGAAGGCGGTGGACACCTTTCCGTCGATCGCCGGCTTGCAGAACTTCGCAACGATCTCGCCCTCCGGCGAGGTGACGGTGAAGCGCACGCGCTCGCCCTCTATCGGCTCACCCGCGAGCGTCACATCCACCGCCATCGACGCGGCGCCGTCCTTCGATATGCTCTCGGTGCGGACGAATATGCCGCCGCGCGGCGCGATGTAGCGCTTTCCCGCGGTCAGGAGGTTCACCTCGCGGAAGATACCGCCGCCGGCGTACCAGCGCGAGTGACCCTCGGGCACGTTGGACGCGGTGACGACCAGCTTGTTCTCGCCTACCTTCAGATACTTGGTGAGGTCGACGGTAAACGGAGTGTAGCCGTAGTGATGCACCGCAAGCTCGGTGTTTCCAAGCCGAACGTGCGCGTCGCGATACACGCCGTCGAAGTCGACAAGCACCGTGTCCGGTATGCTGTCCAGCGTGAAAACCTTCTCGTATGTGCCGGCGTCACCGGGATAGTAGCCGCTGTCCCCCTTGCTCGGCGCGTCCGGCGTGACGTCCCTCGATATGGTGAAGTCGTGCGGCAGCAGCACGTCGACAAGGTCATTGCGCCTGCCGAGCACGGCGAAAAATCCGCTCGAGCCGTCGCCGTAGCCGAATTGCCATCCGGTGTTGAAGGGTATCTTCCTCATGCTTTTCGTCCTCCCTTTGAAAAAGTATAGAGCGAGGGCGGCGTGCCCAGTTCCCGGGGCTGCGCCGCCCTCGATTCAGTTAGTTGTTGTCAGTCGTTTTGCTTTCGATCAGCCCATGAACTGAGCACGGTCATAGTAACGGCTGAGCGCGTTCTGATACAGCTCGGTGGCACGCTCAATGCCGATGGTCTTGAGCTGCGGGACAAGCTCGGTATCATAGGTATCGACGCTCTTCTCGCCGGTTATGACCTTGACCGCCCATTCGTTGACCGCGGTGTTGCAGGCAGCGATGATGCCGCTCGCCTCCGAACCCTCGTCAGCGGTAAGGGTGACGCCGTCCGGCCACAGCCAGCCGGTGCCGACGCTGTCCCAAGTGTTGGCAGAGTCGACTTCCTTCTGGCTCAGCGCGGTGAACTCGCGATCCCAGATGTAGACCTGCGGTCCGTTATGGATGGTGTACAGACCCATGAAGTAGACGCAGGTGCCGTACTTCTCCATCATCCACGGCTGATAGACCTCGACGTGTCCGTCGCCGTTCGCGTCGGTCTCGTCGATGTAGTAGGACGAGCTGGTGTCACCGAGCTCACCGACATACGGTCCCCAGTTGGAAGCGATCGTGCCCTCGTCGGTGAAGATGTAGTCCCACCACTTGCAGGCAAGCTCGATGTCCGAGCACTGGGTGCTTATGCCGACCGAGTTCTGCGCACGAACAACGTTGAAGCTCTCACGGCAGTGATAGTCGTTCCAGATGTCATCCGACGCGTTGAGCTTCGGGGTCGGGATGGCGGTGATGGTGAAGTCCGGATCAGCGCCGAAATCGCTGGACGCGTTCATGCTGGTCAGCATTCCCATCGAGGCGTACATGACGTCCGCAACGCCGACATTGCCGTTTATCCAGTAATCATCCGGAGTGGCCCAGTGGTTCTCGCCGACATAGTTCTTGTTGACAAGGCCCTTGCTGTACCAGTCAGCCATCTTGCCGACATACTCCTTGTAGTTCGGGTTCATGCCGTTGTAGGTGGCGGTTCCGTCAATGCTCAGGAAGGGCATCTGCGAAACGCCCATCACGTTCCACGTTCCGGTTATCGAGCCGGAGTAGGTCGCCGAACCGGTGGACAGGAAGAGCGGTCCCTGATTCTCAAGGGTGTAGTCCTTGAAAGCGGTGAGCGCGCGCTCAAGTCCGTCAACAGTCTCGACGTCCTTAACGGTCATGCCCGCGTCGGTCAGCCAGTCCTCACGGATGCCGGTGCCTATCCACGAGCCCTGCTGACGGTCGAGTATGCAGTGGACACCCCAGAGATTGCCCGAGTCGCTGACGCTCTGGATGAAGGTGTCCTCGTCACGATTGACGACCGCCATGTAGTGCGGCATGTACTGCTCGGCATAGTCGTTCAGGCGGAGAATAACGCCGTCGCTTATCGCCTTATCCACGCCGCCGGAATAGTAGCTGAATATGCGATAGATGAAGTCCGGATAGTCCTCCGAGAGGACCATCGTCTGGAACGCCTCGGTCACGCCGCTCGAGGGCGGGTTGATGAAGTTGATGTGAACTCCGGTCTGCTGCTCCATCCACTTGTAGAACTCGCTGTCCTCGCTGCCCGAGTAGCCCTCGAACGTCATGCTGTTGGGCAGCCAGTAGTCGAAGGTCACCTCGTCCTCGGTGAGAGGAAGCGGGAAGTCGTCCTCCGGCTCGTCGGTGGGATCGTTCCCATCGTCAGGTGCCTGCGTAGGATTGGTGGTGGTGCTTGTCGACGGCTCGGTAGACGGTTTTTCCTCCGTGTTTCCGCAGCCCGCGAGCAGTCCGACCATCAGAAGCAGCGCAAGCAGTAAGCTTATGTACCTTTTCATGAATACTCCTCCTTCGTTTTGTGCATGATTGGCATTACGCCACAGTGACATTATAGCATTTGCCACAAAACATAGTCAACGAAAACCGACGTATTTAGCCGCTTTTACCTATCGACGATTCGATTTTCCTCTATCACCGCTCGCCCATCTCGTCCCGCAGCTTGCCCAGCGCCCGCTTCTCTATGCGCGATATATAGCTTCTGGATATTCCGTACTTCGCCGCGATCTCGCGCTGTGTGAGCGGTTTTTCGTCGTTCAAACCGTATCGCAGCGTCAGTATCTCATGCTCGCGCGGCTCGAGCACCTTGTCCATAGCTTTAAGCAGCTTCAACCGCTGTTCCTCGCGGCTGAGGCGGTCGATTATCTCCTCGCCGCTGTCCGCTATCGTGTCTCCGAGCACCAGCGGCTCGCCGTCGCCGTCCGAGTCCAGTTCGTCGCTAAGCGACAGTTCGCCCGCCGTCTTGCGCACGCCGCGGAAGTGCATGAGTATCTCGTTTTCGATGCATCGTCCGGCGTAGGTCGCAAGCCTGATGTTCTTCGTGTGGTCGAAGGTATCCACCGCCTTGATAAGCCCTATCGTGCCTATCGAGATGAGGTCCTCCTGGTCGGAAGTGGACGAGTAGTATTTCTTCACTACATGCGCCACCAGCCGCAGATTGTGCTCTATCAGCTTATCCCGCGCCGCGTGGTCGCCCTCCGCCTTGGCGATGAGCAGCCTGCGCTCCTCCTCCGCGCCGAGCGGCTTTGGGAACGACCCTCCCCCGACGCGCAGCGTCATGTAGAATCCGTGCAGTACCAGGAACAGCGCAAGTGAAAGCATCCGAATACACCTCGTTTTCGTAAACTGAAACAGCATATTCGACGCTGTTTGTCCGCTATGCTTAGGAAACAGCACACAAAAAAGGACGCGAGCACCCGCCCGCGTCCTTTTTCTCTGAGCTTTCCTACTTTCCGCTGACCGTGATGCCACCGAACGCGACCCACGGCAGCACGCGCCGTCCGCCGCCCTCGGTCTCGCGGCTTATCTCGCGGACGTTTCCGAGCATCTCGGCGAAGTTTCCGTTTATCATCGTCTCGCTCACCGCGCCGACGATCTTTCCGTTCTCGACGAGGAAGCTGTTCTTCGCGACGCCGCTGAAGTCGCCGTTCGCGCTCGGCTCGCCGCCTGAGAATCGGTTGACGATGAGTCCGCGCTCCACGCCCGCAATCATCTCCTCCACCGAGCGGCTGCCCGGGGTGACGAAGAAGTTCGCGCCGTGGTTCTTCGCGCGCTCAAATCCGGTCTTGCGTGCGCCGTAGTCGCTTAGGACAAAGCTCTTCAGCACGCCGTCCTTTATGATGTCCATGTCCTCCGACTTGAATCCCTCCGCAAACCGCTCGCCGCAGACTATCTCATGCGCGTACGGACGGCTGGAGATGGTGAGGCCGCTCGACGCGACAGTCTTTCCGAGCTTGTCTATCCACGGGCTTGTCTTGTCGATTATCACGCCGTCCGAGCAGAAGTTTCCGCATATCGAGTAGAGGAAGTCCGCCATAAGCGGCGGCGTTGCGATGAGCGTGCCCACGAACTTGCCGTCCACCGACACCGGGTCGAGCGACCGCTCGCTCTCGCCGAACAGCCGGCGGTGTCCCGCGAGGTCGATGAGCGGAGTGTTCAGGTCGGTGAACAGCGCGTCCGCGCCGTTGAATGATCCCGCCTTCTCCCCCTCGTGCGCCGAGAACATCGAGCTTATGCTGTACTCGCCGCTCTCCTGCTCGAATTCGGTGCCGTTGGTGTTCATGTACAGCGCGTTTTCACGCTCGTACTGCGCGATGAACTGCTCCATCATTATCTTCGGGTAGTCCTGCTTGGTCGTGCGCAGGAACTCGTTTATCCGGTCGTACAGCGCGGCGATGTCCGGTTCGAGCACGCCGAGAGTGAACTTCTCCTTGCCCGCGAACGGCGCGATGCGGTGAGCCTCATCCGGCTGCGACTGCTCCGCCGATGCGATGACCGTAGCGCACGCCTCGTCTATGCTCTGCTTGTCGGTCTGGTTTATCGAGATGTTGCCCTTTTTGCCGTCCTTTATCACCTTCATGCCGACATTCGTGTCAAAAAGCGTGCGCATGAGGCTGAACTCGCCGCCGTCCACGTTCAGTTCGTCTGTCGAGCCGTGCGCCACGCCGACCGACGCCGCGTCCGCGCCGAGTTTTGTAAGTTTTTCCAGCGTATATTCCGCAATTTCGCGATTATTCATACGTTTTTCTCCCCTTTCTCAGCGTCCGCCGATGTTTATTCTGCACTTGAGCGCGGGTCCGCCCATGCCCACCGGCATCGGCTGCTTCTTGCCGCAGAATCCCGAGCTTACCCACACATTGTCGTCGGACAGCATGTCCACCGTCTTTAGCATCTCAAACGCTATGCCGGATATGGTCGTGTCGCGTATCGCGCGTCCGAGCTTGCCGTTCTTTATCTCGTAGCCCATGTTCACGCCGAACATAAACTCGCCGGTCGTATCCGCCTGACCGTTGCCCGTCTCGGTGAGGTAGTAGCCGTCCTTTATCGACGCTATCATCTCCTCGATCTTCGACTTGCCGGGCAGTATGCCGGTGTTTCGCATACGTATCAGCGGCTCGTCCGAGAAGGTGTACGCGCGCGCGTTTCCGTGCGGCTCCATGCCGAAGTGCTGCGCCGACTCGCGGCTGTTCATATATCCTACCAGTATGCCGTCCTTGATTATCAGTTCATCGGTCGCGGGAGTTCCCTCGTCGTCGATATACACCGGAAGCGGCGCGGGCGAGCCGTCGTGCAGCGTGTGCGCGAAGTCGACCATCGTCACAAGCTCGCTTGCGACCGGCTTTCCGAGCAGATGCGCCGCCACCGAGCCTCCGAGCACCAGGTCTGCCTCAACGGTGTGCCCGACCGCCTCGTGCGCGAGTATTCCCGCCATGTTCGGTCCGAGTATCACGTCGCGGACTCCCGCCTCGGCGTAGACGCCCTCCGCCTTTGCCATCAGCATCTCGTAGTTCTGCTCTATCTCGGCGGCGAAGTCCTCGACCGACCTGTACTTCTCGTCGATGCAGCCGCCGCGCTCCGCTCCGAGCACACGGAACATCTCGACGGTCGAGCCGTCATTCGAGTTTGCGGTCATGATTATCGGAACATACGCCCGCGGCGCTATCGAGTATCCGTCCGCGCCGTCGTTGGTGACAAGCAGCTTCTCCATGCTGTCCGCGTAGGCGGTCACCCGACGGCTCACCAGCTTCGGGTACTTCTTCGCGATATACGCGTCCACCTCGCGCACAAAGTCGATGTACGCCTTCTGTTCGGGGTCGCTGAAATACGGCTTGTACTCGACCGTCCCCTTCGCTATCACCGGCAGCGCGGGCTTCCCCTTTCCGGTGCGCTCGTCCATGAACTTCGCGTTGCGCTGAGCGGCTTCGAGTATCTCGCGCACCGCGCTCTCCGAATACTCCGCGCCCGACGCGAATCCGTACACTCCGTTTCGATAGACGCGCACGCAGACACCGCTCTCCTCGCTGCGCGAGTTTGAAATCATGTCTCCGTTCAGCACCGACACGCGTCGGCTGGTGTTCCGCTGCGCACGGATCTCGGTGTGCTCCGAACCCATCGCGCCCTTCATCTGTGATATATAGTCTTTCAGCATATTCCGTCCTCCTTTGCTTATGCAGATATTCTACCACGATTTGCCGTTAAAAACAATCAAGCGGCGGTTGAAATTTCTCAACCGCCGCTTTATATTCTATCCTGTTGCCAAATTTGCCCGATTGCGGGCTGAACGCTCACTTTTTGCCGCTCTGTTTGCTGTTTTTGCTTCCCGGAAGGCTGAATCCACGTCCGACGACCTCACGCGCGTTTGTCAGTATCATAAACGCGTTCGGGTCCGCCTGCGTTACCACGTTCTTCAGCGCGTGCACCTCGTGGCTGCGTATCGCGCAGAGAAGGGTGGTTCGCGGCGTCTTGGAGAACATTCCCTCGGCGTTCATTGCGGTCACCCCGCGTCCGAGGTGGCTGAACACCGCCTGCGCTATCTCCTCCGGCTTATCTGTAACGATAAACGCCGCGTTCCCGCTGTCCATGCCGTTGAGCATCGTGTCTATCGAATAACTCGCGAGCGCCTGCATGACTATCGCGTAGAGCACGACCTCCAGCGTCGCGTTCAGCACCTCCGAAACGCTCGCGCCCTTCGGTGCGTCGGCATAGGCGAAGCTCGCCGCGCAGATTATGACGCCGTTCATGATAAGCATGAGGTTTCCTATCGACTTGCCGGTGCGGATGTTCACTATCTTCGAGATGATGTCGGTGCCGCCGGTCGTGCCGCCGCGCGAGAAGATTATTCCCATGCCGACTCCGTGGGTGACGCCGCCGAATATCGCGGACAGCAGCTTGTCCCCCTCAAACGCCGGAACGAACGGCGCCATGAAGTCCATAAGCAGCGAGGTCATAAGCATCGCGCCGCCCGAGCGGATGACAAACCCGCGTCCGAGCTCCTTGAGGCTCCACAGGAACAGCGGTATGTTCAGGATTATCGTCTGGATACCGAGCGGCCATCCCCAGAAGTGGTTGGAGATCATCGCGATACCGGTGAGTCCTCCGACCGGAACCTGTGCCGGTCTCAGGAACATGACCATGCTGAGCGCGTATATCAGCGCGCCGACAAACATGATCGAATAGTCTCTTGCCACCGCAGCCGGCTTCGGCAGCGCTTTTTCCTCCGCGGGATTCTTCATATTCTCATTCCTCCGATTTTTTACTTGCCCCGTCGGGCAGATCCACAAGAATGATGTCGAACAGTTCCTCCAACCGCTCCCTCCTTCCGAGCAGCCAGAGCCATCCGAACAGCGCCTCAAGTCCGGTCGCCGCGTGATACTCCGCCGGCGGCGTGTGCTTCGGCGACTTGGAGTGCGCGTTTCTTCCCCTTAGAAATACCGCGTGCTCCTCCTCGCTCAGGCTCTCGCGTATCAGCTCAAACGCCGCCGCCTGTGCCGACGCACTGACAAACCTCAGCGTGTTCCGATGCATGTCCTCGTTTGAAAACTCGTGCTCGGACGCGATGTGCGTCCGCACCATCAGCTCGTACACTCCGTCGCCGATGTGCGCGAGCGCGAGCGCGGACTGGCGGTTCACCTGCTCCTTTGAGAACTCGGGTGATAGGTCATTCAATCGGCGCTCACCTCCTCGTCAGGAACTTGGACGCGGTCTTGAGCATAAGCCGCTTCAGTCCCACGCCCTCGAACTGTATCTCGACAAGCGCGTCGCCGCCCATCGGTTTTACCGCCGCGACCACTCCGTCGCCGAACGCCGTGTGAGTCACCTTGTCCCCCGCCTCCAGCTTCATCGCCGTCGCTGCGGGCTTGGACGCGCTCACGGCAGCCGCCTTGCGGTATACGTCCCGCTTGCGAGCCGACGGCCCGTCGTCCTCGAAGAAGTCGAACCGCTGCCTGAATCCGCCGCTCTCCGGTCGGTCGATAAGCTCGCTCTTTCGCTCCTCTATGCAGTCGTCGGGCAGCTCGTCGACAAACCTGCTCGGCGGGTTGAACGACGTCCGTCCGAATATCATCCTTCGACGCGCGCAGGTGATGAACAGTTTGCGCCGCGCGCGCGTGATGCCGACATAGCAGAGCCGCCGCTCCTCCTCAAGCTCCTCCTCCATACCTATCGAGCGCATTCCGGGGAACATTCCCTCCTCCATGCCTATTATGAACACGTTCGGGAACTCCAGTCCCTTCGCCGAGTGCATGGTCATGAGCACCACCGCGTCCGCGCCCTCGTCGTATCGCTCGATGTCGGTGAAAAGCGACACTTCGTCGAGGAATCCGCCGAGCGTAGCGTCCTCCGCCTCCTGCTCGTAGGATATGATGCTCGATTTAAGCTCTAGCACGTTCTCGATGCGTCCGCGAGCGTCGGGATCGGTCGCCGTCTTTGCCTCCAGCGCGGCGACGTATCCTGTCTTCTCTATCATCTCGTCGTACAGCTCGCTCGGCGAGTGCTCTGCCGAGAACGCGCTGAGATATTCTATCATCTCGGCGAAAACCTTCAGTTTTGCCGCGCTGCGCCCGAGTGTCTCGTACTCCTGCGCGTGACGGCAGATGTC
>CAMNWZ010000036.1 GCA_946566645.1 uncultured Clostridia bacterium
CTGTAAAAGTCGGACAGTTTTCGCTCGCTGCGGAAATATCGCACCCACCAACACTCATACATGACCATCAGTACAAACGACGCTATGAGCCACCATGTCCACGCCGACCATCCGTGAAGGTTGAGGTCGTCGAAGACGAGCGCGCAGGCGGTCACCAGCACTTCTCCCACCCGCTCGAACGCGAGCAACATGCGGTTTTCGCCGTCGGCGCTGTATCCCCGCGGCTTGTTTCTCGCCCAGATGATGTTCGGTATGAACAGCATGAGCAGGAATGTCAGCCCGACATATGAAAACCCGAAGTGCCCCACTGCCGTCCCTCCTGTCAAAAAACGCGTCCGGCGCTTTCTCTCACGCCGGACGGTTTAGCCTTATTTCGGGAAATACTTTCTCGGATTGACCGACGCTCCGTTTTCGTATATCGTGAAGTGCAGATGAGGTCCGGTCGAGTATCCGGTGCTGCCCACCTTGCCAATCACATCGCCCTGCGCGACCTCCTGTCCTACTTTGACAAGCCGCTTGGACATGTGGGCGTAGAGCGTTACATACCCTGCGCCGTGGTCTATCTGAACATACTCGCCCCACGCCTTGTTGAACTCGCTGACAATGACCGTGCCGCCGTTGGACGCGAGTATCGGCGTTCCCGTATTCGCGCCGATGTCTATGCCGTTGTGCAGCGTATACTTGCCGGTTATCTGGTGGGTGCGGTACTTGTACTCCTGCGTGACGGTGAAGTTACTCTCAAGCGGCCATATGAATTTACCGCCGACATACTTCTTGCGCTTGGCAAGCTCCTTCGCGACGCGGTCAGCTTCCGCCGCGCACGCGTCTATCTCCTTGGTTATCTTTTCAAGCTCCTCGCTTGTGTACTCCTTCTTCTGCTGAAGCTCGCCGAGAAGCGTGTCCACCTCCGCTTCCTTCTCCTTCGCTTCCTCCTTCTGCGACTCGAGGTCCGCCT
This sequence comes from uncultured Clostridia bacterium, assembly GCA_946566645.1. Lineage (GTDB taxonomy): Bacteria > Bacillota > Clostridia > Oscillospirales > JAAYOS01 > CANRIN01. The sequence continues at coordinate 956 of CAMNWZ010000036.1, forward strand.
TGACCTCCTCGCTGAACGCCTTGTCCTCCTCGATGCCAGCCTTGAGCGCCTCGATGCCCTCGCGTATCTCCTTGAGCGACTTCATAAGCTCGTTGTCGTAGTTTGCTATGTCGCGCATGACCTCCGCGCGCGCAAGGAAGTCGGAGAAGCTGGTCGCGCCGAGCAGCACCGCCCAGTCGGACACATGGCTGTTCTCCTCCATCGCGCGCACACGCTTTTTGTAGAGCGCGAACTCGTCCGCCTCGTCCTGCTGGGCGTTCGCTATCTCCACCTCTTTTTCGGCTATCTGCTGCTCATAGGACGCTATCAGCGCCTCGGAGGTGGATATTTGTTCGTCGAGCACCGAGAGCTGGTTTTCGAGATTCGTCTTGGTCGCCATCGCGTCGCGCTCCTGCGACTTGAGACCGCTCAGCTCGTTCTGAAGTACCTTCTTGTCGTTTGCGAGCTTCTTCTGCTGCGTCTTCAGGCTGTTCAGGTTTTTCTCGCTTATGTCGTCCGCCGCGCCGGCATTGAGCGCCATCGCCACCACCGACAGTATCATCAGCAGCGCGAGAAAGCCGGAAAATATCGCGACCAGTTTCTTTTTGTGCTTATACATGGGTATTTGCCTCCGAAAAATGACTTAAACCTTCATAAACTTGCGTATCGTGAGTATTCCGCCGAGCACGCCGACGAGCAGTCCCGCAGCGAGGAACACGATGAGCAGCGGGAAGGCGAACTCGCCGAATCCCAGAAACTCGATAAATCCGCTGCCGCCGATATAGTCGGCAAGCGCGCGCGTAAGGTAGCTGTACACTCCCCACTGCGCGAAGTAGGCGATGATGCCGCCGGTGACGCCGAGCAGCGATCCCTGCACCACGAACGGCCATCGGATGAACGCGTTGGTCGCGCCGACCATCTTCATTATCGCTATCTCCTCGCGCCTGTCCATCGTCGCGAGCTTGACCGTGTTCGCGATTATGAACACCGACACGAGCACAAGTATCGCCGCGAGTATGTAGCATATCACGTTGAGCGCCTTCTGCATGGACAGCGTCGCGTCGCTCAGGTCCTGGCTGTACCTCACCGAGCCGATGCCGTCCAGCCGCTCGAGCGCCGTCGCTGTCTCGTCCGCGAGCTCGAGGTCGACCACCTGCACGCGATAGCGATGGCGCAGATCCTCACCGGTTATGCCGACAAGTATCTCGTCCGCGTCCTCGCCAAGCTCCGCGTAGTAGTCCTCAAGCGCCTCGTCGCGGGTGATGAACTCCGCCGTCAGCACGTTCGGCACCTGATATATCTTACTCGTCAGCGCGAGCGCCTCGGTGTCGCTGAGGCTGTCGTCCACAAACGCGAGTATCTCGTTGGACGCCTTCGCCTCGTCGATGAGCACGTTGACGTTGAGCGCCACCAGAGCAAAACTTCCGGTGATGAGCAGGCAAGCCACGATGACGCTCACCGCGGCGAAGCTCATGAAGCCATGCACGAATATTCCCTTGATTCCTTCCTTGAGGAAGTAGATAAAATTGTGTCCCTTCATACCTGATAATACCCGCCGCTTCCGTCGTGTACGATCTTGCCGCCGTCCAGCGCTATGACGCGCTTCGCGAAGCTGTTGACTATCGCGCTCTCGTGCGTGACCGCGATTATCGTAGTCCCCAGCTCGTTTATCTTCTTGAGCAGTCCCATTATCTCGCGCGAGCGCGTCGGGTCGAGGTTTCCGGTAGGCTCGTCCGCTATGATGATGCGCGGATTGTTCACAAGCGCGCGGGCGATGGACACGCGCTGCTGCTCGCCTCCGCTCAGCTCACGCGGATAGCGCTTCGCCTTGTGCGACAGTCCCACCAGCTCGAGCATTATCGGCACGCGCTCGCGGATGCGCTTCGAGCCCTCGCCGATGACCCGCATCGCGAAGGCTACGTTTTCGTACACAGTCATATTTTCGATGAGTCGGAAGTCCTGAAACACGACCCCGAGGGTGCGGCGAAGTCTCGGTATCTGCGACGTGCGCAGGTTGGAGAAGTTGAAGCCGTTGACAAGCATCTTGCCGTCGGTCGGCCGCACCTCGGCGGTTATGAGCTTCACAACGGTGCTCTTGCCCGACCCGCTCGGTCCGACGAGAAACACGAACTCGCCGTCGTCTATGCGCAGGTCGATGCCCTTGAGCGCCTTCGTTCCGTTGTCGTAAGATTTGTAGACATCTGCGAATCGCACCATTTTAATACTTCGGCTCCCTGCTTGCGAGGTATTTGCGCACCATCAGCGCGACCTTGAAGATGATCGCGTGATCGAACTCACGGAGGTCGAGTCCGGTGAGCTTCTTTATCTTCTCAAGTCGGTAGACAAGCGTGTTGCGATGGACGAACAGCTTGCGCGAAGTCTCGGACACGTTCAGATTGTTCTCAAAGAACTTATTTATCGTGAATATCGTCTCCGAATCGAGGCTGTCGATGGTGTTCTTCTTGAAAACTTCGCTGAGGAACATCTCGCACAGCGTGGTCGGAAGCTGATAGATAAGGCGTCCGATGCCGAGGCTCTCGTAGGCGATTATCGCCTTCTCGCTGTCGAACACCTTGCCGACCTCGATAGCCACCTGCGCCGACTTGAACGAACCGGCAAGCTCGCGCAGATGCTCGGTAACCGTGCCTATGCCGATGACGACGCGGGTGTACAGCTCGGTGCCCACCGTCTCCTCAATTTGACGCGCGATGGACATGAGTTCCTTGGTGTCCACGTCCGCCGAGACCTCCTTGACGAGCACGATATCGGTCTCGCTGACGCTGAACACAAAGTCGTGCTGGCGGTCGGGGAACATATTCTGAAGCACGTCTATCGTGGCGAGATCGTTGCGCTCGCCCAGACGTACGAGGAACACCGCGTAAGGTATATCTGTCGAGAAGTGCAGCTCGCGCGAGCGCACATATATGTCGCCGGGCAGGATGTTGTCGAGGATGATGTTCTTGATGAACGTCGCCTTGTCGTGCTTCTCCTCGTGCGACTGCTTCGCGCCGTTGAGCGCTATCGCAGCCATCTGGCAGAGCGCGAGCGCGGTATCGTCCTCGCCGTCGACAAACGCCGCAAAATCGAACGTAGAACCGAACGTCGCAAGCGGTTTGAAAGTTGCGCCGTCGGCGCGGGTGATGCCGTCCGCAATATCCTCGAGCTGATCCTCGTTTAGACCTCGGCGCTTTCCGATGCTGCCGAGATCGGTGCAGCTGATAACCGTTCCGGTCTCGTCGATAACCCCTATCGTGCGGTTGGTCGCGTCCTTCATCTGGAGTACAATACCCTGGAATATTCTGCTGGACATACAAACCACTCCTTTCCGCTGTTTCTTCTGGCGTTTCCTTCTTCTTTGACAATCGTACCTTTTATATCATAACTCATGACGGCGGGTTTTGCAAGACAAATATGTCAAAATAAACAAAAAAATTTCACCGATTCCCCTCCAGGCTTTGGGGCACAACAAAAATTTTTGCGGAAAAACGGAATATTATGTCAACCAAACGTCGAAAAGCAAAAAGCGACCTGCTCGGTTGGGAGCAGGTCGCTAAAGAGGTTAAAGGCTAAAATCAGTTGGTTATGGTGCGCTCGGTGTCCTTGTCGAACAGGTGGATGGTCTCCGGGTCGAACGCGACCTTTATCTTGTCGCCATGGCGAGCGGTCGAATGGTTGGACACACGCGCGGTGAACTGACGACCCTCGCAGATGAGGTACAGGTAGTTCTCGTTGCCCATCGGCTCGACGACTTCGACGTCGGCGTCGATAAGGTCATTCGGGAACTGGTTGAGGAACAAAGCCTCGTCGTGGATGTTCTCCGGACGGACGCCGAGGATGACTTCCTTGCCGACGTACGCGAGAACTTCCGGCTTGCGGCCCTTGCTCTCCGGCAGAGCGATACGCGCCTTCTGGAACTGGATGTAGGTGACGCCGCCCTCGTCGACGACGGTGCCGGTCATCGTGTTCATCTGCGGCGAACCGATGAAGGTAGCGACGAACAGGTTCGCCGGATTATCATACAGGTTCTGCGGCGCGGAGATCTGCTGGATGAAGCCGTCCTTCATAACGACTATGCGGGTACCCATCGTCATAGCCTCGGTCTGGTCGTGGGTAACATATATAAAGGTAGTAGCAAGTCTCTGATGGAGCTTGGTCAGCTCGGTACGCATCTGCGCGCGGAGCTTAGCGTCCAGGTTGGACAGCGGCTCGTCGAGAAGGAAGACCTTCGGGCTGCGGACGATAGCACGTCCGAGCGCGACACGCTGACGCTGACCACCCGAAAGAGCCGCCGGCTTACGGTCGAGCAGGTGCTCTATCTCAAGGATGCGAGCAGCCTCGTCGACGCGGCGCTTGATCTCGTCCTTCGGCAGGTGACGGAGCTTAAGTCCGAACGCCATGTTTGCGAAAACGGTCATGTGCGGATACAGAGCGTAGTTCTGGAACACCATCGCGATGTCGCGCTCTTTCGGCGGAACGTCGTTGCAGAGCTTGCCGTCTATGTAGAGCTCGCCTTCGGTGATCTGCTCCAGACCGGCGACCATGCGCAGGGTAGTCGACTTGCCGCAGCCGGAAGGTCCGACCAGGATTATAAACTCCTTGTCTTCGATCTCAAGGTTGAAATCGGAGACAGCGGTGACGCCGCCCGAGTAGCGCTTGTACACGTTCTTAAGGGTGACACTAGACATTGATACTACCTCCTAATTGTTAGCCTTTGGCTTGAGAATATGATATCACAAATTTCAGTTCAAGTATATACTTAGTATAGACAAACGTTGCCCAACCGATTTGTACAAACTGCCTACGACCGGGTAAAAGCTCGATGTGCATTTTATTTACCGGACATGCTTCTATGATTTACCGGTTTTCTGTACGATTTGCGAAAATGTCCGCCGTCGCTTCGAGGGGTTTCTCGTTAAAACCTCATAAAACGACCGCTCAGTCCTCGTTCTCGCCCAGTAGCTTGGTCTCGGCGATTACCTTCTCCTGCACGTTCGCCGGAGCCTCCTCATAGCGCTCAAATTTGAGCGAGAAGCTGCCTCTGCCCTGCGTCATCGAGCGAAGGTCTATCGCGTAGGTCGCCATCTCGGACATCGGAACCTCGGCGTCCACCTGCTGCATGCCCCCGCCTATGGGGTTCATGCCGAGAACGCGGCCGCGGCGCTTGTTCATGTCGCCGATTATGTCGCCCATGTTGCCTTCGGGGATGATGACCTTGAGCGAGCCTATAGGCTCCATCAGGACGGGGTTCGCCTGCGCGAGACCCGCCTTGTACGCGAGCGACGCGGCGGTCTTGAACGCCATTTCGCTCGAGTCGACCTCGTGGTACGAGCCGTCGACCAGTGTCGCCTTCAGTCCCACGACCGGATAGCCGGCGAGCACGCCGTGATGCACACACTCACGCAGTCCCTTCTCGACTGCCGGGAAGTAGTTCCTCGGCACCGAGCCGCCGAACACCGCCTCCGCGAAGATGAGGTCGTCCTGCTCGGACTGCGGCTCGAACTCGATCCATACGTCGCCGTACTGACCGTGTCCGCCCGACTGCTTCTTGTGCTTGCCCTGGACCTTGACTTTTTTGCGTATCTTCTCGCGATAGGGAACGCGCGGCTCCTCCATCGTCGTCTCGGTCGCGAACTTGCTCTTGAGCTTGGAACGCAGCACGTCGGCATGGATGTCGCCGAGCGTGGAGAGTATCATCTGATGGGTCTCGGCGTTCTGCTCCACGCGGAAGACCGGATCCTCCTCGGCGAGCTTGACAAGTCCGGAGGCTATCTTCTCCTCGCCGCCCTTCGCGACAGGCAGTATCGCCATCGAGAAGCAGGGCTCGGGGAACTCTATTCCGTCATACTCTATGCCGCTGCCCGACTCGCGCAGGGTGTCCCCCGTCTTGGTCGCCGCGAGCTTGGACACCGCGCCGATGTCGCCGCAGACGACCTCCTGCACCTCGGTGTTCTTCTTGCCCTTTACGGTGTAGATGTGACCGAGCTTCTCCTTCTGCTCGCTGCGCGGATTTTCGAGCGTCATGTCGCTCTTAACGCTGCCGCTCATCACTTTGAAGAAGCTGAACTTGCCGTACTGGTCGCTTATCGTCTTGAAAACCATCAGTCCGGTCTTGCCGCTCGGGTCGACCTTCTCGGTAGCCTCGAGCGGGGACGGAGCGTAGTCGATGAGTCCCTGCATGAGCGTCATCGAGCCGATGCCGGTGAGCGCGCATCCGCAGAACACCGGGCAGATCGAGCCGGTCTTAACGCCCTCGTTTATGCCCTTTATGTACTCCGCCTCGGTGAAGTCCTCGCCGTTAAAGAACTTGTCCATGAACTCCTCGCTGGTCTCGGCGACGCTCTCGCTAAGCATCGCGCGCAGCTCGTCGACGTCGCCCTGGACTCCGTCCGGATAGGGTATCTCCTCGCGGGTGCCGCCGCTCATGCGCATCGCCTTCTGGCGGATTATGTCGATTATGCCGGTCATCTTGTCGCCGTTCATTATCGGCATGACCAGCGGGCAGACGCTTATGCCGAACGCCTCGCGCAGTTCGCGGAAGCTCTTCATAAAGTCGGCGTTCTCCTCGTCTATCTTGGAGATGTAGAAGAACTTGGGTAGCTTGCGCTCGCCGAGAGCCTTCCACGCCTTTTCGGTGCCGACCTGAACGCCGGTCTTTGCGCCGAGCACGATAAGTCCGGCATCGGCAACGCGCAGGCACTGGAGCACTTCGCCCTCGAAGTCGAAGTAACCGGGAGTGTCCATTATGTTGAGCTTGAAGCCGTTATACTCGACCGGGACGGGGGTGGACGAGATGGATATCTGCCGCTTTATCTCCTCGGCATCAAAGTCGCACACCGTAGTGCCGTCCGCTATCTTGCCCATGCGGTCGGTGCCCTTGGTGACGAAAAGCAGGCTCTCCACCAGCGTTGTCTTGCCGCTGTCGCCATGTCCCATAACGCAGACATTGCGTATATTTTCTGTCTTTAGCATCCTCATTCCTCCCTGCGCTTTTTGTTTGCGCGCATTGTCCGCGCAACTATGGTATTTATTATACAATATCGGCACAGAAAGTACAATAGGTTTTTGTGCAAAATTTTGAAAAAATTTGGGGACGCGAAGGTCATCCCCCGCGTCCCCCCGTCATTTTATACCCGAAATCAGTCCTTGAAGTAGCCCACGCCGCCCTCGAATATCGGCTGATATTTGTTCAGCGGCAGATTCTTGGCTATCATCTCGCCCGAGCGCTCGGTGTGTCCCATCTTGCCCAATACTCTACCGTCCGGGCTGATGATGCCCTCTATCGCGAAGGACGAGCCGTTCGGGTTGAACTCGCAGTCCATCGTCGGAACGCCGTCCTCATCGCAGTACTGGAAGGCTATCTGACCGTTCTTAAGCAGTCGCTCAAGCTCGTCCTTCGGCGCGACGAATCGTCCCTCGCCGTGGCTTATCGGCACCGCGTGCACGTCGCCGACGTTCATCATCGACAGCCAGGGCGACTTTGTCGTGCCGACGCGCGTGCGCACATAGCGCGACTGATGGCGTCCGATGAGGTTGTAAGTCAGCGTCGGCGCGTTCGGCGACTCGGCGCGTATCTCGCCGTAGGGCAGCAGCCCGAGCGCGATGAGCGCCTGGAAGCCGTTGCATATGCCGAGCGCAAGTCCGTCGCGCTTGTAGAGCAGCTCGTGAACGGAATCGGCTATCGCGGGATTGCGGAACAGCGCCTCGATAAACTTCGCCGAGCCGTCCGGTTCGTCGCCGCCGGAGAATCCGCCGGGCAGCACCAGCATGTTCGCCGAGCGTATCGCCTTCTCCAGCGCAGCCGTCGACTCGTCCAGCCACTGCGGAGTGAGATTTCGCACGAGCACCACCTCGGCGTCGCCACCCGCACGGCGCACGGCTCGCGCGGTGTCCTCCTCGCAGTTCGTGCCGGGGAACGCCACCACGACCGCCTTCGGTCGCGCGACGCGGCTCGTGCGGACGACCGGCGAGCGTTCGGCGCAGTTCGCGATCGGGCAGTCGCCCGAAGCCTCGGCACGGGTCGGGAACACTCGCTCGAGCTTTCCCTCCCATATGGCGAGCAGGTCGGCGATGCTCTCGGTCTCGCCGCCGAGCTTTATCACCTGCTCCGCAGTGGTCTCGCCTATTCTGACAAGCGGAAGCTCCTCGCCGGACACGACGATGATGCCCGCGGGATAGCGGTCGTACCAGCCGTCGAAATCCGCGTTCTCGGCAAATCCCACGCGGTTGCCGAAGCTCATCTTCATTATTCCCTCGGCGACCGTGCCCGTTCCCACCGCCCACGCGGCACTTATCTTTCCCGCGCGCATGAGCGACTTCACCTGCTCCCAGTCGGCGAGGTGCTTATCGAATTCGTCTACGCCGTGCGTCGCGGTGAGGTAGACATGCTCCCCCGCGCGCTTGAACTCGGGGCTTATCACATCTTTCGCGTCGGCAGCGGCTATCGCGAAGCTGACGAGCGTCGGCGGCACGTCGAGCGAGCCGAACGAGCCGCTCATCGAGTCCTTGCCGCCTATCGCCGCCGCGCCGAGCCCTATCTGCGCCGTGTACGCACCGAGCAGCGCCGCCATCGGCTTGCCCCAGCGCTCGGGCACACTTCCGAGGCGCTCGAAATACTCCTGGAAGGTGAGGTACGCGTCGCGCGCGTCGCATCCGGCGGCAACCAGCTTTGCCACCGACGACACGACCGCCGCCTGCGCTCCCCCAAACTGATCGGCTTCGCTGAGGTACGGGTCAAAGCCGTAGCTCATCACCGAGCAGGTGGACGCTCCCGCGGCCGGCAGCAGCGCCGCCATCACCTGCGAAGGCGTACGCTGGGTCGCGCCGCCGTAGGGCATGAGCACCGAACCCGCGCCTATCGTCGAGTCGAATCGCTCGACAAGACCGCGCTTTGACGCGGCGGACAGGCTTCCGATGAGCGTACGAAGCCCGCGCTCGCACTTCGGCGCGGCGCTCTGCTTTACGATGTGCGCCGTCGACGATTTGGGCGCGCCGTTGGTGTCGAGGAACGCGCGGCTGATGTCCACGATGGTGTTTCCGCACCAGTTCATGCGAAGCCGCGGCTCGGCGGTTATCTCCGCGACGACCGTGCTCTCAAGGTTCTCCCCCGCCGCAAGCTCGCGGAAGCGGTCGACGTCCTGCGGTGCAACGACCACAGCCATGCGCTCCTGCGACTCGCTTATCGCAAGCTCGGTGCCGTCGAGACCCTCGTACTTGCGCGGCACGCGGTCGAGGTCGATCACAAGCCCGTCGGCAAGCTCGCCGATGGCGACCGACACGCCGCCCGCGCCGAAGTCGTTGCAGCGCTTTATCAGGTTCGCCGCCTCTTTGTTGCGGAACAGGCGCTGTAGCTTGCGCTCCTCCGGCGGATTGCCCTTCTGCACCTCGGCGGCGCAGGTCTCGAGCGACTTTGTGGTGTGCGACTTGGACGAGCCGGTGGCGCCGCCTATTCCGTCGCGTCCGGTGCGACCGCCGAGCAGGATGACCACATCCCCCGCAGCCGGACGCTCGCGCCGAATGTTCTCGGCGGGCGCAGCGCCCACTACCGCGCCTATCTCGAGACGCTTTGCGACATATCCCGGGTGGTACAGCTCGTCGACCAGCCCGGTCGCGAGTCCTATCTGGTTGCCGTAGGACGAATAGCCGTGCGCCGCGGTGGTGGTGAGCTTGCGCTGCGGCAGCTTGCCGGGCAGAGTCTCCGAAAGCGGGACGGTCGGGTCGCCCGCGCCGGTCACGCGCATAGCCTGATAGACATAGCTTCGACCGCTGAGCGGGTCGCGTATCGCTCCGCCGAGGCAGGTCGCGGCGCCGCCGAACGGCTCTATCTCGGTCGGATGGTTGTGCGTCTCGTTCTTGAACATCAGTATCCAGTCCTGCTCCTCGCCGTCTATCTTCGCCTTTATCTTGATGGAGCAGGCATTTATCTCCTCGGATTCGTCCAGATTTGTGAGCATCCCGCGCTTTTTCAGCACCTTTGCCGCAGCCGTCGCGACGTCCATAAGCGTCACCGGACGAGTCTTTGCCGCGTCGCCGCGAGCCTCGATGCGCTCGGCGAGGTACTGCTCAAACGCCGCCTTCACGCGGTCGTCGTCTATCGTCACGTCCTCCAGCTTGGTGTTGAAGGTGGTGTGACGGCAGTGATCCGACCAGTAGGTGTCGACTACGCGCAGCTCGGTTATCGTCGGGTCACGGCGCTCCTCGCGGAAGTAGTCGCGGAAGAACTTCAGGTCCTCCAGATCCATCGCAAGCCCGAGCTCGTCGAGCAGCTTCGCGAGCGCCTTATCGTCGCTTTCGCGGAATCCGTCCAGCGTCCGCACCGTCGTGGGTATGTCGAACTCGCGCGCGAGGGTGGACGGCTTGTCCATCGACGCTTCGCGGCACTCGACCGGGTTGATTATGTACGACTTGATGCGCTCGAGCAGCTCGGGCGCAAGCGTTCCGTCGAACAGATACACCGTCGCCGCGGCGCAGGTCGGACGCTCTCCCTTGGTCATCATCTGGATGCACTGGGCACAGCTGTCCGCGCGCTGGTCGTACTGTCCGGGCAGCGGCTCGACGGCTATCACCGTGTGCTCACCCGCCATGTCGGGCAGCTTCTCGTCGTGGCAGATGTCGGTCTGCGCACGCGCGATGACTCCCGCCTTCGCGGCCTCGTATGTGGCGCTGTCTATGCCCTCAAGGTCGTAGCGGTAGAAGATGCGTATCTGCGGGATCTCGACGGACAGCGCGTCCGAAAGGTCACGGCGCAGCGCCCGGGCTTCGAGATCGAAACCCTCCCGTCGCTCGGTGTATGCTCGAAAGACGCTCATTTGCGGCACCTCACAATATAATTTGTCGATTGCTCATCCATTTTACAACAAAAAGCTCCGCTTCGCAATCCGCAAAATAGACAAAGGAGAGCTTTCGCCCTCCTCTGCGCATGATTTTATTCGGCTTTGCGTTTGACTACAAATCCGCCGGCGGTGCCCGCCTTTGCGCGAGCCGACGCCGTTCCGACCATCGTCGGACCGTGGATGTGGTCGTTCGTGCCAAACTTCCACTCCATCTTGCGCGGCGACAGAAGCAGTCCGATCACCACGCCGAGCAGCAGAAACACGAGCTTGACAATTCTCGCTCTCTTTTTGTCCATAAATTCGGCAGAACGCTTACGCGTCCTCCTCCTTGCCGCAATCGCAGCCCTCACCGCACTCGCACTCGCCGTCGCAGCAGCCGCAGTCGGTCGGCAGGTCGTCGTAGTGATAGTGGTTGGTGAGATTGCCGCTGTTGCAGCCGATGCCGTTCTTTATCGGCGACAGGAGCAGTCCGAGCGCCAGACCTCCGCAGAAAGCCGCAAACACCTTCAGTCCGGTGTGGCTCGCCTTCGCCGGATTAAGCATTATCTTCTTCATAGCTTCTCCTCAGCCCGCGAAGTCCTCGGACGTATTCTCGTTATCCTCGCCGCAGCAGCAGTCGTCGCCGCACTCGCAGCTCTCCTCCGTGCAGCCGCAGGTCTTGCCCATGGCCTCGTTCACCTTCGACTTGACCTTGTCGACGAGCTGCTCGACGTTGGTCTCGACCTCCACCCTGTTCTGCGACAGATAGTATCCAAGCGCGGCGCCCGCGCCGAACAGCATGACTTTTCCGAAAAACTTCATAATCGTGTACCTCCTATTTGTCGGCATAAAGCCCTTGTGCATCTATTATACAACCCAAACGGCGAGAATACAATACCGATTTGGTTAAAAGTTTATAAAAAGACGGCGCATGGGTCTCCCCACACGCCGTCTGTATGTCGATATCTTACTTCTTGTACAGCTCCTGGAGCTTGACGAGCTTCGCGTAGCGATCCGCGGCGGACTGCTCCGCCTTGTCGAACAGGGTCGCCGCACGCTCCGGGAAGGAGCGCTCGAGGCTCGAGTAGCGGACCTCGCCCTTGATGAAGTCCTTGTAGCTGCCGGTCGGAGCCTTGCTGTCCAGCGTGAAGGCGCCCTCCTCGGTGCCTATCTTGCGCGGGTCATAGCGGAAGCAGTGCCAGTAGCCCGCCTCGACGGCGTTCTTCGACTCCTCCATCGCGCGACCCATGCCGCCCTTCAGACCGTGGTTGATGCACGGAGCGTAGCCGATGACAAGCGACGGGCCGTGATAGCTCTCCGCCTCGGCGATAGCCTTGACGGTCTGAGCGGCGTTCGCGCCCATCGAGACCTGCGCGACGTAGACGTTGCCGTAGCTCATCGCTATCTCGCTGAGGCTCTTCTTCGCCTGAACCTTGCCCGAAGCCGCGAACTGCGCGACCTGACCGATCTGCGAAGCCTTGGAAGCCTGACCGCCGGTGTTGGAGTACACCTCGGTGTCGAAGACGAAGATGTTCACGTCCTGACCGGAGGCGATGACGTGGTCAAGTCCGCCGAAGCCGATGTCGTATGCCCATCCGTCGCCGCCGAAGATCCAGATGGACTTCTTGACGAGGATGTCCCTCTCCGCGAGTATCTCCTTGGCGGTGTCGCAGCCGCAAGCCTCGCACGCGGCGATGAGCTTTGCGGAAGCCGCCTTCGAGCCCTCGGCGTCCTCCATGTTGTCCAGCCACTCCTGCGCCGCAGCCTTGGCAGCCGCGTTGTCGCTCTCAAGCAGCTTCGCAACGGTCTTTGCGAGCTTCTCGCGGCGAGCCTGGGTGGCGAGGAACATTCCGTAGCCGTACTCGGCGTTGTCCTCGAACAGCGAGTTCGACCAAGCCGGGCCGTGACCGTCCTTGTTGACGGTGTACGGAGTAGCCGGCGCGCTGCCGCCCCAAATGGACGAGCAGCCGGTGGCGTTTGCTATCATCATGCGGTCGCCGAACAGCTGGGTGACGAGCTTGGCGTAAGCCGGCTCGACGCATCCCGCGCACGCGCCCGAGAACTCGAGCAGCGGCTGCTTGAACTGCGAACCCTTGA
>CAMNWZ010000037.1 GCA_946566645.1 uncultured Clostridia bacterium
CCTCCTGCTCCGAGCGCACCTCGTGGGCGACGCGTCCGAGCCGTTCGGTCAGCTCGTCCACCTCGTCGTCATCATCCTTCTTTGTCCCGTCCTCGACGGCGGCAGCGCTCGGCTCGGACGGAGCTTCCGGCTCCGGCTCCTCCTCGCGCTTTATGCCGTACTCGGCGAGTATGTCGTCTATCGAAAAGCTGTACTCCGCAACCGCGTCGTCGATGCTGGACAGCAGCTCGGCGGTGCTTGACAGGTCTTTATTCTCTGTTTTTGCGTCGTTCTCCTCCGGATGTTCGGCGTTCTTGCGGTTCTCCTCGTCCATCTTCTCACCAGCCTTAAACGAAAATCGTGTTTCTCTCTTATCCCTTTTTTGTGCGCTGACGTACAGCCTCGAACAGCACCACCGCAGCGGCAGCCGACGCGTTGAGCGAGCTCATCTGCCCGAGCATCGGTATCGACACGGTGTAGTCGCAGCGCTCGAGCACCAGTCTGCTCACGCCGTCCCCCTCCGCTCCGACGACTATCGCCGCCGGGCAGTCGAAATCGGTGTCGTAGAGCGAAGTTGTGCCCTCGCCCGCCGTGCCGAATATCCAAAATCCTTCCTTCTTCAGCCGCTCCACCAGCGATGCGATGTTCGCCACCCGCGCCACCGGGATGTGCTCAAGCGCGCCGGCGCTCGCCTTTGCGACCATCGCCGTAAGTCCCGCCGCGCGGCGCTCGCGGGTTATCACCGCGTCCGCACCGGCAGCCTCCGCCGAGCGGATTATCGCGCCGAGGTTCTGCGGGTCGGTCACGCCGTCGCATACCACGATAAGCGGCTTCAGCCCGTCCGACCGCGCCGCGCACTTCTCGAGCACGTCGTCAAGCTCGGCATACTCACGCGCCGGCATGCGACCTATCACGCCCTGATGGTTGCGCGTGCGGCTCATCGCGTCCAACTTTCGCCTGTCCACTTCGACAACCGCGGCACCGTGCTCGCGGGCGACGGCGGCGATACGTCGAAGCGCGCTGTCCGGCTCGCGCGCTATGTACAGCTTGTCTATCATTTTTCCGGCTTCGAGAGCCTCCAGAACCGGGTTTCGACCCTCTACGAGATCCTCCGATTCGGCGTCGAATTCGCCGCGAGCATTCTTCATCTCAGCCTCCGAAAACAGTCATTAATCATTGTCCCAAAATATATACACTGTATTATAACACATTCCGACGCTATGTGAAAGACTTTTTTGCAAAACTGGTTATTGTCTATTTCTTCCTGTTCGTGTATAATGTAGCTGTACTGCGTAACCCTACAAAAAACGGAGGTTTTGAGAATGTTCAAGGGATTTCATCACATCGGTCTGTACGTCAAGGATTCCGCGCGCAGCCTCAAGTTCTACGAGGAGGGCTTCGGCGGCAAGGTGACCATGTCCTTCGGTCCGGACGACCACAAGATATACATGGTCGAGCTTGCGCCCGGCGCGGTGGTCGAGCTTATCCCCCACGACACGGTCGAGGACGCAAACTCGCCGTGGGCGCACATCGCGCTGCACACCGACAACTGCAAGGCCGATTTCGACCGCGCGGTCGCTGCCGGCGCAAAGGTCAAGAGCGCTCCCGCCGAGCATGACTGGATGACAAACGCGTTCGTCATCGGACCGGACGGCGAGTCGATCGAGTTCTTCCAGACCGAGAAGTAATGGAGCAGGTATCCAAACGCGCAGCGCTTGCGGCGAGCGGTATCGCAAGCGCTGCGTTCGTTCTTGTCTTCTCGCTCGGAAGCTACAAGGCAAGCTATAACTTCGCCGTCTACACGCTGTTCGGCGCGGCGATGTTCCTCGGGCTGTGGCTTCTCACCCGCGACGGACTGCTCTCAAGCCGCCGACGGCTCGCGATAGCGATAGCGGTCGTGCTCGGAGCGTTTGCCGTCCGCATGTGCTACATCGACGCGCGCTCGGGTGACTACAACTCGTTTTTGCAGCACTGGGCGGAGTTCTTCCGCGAAAACGGCGGTCTCAGGGCGATCGGCGAACCGATAGGCGACTACAACCTGCCCTATCTCTATCTTCTCGCGCTGATAAGCTACCTTCCGTTCGACGACCTGCACATGATAAAGCTCATGTCGGTCGTGTGCGACGTGCTGCTCGCGTTCTACGCCATGCGGCTGACGACGACAATAACCGAAAGCGACAAGGCTCCGCTTGCGAGCTTTCTCGTTGTGCTCTGCCTGCCGACGGTGTTCCTCAACAGCTCGTGGTGGGCACAGTGCGACAGCATCTACGCGACCTTCGCCCTCGCCGCGCTCTACTACGGACTGAAACACCGTCCGGTGCTCGCGGTGCTGATGGGCGCGCTCAGCTTCGCGTTCAAATTGCAGGCGATATTCATCCTGCCGATATTCGCCGTACTGCTCATGCGCGGCGACATAAAATGGCGTCACGTCCCGCTCTTTCCCGCCTTCTACGCGCTGCTCGTCCTTCCCGCGGTGATAGCCGGACGCCCGCCGCTCGACGCGCTGCTCATCTACGCGCACCAGACCGGCGAGTATTCGTCGCACATAACGCTGAACGCGCCTACGCTCGGCACGGTGTTCAAACAGATGGAGGACACCTCCGGCGCGTCGGCGTTCATGATAGTGCTCGCGTTCGTGTACCTCGCGGCGTTGCTGCTTGTCGCATGGAACCGTCGAAAGTCGCTCGACGACCGCGGCATCCTGCTGATGGCGCTCGCGATGGCGGTCGGCATACCCTTCCTGCTGCCGTCGATGCACGAGCGCTACTTCTACCTCGCCGAGATACTGAGCGTTGTCTGCGCGGCGGGAGGGCTGATGAGCTTCGTGATACCCACGCTGGTGCAGGCGGCGAGCATGATATGCTACGACGCGTATATCACCGGCTACTACCGGCTTCGCCTGGGACTCGCGACCTTCCTGATGGCGTGCGGCGCGGCGCTGATTGTCATAGCGCTGCTGCGGTACTCGCCGGAACAGTCCGACCCCGTTCGGCGGAGATAGCGCTGTAAAATGTGCAAAACAAAACGAGGAGCGGAAAACGCCCCTCGTTTTTTGTTTTACTCTTACTCGTGGTCGTGTTCTTCCTCGCCCCCGTCGCCGAAGTCGAGTTCGAGCTTGTCGCCGCAGTGCGGGCATTTGAAGACGTGCGAGTGCCACATCTCGTCGGTTATCTCGATTTTCTCGCCGCAGACCGGACAATTGAGCACCAGTCCGAGATCCTCGTCGTCATCGTCGTGATGATGACCGCAGCAGCACTCGTGCTCCTCGCCGTCGTCGTGGTGATGTCCGCAGCCTTCGCCGTGTCCGTGACCGCCGCAGCCGCACTCATGCTCGCCGTCGTGGTGATGTCCGCAACCATGTCCGTCGCCGTGACCATGTCCACCACAGCCGCACTCGTGCTCGTCGTCCTCATCGTCGCCCGCGAGGATGTCGAACACGTCGTCGAGCGACTCGTCCATCATCTCCACGGTGTCCTCGGTGTTCGTGAGGCGCTCCTCAAGCTCCTCGACCTTCGCCTCGAGCGCGCCGATGACATCGACAAGCGCCGCGACAACCTTGCGCTCGGGGTTCGAGTCGTCCAGACCGAGTCCTTCGACAAGCCCGCGAACGTAGGAAATCTGCTTTTTAAGCTCCATGTTTTTCTCCAGTCTTACTTGGCACGCTCGAGATACTCGCCGGTGCGGGTATCTATGCGGATCTTCTCGCCCACGTTGCAGAACAGCGGCACCTTTATCTGCGCGCCGGTCTCGAGGGTGGCGAGCTTCATCACGTTGGTGGCGGTGTCGCCGCGAACGCCCGGCTCGCAGTCGGTTATCTCGAGCACGACGAACGTCGGCGGCTCGATGCCGAAGATGTTGCCCTTGTAGCTGAGTATCTTGACCTGCTCGTTCTCCTTGACAAACTTGAAGTTGTCGTCCATCTGATCCTTGCTTATCGGGATCTGGTCGTAGGTCTCGAGGTCCATGAAGTAGCAGAGGTCGTCCTCGCTGTACAGATACTCCATGTCCTTGCGCTCGATGAACGCGGTCGGGAAGCGCTCGGTCGGGCTGAAGCTGCGCTCGACAACGCCGCCGTTTATGACGTTGCGGAACTTGGTGCGCACGAACGCCGCGCCCTTGCCCGGCTTGACGTGCTGGAATTCGATGACCTGCATGACCTGTCCGTCCAGCTCGAAAGTAACTCCGTTTTTGAAATCTCCGGCAGAAATCATATATTAAACCTCCACAAACTAATCTAAGCCGTTCTATTCTACACTATCCGCGGAAAATTTGCAATACTTTTCCGCAAATTTACAGAATGATGAGCTGCTTGGGCGCCTTGGTTATGACCTCCGCGCCGTCCCCCCGCATGACGACCACGTCCTCAATGCGCACGCCGAACTTGCCCGGCAGGTAGATGCCCGGCTCAGCCGACACGACCGCGCCCTCCGGCATCGGGGTCTTCACACCCTGAGCCGCATTCGGCGCCTCGTGTATCTCAAGACCGAGGCTGTGTCCGTAGCTGTGACCGAAATACTCGCCGTAGCCCGCGTCGGTTATCACCTTGCGCGCGGCGGAGTCTATCACCTCACCCGGAACGCCCGCCTTGCTGACCGCGATACCCGCGAGCTGCGCCGCGAGCACCGTCTCGTAGACCTTCTTCATCTCGTCGGTGACGTGTCCGACCGCGACGGTGCGGGTCATGTCCGAGCAGTAGCCGTGATACTTGCAGCCGAAGTCCATCGTCACAAAGTCGCCGTCCTGCACCTTGCGCTCGCCCGGAACGCCGTGCGGCAGCGACGAGTTCGGACCGCTCACCGCGATGGTGTTGAAGCTCTCGCCCGCAGCGCCGTACTTGCGCATGCGGTAGCCTATCTCGGCGGCTATCTCCACCTCGGCGATGCCCGGCTTGATGATGCCGAGCATGTCGTCGAGCGCCTTCTCTGCGATGCGCTGCGCCTTTATCATGGTGGCTATCTCCTCCTCGCTCTTGGAGGCGCGAAGCTCACCGATTATGTTTCCCGCCGGCTTCATCTCGAAACCGAGCTTCTCCTTCCAATTCTCGAAGCTCGCGACGGTCATGTACTGATCCTCGAACGCGAGGCTCTGCGCGCCGACCTTTCGCATCACCTCACCGATAGCCTCGGGATAGCGGCGCATGCGGTCGATTATCGACACCTGATATCCCTTCTCGATGTCCCGCTCGGCGACCTCGATGTAGCGGCCGTCGGTAAAGAAGTAGGCGCCCTCCTTCGTGATGAGCGCCGCGCCCTCCATAGAGCCGAGTCCGGTCACATACTGGAGGTTCACGCCGGACGTGACAAGCAGCGCGTCCGTTCCGATCGAGCCGAGCTTAGCACGGATCTTTTCAACATTTGACATTGGTAATTCCTCCCAAAAAATTATTTCAAAGCGCGAATTCACTTCACGCGTTCAAGCTCCTCCATGTACATCTTCTTCATCGCCGCTGCGTCCTCCGCCTGTGTCCCCGCCGACTCGCAGATGAATCTCGGGTGCAGTCCTCGTTCGGCGATGACCCTCGCAAGCGGTCGGAAGTCCGGTCCGAAGCTGCCGTTTCCGAACACCAGATGCCGCTTCTCCCCTCCGCTAGAATACTCGATCTGCGAGAAGTGCGAGTGGAAGTTTTCGGTGCGCGCGCGGCCTATCGCGCCGGCCATGCGGTCGAGCAGCGCTGCCATCGCGTCGTAGCCCTCAAGTTCCCCCTTCGTCCGCGCGTAGAGATGTCCGAAATCGACGCAGGGCAGCAGCCGCTCGTCCAGCTTACACAGCTCCATCACTTCGTCGAAGTCGCCGAGCTGGTTTATCTTGCCCATCGTCTCGGGACAGAGCGCTATGTCGCCGTACCCCTCCGCGTCGGCTGCCTTTATGCACTCGAGAAGGGTCGTCTTCGCGTCGGCGAGCGCCTCCTCGCGCGGCCGACCGGTGGTGCTGCCCGAGTGTATGACAATGCGGTCGGCGCCCATAGCCTTCGCCGCCGCGCAGGACTGGAGCACATAGCCGATGTTCTTGTCCATGTTCGCGAGATTTGTCAGGCTGATATAGTACGGCGAGTGCAGCGACAGCAGTATCCCGTGCTCGCGGGCGTTCTCGCCCAGCTTCTTCGCGGTCTCGGTGCTTATTCGGACGCCGTTGCCGCACTGATACTCGTATGCGTCCACGCCCATGACCTCGTCAAGCCATTTGGGCGCGTCGAGCGAGCTTTTGGACACGGCGGCGAAACTCTCCGAATTGCCCGCCGCTCCGAATTTTGCAAGGTTTTCAGCCATTTTTACGCCTCTTTCTTCTTCCGCACGCCGCGATGAATGGGAGTTCAAAGAATCGCCGCACGCGAAAGAGAAAATTCTCACTCATGCCGCGCGGATAAACTATCGCAGCCTTCGCGCCCGCGCGATGCGCACCGAGCACGTCGGTGAAAACTTGGTCGCCTATCGACAGAAGCTCCCTTGGCTGCACTCCCAGCGTCTCGAAAGCCCAACGGAAGCCCTTCGTCGACGGCTTCGCGCAGCGGTCGTGCCACGCTATTCCGAGCTCGTCCGCTATCCGACCGAGCCGCGCGGGGTGGTGCGTGTTCGACACTATCACAGCGCCGATGCCCGCCGCCCTGATGCCGTCCATCCAAGCCTTTACCTCCGGCGAAGGCGCGCCCTCCGAGTATTTCGCGAGTGTGTTGTCGTTGTCCAGCGCGACCGCCTTTACGCCCATCTCACGCAGCACGTCCGCCGATATGTCGCAGACGCTGTGAAACTCGGCTTCGGGTATGAGCTTTGAAAACACCGACATAACCCCACTTTCGCGAAGCATATACTCGTACACATATAGTATAACAGACAAACGCGAAAAGCTCAAATACTTTTTGCAAAATTTGGGAAAGGATGCTTAGCATGGACAAAAGCGGCTTTGCCATAACCATCTGCACGAACCCTGCCGACGCGCTTGCCGCAAAGGATCTGAGCTTTCCGCTCTGCCACCTCGCGTACAGTGTCGGAAAGGACGGGCGGCTCTATCGCGGCGCGCTCGGGGTGAACATCACCGGCGGACTGCTCGGCGTCAGCGACAGCGGCATTGACGAGAACACGCCCTACTCCCCCGAGCTTATGCGCGAGCTGAAGCGGGAATGCGACGCGCGCGCGTTCTCGGGAGTGCTCTGCGACTTTGAGCGTCCGCCCACCCCATCCACCGCGCGGTTCGCCTACGAGTCGGCGATATACTTCCGCTCGCTCGGCATGGACTTCTACCTTCCCGAAGCCTACGCGTCCTCCGCGCCGGGCGCGAGTCTGCTGATAAGCTCATCAGTGACCGACGGCGCGTGCGGCGATTTCTACCGAAGCGCGGTGTTTAAGTACGGCGCGAGCCGCGTCGCCCTGGTGTTCGAGCCGGTGTGCATCGACTTCGAGATGCCCTCCCCGCGCGCCGACGGCTCCGACCGGCTGTCCCCCGCCGAGCTGGACGAGATAATGCGCCGTGAGAAGGCGATACCCTACTACTCGCACGAGCTGACCGCAAACTACTTCACCTATCGCTCGGCAGACGGCAAGAGCCGCTTCGCCCTGTTCGACGACTCGCGCTCGATGGTGCGAAAGCTGGACGCGGCGCGGCGCGCGGGCTTTCGCGAGGCATTCGTCTGCTATCCGGACGTTGTCGGGTCGCACCAAGAACTTTCGTCATTATTGATATAAACCCCTTCCCTTTTGCCTCGAACTGTGGTACAATAGCTACAAACGAATGGGGCTTTAGGAGGTGGTAGGATGGCGCTTGAGCTCATAGACGTCATGCGCGAGCTGTACAACCTATCCGGTTTCCGCATAACCGTGCACGACATAGATTTCAAGGAGATATACGCATATCCCAAGGAGCCGCAGCCGTACTGCCGCCTTATCCGCGCGGACAAGGATGATTTCAGCCGCTGCAAGGAGTGCGACTACGCCGCGTTCAAACAGGTCAAGGAGACCGGCGAGGCGTGCGTCTACTGCTGCCACGCGGGGCTGAACGAGGCGGTCGTGCCGATATACACCTTCGGCATACTGTCCGGCTATATGATGATGGGTCAGACGCTCGACCCGACGGTGGCAAATCTCGACCACGCGCGGGACGCGATACGCAAGGTCGTACCCGACCCGAAAAAGCAGAAAGAGCTGCTGGATATGCTGCCTATGCGAAGCGCGGACCAGATACGCAGCTGCATCGCTATAATGCAGGTCTGCGCCGAATATATCACTCTGACAAACCAGCTTCGCAGCGGAGAGCGTGACCTCGCGACCCAGGCGCGTGAATTCCTCGACGAAAACTATTCGGGCAAGATAACGCTCGAGCTGCTCTGCGAGACGCTTTACTGCTCGCGCGCGACGCTGACCGGAGCTTTCCGCGCGGCGCACGGCTGCTCGGTCGGCGAATATCTGTCGAACGTGCGGGTGAAGGCGGCGCAGGAGCTTCTTGAGAACACCGGAATATCGCTCGACGACATTGCGGCACGCTGCGGTTTCTCCGACCGAGGCTACTTCGCGAAGGTGTTCAAGCGTCACTGCGGCGAGACCCCCGGCGAATACCGCGACAAGCACAAGAAGTAGGCGGCGGGCGCATCCCCGCAAACCACCTCGGCGATAAAAACGCAAAATAAAAACGAGACGGTAAAACCGTCTCGTTTCATTTTTGCCGTTTAGCGGAACTTACGCTTATTCTTGCGAGCAGCCTCGCTCTTCTTGCGGCGCTTTACGCTCGGGCTCTCGTAGTGCTCACGCTTACGCACCTCGGCGAGTACGCCGGCCTTCGCGCAGCTGCGCTTAAAGCGCTTCAGCGCGTTGTCAAGAGACTCGTTTTCCTTGACATGGATCTCCGACATTGATTATCCCTCCCCCCGGGTACGGATTGAACTCGATAAAACTCGATTGTTCGTACTTGATTATACCGCAAACAAATCGTCTTGTCAAGTGTTTTTCAAACCCCTGTTTTGTCAATCACTTGACGATGAGATTCACCAGCTTGCCCTTGACTACGATGGTCTTGACTAGGTTCAGCCCCTCGGTGTACTTCTTCACCTTCTCGTCGGCGAGCGCGGCGGCGACTATCTCCTCGTCCGAAGCGGCGGCGGCAAGCTCGACCGTCGAGCGGAGCTTTCCGTTCACCTGCACCGCGAAGGTCGCGTGGGTGGCTGCACACTTCGCCTCGTCGTAGGACGGCCAGTCGGCAAGGGACAGCATGCCCTTTCCGCCAAGCTGCTCCCACAGTTCCTCGGTGATGTGCGGCGCGAACGGATTGAGCAGGCTGAGTATCACCTTCACCTCGCCCTTGGTCGCTCCGCTGTCGTATATCTCGTTGACAAGCGTCATCATCGCGGCTATGGCGGTGTTGAACTTGAGGTCCTCGATGTCACTTGTGACCTTCTTTATCGTGCGATGGAAGCTCGCCTCGAACTTCTCGCGTATCTCGTCGCCGTCGACGGCGCGCTCGGCTAGGTTCCACACACGGTCGAGGAAGCGCTTGCAGCCCTTGACCGCCTCGTCCGACCAGCTCGCAGCCTTCTCGAAGTCGCCGATGAACATGATGTACAGTCGCAGCGTGTCCGCTCCGTACTGACGGATGGTGTCGTCCGGATTGACGACGTTTCCGCGCGACTTGGACATCTTCTCGCCGTCCTTGAGTATCATACCGTGGCTGGTGCGCTTCTTGTACGGCTCGGCGTGCGGAAGAACTCCTATGTCGTGCAGGAACTGATTCCAGAAGCGGCTGTACAGCAGGTGGAGCGTGGTGTGCTCCATGCCGCCGTTGTACCAGTCGACCTGACCCCAGTAGTCGAGCGCCTCCTTCGACGCTATGCCGCCGTCGAAGTGCGGATCCATGTAGCGAAGGAAGTACCAGCTCGAACCCGCCCACTGCGGCATGGTGTCCGTCTCACGCTCCGCCTTTGCGCCGCATATCGGGCATGTTACCTCCACCCAGTCGCGCATAGCGGCGAGCGGGCTTTCGCCCGAATCGGTCGGCTCGTAGCTCTCCACCTCGGGCAGCAGCAGCGGAAGCTGGCTCTCGTCAAGCGGCACATGACCGCAGTGCGGGCAGTTGATTATCGGTATCGGCTCGCCCCAGTAGCGCTGGCGGCTGAACACCCAGTCGCGCAGCTTGTAGTTGACCGTCGCGTGACCGACGCCCTTCTCCTCTAGGAACTCGATTATCTTCTTCTTCGCGTCGGCGACCTCGAGTCCGTTGAGAATGCCCGAGTTGACAAGTGTGCCTGTCTCGACGTCGGTGAACGCAGCCTCCTGCACGTTTCCGCCGCCCACGACCTCGATTATCGGCAGATCAAACGCCTTGGCGAAGTCCCAGTCGCGGGTGTCGTGTCCCGGAACCGCCATTATCGCGCCGGTGCCGTAGCTCATGAGGACGTAGTCGGAGACGAAAATCGGTATCTCGGTGTCGTTTACCGGATTTATCGCGCGCACTCCCTCGAGGCATACGCCGGTCTTGTCCTTCGCAAGCTCGCTGCGCTCGAAGTCGCTCTTGCGCGCGGCGGCAGCCTGATACTCGCGCACCGCGTCGAGGTTGGTTATCCTGTCCGCCCACTTCTCGATGAGCGGATGCTCGGGGGAAACGACCATGTAGGTCACGCCGTAGAGGGTATCCGGACGGGTGGTGTAGATGGTGAGCTTGTCGCCGGCGGTCGTGCCGAAATCTACCTCCGCGCCGGTCGAGCGGCCTATCCAGTTGCGCTGCTGAGCCTTGACGCGGTCGGGATAGTCCACCTCGTCAAGACCGTCGAGCAGCTTCTGAGCATAGTCGGTTATCTTGAGCATCCACTGGCTCTTTTCCTTGCGGACGACCGGCGCGCCGCAGCGCTCGCACACGCCGTCGACGACCTCCTCGTTTGCGAGCACGCACTTGCAGCTGGTGCACCAGTTCACCGGCATCTTTGTCTTGTATGCCAGTCCGTGCTTAAAGAGCTGGAGGAATATCCACTGCGTCCACTTGTAGTAGAGCGGGTCGGTGGTGTTCACCTCGCGCGACCAGTCGAAGCTGTATCCGAGCGTCTTGAGCTGCTGCTCAAATCGCTTTATGTTGTCCGCCGTCACCTTTGCCGGATGTATGTGGTTCTTAATCGCGTAGTTCTCGGTGGGCAGTCCGAACGCGTCGAATCCCATCGGGAAGAGTACGTTGTAGCCCTCGCGGCGGCGTTTGCGCGCGACAATGTCCATCGCGGTGTAGGGACGCGGATGTCCGACGTGCAGTCCCTGTCCCGACGGATACGGGAACTCGATGAGCGCGTAGTACTTGGGCTTCTTCGAGTCCACCCCCTCGGTGCGGAACGCGTCGGTCTGCTCCCAGCGCTCCTGCCACTTCTTCTCGATAGCCGTGAAATCGTACTTCATCTTCTAAGTCACTTCCCCAAAAAAGTTTTTATAACTCAGTTCTGTCCGTTCTCAAAATCAAGCTCGATCTGCGGAGCGTCGCCCCACAGCCGCTCAAGCGCGTAGAATCCGCGCGCGTCCTCCAGGAAGACATGCACGACCACCGAGCCGTAGTCGAGAAGCACCCAGCTCGACGAGTCGTATCCCTCGGTGCTGAGCGGGGCTATCGGGTCGGTCTCGTCATTCTTCAGCTTGAACTCGAGTTCGTCGGCAAGCGAGCGGACGTGGGTGGTCGAGCCACCGGTCGCGATGACGAAGTAGTCCGCGATGACGGTCAGCTCCTCTATCTTGAGCACCTTCACGTCGTTTGCCTTGCGGCTGTCCAGTATCTTCGCCGCGCGCTTTGCCAGTTCAAGAGAATTTATCATTTAGCGTCCTTTCTCGGCGATATGCCGCAAAAAAGTTTCGATTATTCGTGCGTAGCCGGAACGAACGGCTCCTCCGAAGGCTCGGCTGTCGGCTCCTCGGTCACAGCCACCGTCGGTTCGTCGGTCGGTTCCGCCGTCGGCTCCTCGGTGACCGCCACCGTCGGCTCGTCGGTTTCGGACGGCTGCTCGCTCTCACGAGGTTCTTCGGTCTCGGAAGGCTCGTCGGTCGGGTCGTCCGGCTCGCTCGTCGGCTTGGGCGTCGGGTCGGACCTCGGAGTGGATGTCGGCTTGGGTGTGCTCGTCGACGGCTTCGGGGTCGACGCCGGCTTCGCCGCAGGTTTGGCGGTCGGCTTGGCGGCAGGCTTTGCCGTCGCCTCGATGGTCGTCGTGCCCTGAGCCGGCTTGCTCGCCTCGTCCTCCTCGCCCTCCGGCACATAGCTTCCGGTAGGTGTATAGCTCGGATTGTAGATATCCACGTCGTCGAAGGTTATATACTCGGTGTACGGATTTACCGTGCTGTTTATCAGCTGCAGCCACTTGTCCGCGCGGAGGCAGACAAGCGACGCGCCCTTGATGTTCGGAGTGTCCAGCTCCTTGAGTGCCGCCGGCGCGTGCATATTCAGGTCGTTTTCCATGTCCACCTTCGTCGCCTGCTGCATGAACCATATCATCTCTCCCGCCGTGAGGTCGGTCTTGACATAGTCGACGACGATATTCGCGTAGTCGTCTATCTTGTCAAACGAGATGGTCTCCACCGCCTTCTGCGCCGCCGCGACGAGGAACTTCTGCGCCGTGCGTATGCGTCCGAGGTCTTGGTCTGCGTAGCCCTTGCGGTAGCGGACAAGTCCAAGCGCCTGCTTGCCGTTGAGATGCTGGTAGCCCTTCTTCAGATTTATATCCACCTGACCGTCGTCGTCGACATGCTTCATATCCCTGGGCACATCGAAATCTACGCCGCCGATGGTGTCCACCAGCTCTACAAATCCGTCGTAGTCGATGAGCATATACTTGTCCGGCTTGAAGCCGATAAGTCCCTCGACCGCCTCGTAAACTTTATCTATTCCGCCCCCATTGTACGCGCCGTTTATCCTGTGAGGGCTTACGACGTCGTTCGAATAGGTGTCGCGCGGGATGCTCACTACCTCGATGGTGTGGTTCACCGTGTCGAGTCCCGCGACCATCATGACGTCGGTCAGCCCCTGATTCTGACCCATGAGAAGTATCGTGTAGAAGCCGTCCTTGCGCCCGGCGACGCTCGTTCCTCCCTGATGTCCGCCGTTCGGGTCGTTCGGGTCGCTCGAAACTCCCGGAGGCGCGGCGGTCACGTCCCCCTTGTTCGGCACATCGGTTATATCCGGCGGCTTTATCGACGAGCCGATGCAGCTCCAAAGCAGCAACAGAAGCACCGCCGCGAGCAGTATAACGCTCGCGAGCACTATCAGCGCGCGTTTTGCGGGAGACAGCCGCTCCCAGAAGTTGCCCGCGCTCGGTTTAGGCCGCGCCGTGGGTCGCGCCGTCTTCGCGGGTCTTGTATCCCTTGTCTCGCTCACTCTGCGGCCGGCGGAGTGCTTGCCCGAGCCGGAGGTGAGCTTTGTCTTCTTGCCCATTTCATCTACGCCTTTCTGGTTTTTCGCAGCAGGTCATTGTACATCTCTATCGTCTTTTCGTGTATCGGTCGGCTCTGCTCGGCAAGATGCGCTATCGTGCGCGCCGCCGCCGCCAAAACCGCCGCCTCTACGTCCTCTTTCGCGAGTCTTCGCAGCTTTTCAACTCCCGGATAGTCGCGCGTAGGCTCGATGCAGTCGGCAAGGTACACCGCCTTCTCGAGCTGCGTCATGTCCGCGTGTCCGGTGGTGTGCCAGCG
>CAMNWZ010000038.1 GCA_946566645.1 uncultured Clostridia bacterium
GGCGTACACCATCGGCAGCAAGGTCGAGCAGCTCGCGACAATATCCTTCTCCAATGTCGCGTTCTCCTTCTCGGTCTACGCGGGGCAGAACTTCGGCGCGAAGGCGTACGACCGCATACGCGACGGACTGAAGAAGGGACTTATGATAATCGGCGGGCTGGCGCTGCTGTCCACGGCGGTGATGCTGATATTCGCAAGCCCGCTTGCCCGACTGTTCGCCGAGGACAACGCCGAAAACGCACTCGCTCTGGAGGGCGCGGTGAACATGGTGCGCATCGAGGCGATATTCTTCGTCGCGCTCGGCGCGATTTGGACGGTAAACTCAACGCTTCGCGGTCTCGGCGCGGTGAAGATGACGATGATCTCAAGCATCCTCGAACTTGTGATGAAGATAGGCGTGTCGGTGGTTCTGCCGATGTTCATCGGCGCGACCGGCATATGGGTCGCCGCTCCGACCGGATGGGTGCTCGGCATAATCCCGTCGGCGGCGTATCTCCTGTGGTGGTTCAAAAAGAAGATACCCGCGGCGGTGTGAGCGCTCTCACTCGGCGTATTCGCCGGTTATCTCTATCGTGTTCCCGTCCGGGTCTTTGAGAAGAAAGTACCAATAGGGCGAAGCCTGCTTCACATAGCGTATCTCGGTGAGGTTCGAGCCTATGCCGAGCGACTTTATGCGCTCGTATTCCGCACGCAGGTCGTCGGCGCCCAGGTTTATCACCACTTTGCCGCAGTTTTCGGCGGCGAGGATGCGGTGATAGTCGTCGTACAGCGGGTCGTACTCGCCGCGCGACTCCACCTGCTCGGGGTGCTCCTCGTCGAAGTGACCGTTCATCACCGCCAGAGCCAGACCGTCTATCGAGAATACGGCGAATCGGGTGGCGTTTTGGCTCACAACGTCACGTTCGAGCAGCTTTTTATAGAAATCGAGGCACTTTTCAAAGTCGTGCGTGATGATGTAGATGCTTCCGTTATTTATCATGTTTTCTCCTATGTGATATAAAGGGTCGACGGAATGTCCATCGACCCTTTTATCAATACTCTTACTTCAAATACGTCTTGAACCAGTCGCCCATCTCCTTGAGACGGAAGATGCGGTTTTCCGGTTTTCCCGAACGGCTCAGCTCGTGGTTCTCGTCTTTGAACAGGCAGATCTTCGCGTCCACGCCGTTCTGCTTGAGGGCGTTGTACATCTGGATACCCTCGCTCATCCAGCAGCGGAAGTCGTGGTCGGAGTGGATGAACACCGTCGGCGTCTTGGCGTTATTCGCGTACTTCAACGGCGAGTGATCCCAGAACACATCGCTGCCCGCCCACGGATCGGTCTCCATCTGGGTGAGGTTGTGATAGTGACCGATGTCGGTAGTGAGGCACTTGGTGAAGTAGTTGGAGATAGAACGCTGGCTCGCCGCCGCCTTGAAGCGGTCGGTGTGACCGATTATCCAGTTGGTCATAAAGCCGCCGTAGCTTCCGCCGAGCACGCCCATGCGGTTCGCGTCCAGCTCCGGCTCGCGCTTTATCACCTCGTCGGTGAACTCCATGATGTCGTTATAGTCGATGCCGCCGAGCTTGCCGGTTATGTCGGCAAAATCGCTGCCACGACCGTTCGAGCCGCGCGGATTGCAGAAGAAGACGTAGTAGCCCATCGCGGCGTATGCCTGCATCTCGTGGGCGTAGGCGGCGCTGTACACGACCTTCGGTCCGCCGTGTATCTCGAGCAGTCCCGGGTACTTCTTGCCCTTCTCGTAACCTATCGGGCGGATGACCCAGCCCTCTATCTCGACGCCGTCCGAGTTGGTGAAGACAAGGCGCTCGGCGTGCGAGATCTCGTGACTCTCGGCATAGCCGACGTTTATCGAGCTGCGGCAAACAGCCTTGCCGTCCTCGAAGGTGTACAGCTCCTGCAAGCCGTCCGGACTGTCGCCGGTGAAGGCTATCTTGCCGTCGCGCACATCGAAGCTCTGTATCGAGCAGGGGGCGTCGAAGCTCTTCACGATGTGACCGTCGCGGTCGATGGCGGCTATCCTGCCGACGCTCCAGTTGTCGTAGGATGCGTAGATAAGACCGTCCGAGTCACGCACCATGCCGGCAAAAGCTATGTCGTTCTCCTCACCGATGCGCTCATAGCGGTTCTCGCTTATGATGTAGCGGTACATAAGCGAGTTGGAGTGGCTGTCCTTGCAGGGGTTGGAGTCGAAGAATATCGTGCCGTCGTCGAAGAAGCTCGCGCGACCGACCCACATCGAATCGGGGCTTATCAGCTCGGTCGTCTTGTCAGTCGCAATATCGTAGAGGTAGAGACCGCCGCGCCGACGCTTCGCGCCGACAAGCTCGCTTCCGCTGAACACCACCTTCGAGCGGTCGGGACTGAGGTTCGCGTCGCCGCACTCGAACAGGGGGGTGGTTATGCGCTTGAAGCTGCCGTCCTTCCGGTCGAACAGGCAGAGCGCCGGACGCTTCTTGTTGGAAAACCCTTGTCCGTTCAGCCAGAAGGGTATCTCGTCGAATACCTGGTATCCCTTGCGCTTCGGACGCTCGTCCTCGGGAAGCGCCTCCTGCGTTGCGCGGACGAGGTAGAGGGTGTCGGTTATCTGGGTGAGCGCGGTGACCATGGCGGGTATCTCGAAGTAGAGCTCCGCCTCGCCGCCGTCGGGGAAGATGCGGTAGAACTGGGTCTTCACGTCCTCCGGCTTCGCGTCCTTTTTGGGAGGCGTGCGGCGGGAGGTGAATATCACGGCGCCGGTCTCCCGCTCGAAGAAGGCGCCGCGGTCGCTGCCCGAGTTTGCCAGCAGCCTCACCGACTGCTTCTCACCGTCGTACAGCCAGAGACGCGACTTATAGCCGTTCGAGTCCTTGTCGCAGCGGCTGTCGGCGAACACGACAAACCGTCCGTCCGGCGATATCTTCGCGCCGGAGAGGGTGGAGAACTCGTATATGTCCTCGTACTGAACCGTTTTCTTTTCCATTATTTCTTCTCCTCTCCGGTGATGTACTTTGCGAACCACTCCTGCATCTCAAGCAGGCGGGATATGCGGTTTTCGGGCACGCCCGAGCGGCTGAGCTCGTGGTTTTCGCCCTCGAACAGGCAGAGCCGCGCGTCGACGTTATGGAACTTCAGCGCGGTGAACATCTGGATTCCCTCGACCATCCAGCAGCGGAAGTCCTGATCGGAGTGGATGAACAGCGTCGGAGTTTTGGCGTTGTTTGCGTACTTGAGCGGCGAGATGTCCCACAGATAGTCGAAGTCCTCGTGGGTGGAGCTGCGGTGCTGCGAGCGGGTGAAGGTGTGCCCGATGTCGCTTGTGAACTCGAAGCTCACCCAGCTTGCTATCGAGCGCTGGCTGCACGCCGCCTTGAAGCGGTCGGTGTGACCGATTATCCAGTTTGTCATGTAGCCGCCGTAGCTTCCGCCGAGCACGCCGAGCTTATCCTTGTCTATCTGCGGCACGACCTTTAGCGCGTGGTCGACAAACGCCATCAGGTCGTCGTAGTCTATCGTGCCGTACTTGTGCCATATGTCCGCGAACGCGTCGCCGCGACCGTCCGAGCCGCGCGGGTTGCAGAACAGGACGAAGTAGCCGTCCGACGCGAACATCTGCATCTCGTGGAAGAACGCCTCGCCAAAGGCTGTGCGCGGACCTCCGTGTATCTCGAGCAGGGCGGGGTAGCTCTTAGACGCGTCGTATCCGGCGGGACGGAGCATCCAGCCGTCTATCTTGTCGCCGTTCGAGTTGGTGAAGCCTATGTACTCGGGCAGGGACACCTCGTAGTCGGCAAGCGCCGCGCCGAAGTCAGTAACCTGCTTGCCATTCAGCACTATCTCGGGCGTGCGGTCGGGGAATACCTCGACATACGCGAGCTTATCGCCGCAGATGTCGAACGCGTCTATGCCGCACATCGGGGCGATGTCCTCGTGCATACCGCCGTTCTTGTCGACGTGGACGAGCGTGTTTTTGTAGCCGCGAAGGTCGATGTAGTAGAGGTCGTCGCCGATGAGCTTCATCGAGAGACCGCCGCCGAGGCGCGCGTCGCTGCCGACGTGGTTCATGCAGGGGTGTATCTCCTCCGCGCCAAGCTGAGTGAGCTTTTTCGACTTCGGGTCAAGCGTGTAGAGCATCGCGCTTTCGCTCAGACCGAACTTCTCGCCCTTCGACGCGGCGAGGATGAGGTCACCGCAGGCACGCGGACGCGCCCACATGACGCGCAGCTCGTCGCTCGGCTCGAGTATCGTATCCGTCCTGCCCGACGCGATGTCGTAGGCGTACAGACCCGCCTTCATGCCCGGACGCACCTTGTCAAACTCACTACCGACGTAGTAGAGCTTGCCGTCCTGCGCGAAAGCCGAGCGCGCGTCGAACTTCTCGCCGGTCACGCGGGTCGACCCTCCCGCCGCGCGGTCGTATATGTAGAGCGTCGAGCGGGTGCCGTAGGTGAAGCCCACGCCGTTCGACCAGAAGGGAGCCTCGTCTATCGGGCGATAGGGCGGGTTTGCCAGCCGCTCAAGCGTCTTTTCACGGTCGGGCGCGTCGTCGGCGGGGTAGTTCAGGTCGGTCTTCGCGGTCAGGAGATAGAGACTTCCGTCGATGTGCGTGATCCCGCCGGCAGAGTAGGGCAGCGTGAAGGCATGTGCCGCCTCGCCGCCGCAGGGGTCGATCTCGTAGAAGGAGGTGAAGCGCTCCTTCTTGTCCGCCTTCTTTTTGTCCTCGGCGCTGCGGCGCGCGGGAAAGAGTATCTTTCCCTCCGGCGTCCAGCATATCGAGCCCGCGTCGCCGCCGGTGGTGAGCGGACGCGCCCCGCCGTCGTCGGCTATCCACAGGTCGCGCTTGTAACCCTTGCGCTCCTCATTCGCCGACGCGACAACGAAGGCGAGCTTCGTTCCGTCCGGCGAGAAGCGCGGCTCGGAGGCGAACTTCAGCTCGCACAGCGTCTCTGCCGTTATCTTCTTCTTCATCTCTGTCATCCTTTCGCTGATGTAGTATCCAACCGGATCTTCTCACCCGGTCAAACCTTCCCGTTTTTCATCGCGGCGAGATAGCCCTCGAGTATCAGACTCGCCGCCACCGCGTCCACCGTGTTCTTGCGGTCCTTGCCGCGCACGTTCGCGTCGGACAGTATCCGATGCGCGTCGACGGTGGTGCGGCGCTCGTCCCAGAGATCACACCGCACGCCGGTGCGCTCGGTGAGTATAGTCGCAAGTTCGTGCGACCGCTCGGAGCGCGCGCCCGCGCTGCCGTCCATGTTGAGCGGATTTCCGAGCGCTATCCGCTCCGGCTTTTTCTCGCCGATCAGCGACACAAGCTGCTCCTCGGCGGCGCGCGGTCCCTTTGCCCGAAGCACCATCGTCTCGCCGACGAGCGTGCCGCTGAGATCGCTTATCGCGATGCCGGTGCGGCTGTCGCCGTAGTCTATCGCCATTACTCGCATTTGAAACCTCCGATAAGTATCTCCACCGCGCGTCCCGCAAGCCTAAGCCCCGCAGCCGGCGGTACCCAGGACACGCTGCCCGGCGTGCCGCGGCGGTTCCCGCTGTCCTCCGGCTGAAAGCGCGGCACAAGCGGCGGCTCGTCGCTGTACAGTACCTCGAGCGAATCGACGCCGCGCTTGCGAAGCTCGGTGCGCATCACCCTTGCCAGCGGGCAGACAGATGTCGCATAGATGTCCGCAAAGCGAAGCCGCGACGCGTCCAGCTTGTTGCCCGTTCCGAGCGAGCAGAGGATGGGCACTCCGCGCGCCTTGGCGGTGAGTATCAGGTCTATCTTCGCGCTCACCATGTCTATTGCGTCCACTATCAGGTCGGGCGCGGGGGAGAAGAACCGCTCGCGCGTCTCCGCCGTGTACAGCTCGAACATGTCGCGGACTTCGAGCGCGGGATTTATGTCGAGCAGCCGCTCGCGCATGACCTCGGTCTTGGGTCTGCCGACGGTCGAATTCAGCGCGCATAGCTGTCGATTGATGTTCGTCACCGACACGCGGTCGCCGTCCACGATGGTGAGCTTTCCGACGCCCGCCCGCGCGAGCGCCTCGGCGCACCAGCTTCCCACTCCGCCAAGCCCGAAGACCGCAACGTGCGACGACTTCAGCCGCTCGAGGGCGTCGTCGCCGAGCAGCATCCGCTCGCGGTCGAACAGCTCACTGCTCATCGACAAAACCCTCCTTTTCCGTTTTCTGCCGGCGGTTTTTGATAAAAAACATGCCCCATCTTGACGATGGGGCAGTTTTCGCTTTTCACCCGCGACCGATGTGGGGCCGCATTAAAACCTGCACACACATGCAGGTGGGTTCGCTCTCTACGGCTTTATCGCTTCCAACTTCCAACCGCAGAATGCAGTCGGGAGGCCTGCGAACCGCCGCAGAAGTCCGCGATCCCGTTTAAGGAAATGTGGGTTTAATGAAACCCAGCACTTCGGAGCGGGGAGGAGGTATATCCTCCTCGCCTATAGGATACCACAGTTTCGCGGAAAATTCAACAGGGAATTTGCGCCTTACTCCTCGTCCTCGTCGTCCTCCTGCTGGAACAGGAACTTGTCGTACACACGCTCAAGCTCGTCCTCGTCGTCCAGACCGACCAGCTCCTCGGTGTCGTCGTCGTTTACGTCCACACGGAAGATGGACACCTCCACCGACTCGACGTCGTCAGGAAGTCCCGCTTCGCAGAACGCGTAGTAGGTCTTGCCGTCCAGCTCTATCGAGTCGAGAAACTCCATCTCATACTCCTTGCCGTCCTCGTCGACTATGGTCACAAAGCTCGGTCCGAGGTCCATCTCGTCGTGCTCGTGCTCATGGTCATGCTCGTGGTCGTGAGTGTGCTCATGCTCGCTCATATCTCTGCCCTCCAAAAATCGTTTCAAAATGAATAGCCGCGCCCACAGCAAAAAGGACGCGGCAAGCTATCTATAATTATATGGTAAAATGCGTACTTGTCAAGAGGAAAAATCCTCGATGAGCCGCCAGAGCGCCTCGTCGCCCTCCACTTCGATCCCATGCGTCAATGCCGACGCGTCAACCGAGCGCAGCTTGTCGGCGGACACGTCGAGCGACAGCATGGGCGTCTCCGAGCCCCGGCGGTAGACCGCGACCGCGCCGCCGGTCGAGCGAAGGATGTATCGCGGCTCGTCGACCGTCAGCGGCTGCGACACCGGAAGCACCGGCACGTCGGCGAGCGGCAGCTGATAGACCGGCTCCTCGACCGGAGGCTTGCCGGTCATGGCGAAGCACACGCCGATGAGAATGATGAGTACTAGAAGTGATATTCCGCCCACAAGTTTCAATTCTTTTGTCATTAAAAACACCTCCAAGCCGCGTTTACCGATATTTTTGCCGAAAAATCACCGACGTATACACCGCGATGGAAAATGTCGGAAAGTGTGTCGTTTGTCCTTGCGGCGCGAAGGAATTTGTGCTAAAATAATAGATGTCAAAAAATGCGCGGGGAGTGGTATTTTTGAAGAAAACGTGCCGAATAACGGCAGCGATATTGGCGGCGGCGATGCTGCTGCCCTGTTTTGCGTCCGCAAAGGTGGATCAGGGTTCGGGAAGCACCGAGCCTAAGACCTACACCGGCGACTATATGCTGATAATGAACCGCTATCCGAACGCGCTCAGCGGCTCGCCCATATCGCTGGAAGGCGCGCTCGCGGCGATAGATACGGTCGCAGAGACGCGGACGTCGTCGCTTATGTCTAACGGAGACGAGACATATCCGGTCGACCTCGGACTGTGGATGGAGGATCCGAGCGCTCTCGAATACACGGAAGCGCTGTCGCCCGCGCCGCTTGCGGCGGAAGACGGAACACAGACCGAGCCGAAGAAGCCGGGCGAGTGCGCGGTGGGAGAAACCCGAGAGTTTGTGACCTACCCCAACGGGGAGACAAGCACTCCGGCGAAGGTGAGTTTTACCCTCGCGTACAAGGGAACGATCGCCGCGGAAGGCGAGACCGCCGTCCCGAGCAGCTGCACGATATGGGTGCCGTCCGATTCTGTCGAAACCACGGTGCGCAACAGCTCGTATACATACAGCACTGCCGCCGCGGAGATAGGCAAGGAGTTCGACGAAAAGATATATCCGTATCTGAAGAATAACTTCGGCGAGTATGACGACATGAACGAGGACGGCAGCGTCACCTTTCTGCTCTACGACATCGGCGGCTCGGACGGAGGCACATACACCGCCGGATTCTTCTACGGCGGCGACATGAACGATCTGCCCGCGTGGACGAATGACAAGGAGACATTCCCCGGATATGTCGGCAGGACGAACCAGATGGACATAATGCATCTGAACATAAACACGATACCGAACAGCGGTATGTATCGGCTGAAAAAGACGCTTGCGCACGAATTTGTGCACCTTCTGGTCTATTCGTCCTATCGGCGCATGGACGTAAGCGGAGTTACGGAACCCGCAACATACGGCGTGATGCCCTCCTGGATAAACGAGGGAATAGCGCAGGCGGCGGAGCACAATCTTTACGGCGAAACGCTGACCGACCGCATAAGAGAGTATAACGATTACAGCCCGCTCTACGCGCACAAAATGGCGATGAGCTATAAGTTCGAGGGAAGCGGGAACGAGGTGCTTTTCCGCTACGCGCAGAGCTATCTCGCTCTCATGTATATGCAGGCGCGGGTCGGGGGGCTTAACGGCACCGACGGCATAGAGCTGTACAAGAAGATAATCGGCAGCCGCGACCTGCGGGTCATCAACAGCACGACCGAGGCGAACACCGCGAACGAGAAGCTGTACGACGTGGCAAACAAGGCAAGCGGCGGCAGGATGAACGAGAAGAACATAATAGCGCTGATGCGCAATTTCAACATCGCAACGGTGCTCGAGCAGCCGAGCGGCACATACGGATTCGGCGGATTTGCCGAGATGCTGAAGGATATAGACCGCAAGCCCACCGCCTCGTCGGTCGTGACCGCGCTGAACAGCGGCAGCGACAAGCTGTACGCGGGCGGAACGGTGCTCATCGAGCTGAAAAACAGCTCGGGACAGTTTGATTTGAGCGGATTTACCGACAGCAAGAACACCGTGACGCTCGCCGTGCTCGGACTGAGGAGGGACATAGACGTCGGCTCCGGCGCGACGGTCGCGTTCGAGACGGACGGCATTTCGGTCGGCGGCGAGAAGTGGTACTACGACGACTGCGCCATCCGCTCAAGCAAGAACGGTGTCGCGACTCTCTCCGGCACGCTTGACGACAACATCAAGCTCGAGTGCGGCGGCAAGGTGGACGGCGCGCTCACGGTCAGCGGCGCGCTCACTCTCAACGGAACGCTGACGGTGAACGGCACGCTCACGATAGCGAGCGGCGGACGCATAGATATCGGCGACGGCGAGATAGTCGTGGCGGCGGGCGGAAGCATCGTCTCGGGCGGAAGCAGCGTCGCGGGCGCGCAGACGATAAAGCCGATAGAAAAGACGGTTGCGCGCGGCGAGAAGGTCGAGCTCGAGCTCGGCTACACCGCGGCATCGGCGACGAGCGGCACGAGCGGCGTCTTTGCCGACGGATATCCGGCTTTGGCGGACGGCAAGCTGACGATAATGACACTTGGTACCGCCGCGGGCGGGGCGACCGCTACGGTGAGCATGGGAGTGCTCGACGGACTGAGCACCGTCGTGAAGGTAACCGTCGACAGGGTCGAATGCGCGGTCACGGTCTCCGTCGCGAAGACGGAATATGTGTACGGCGAGGAGATAGCGCCGACCGTCACCGCGACCGATGGTGAAAGGACTGTCGCGCTGACCGACGACGACATTACGCTTGCCTACACCAAGGACGGCAGGGCGACCGAGCCTAAGAACGTCGGCGCGTACACCGTAACGGCGAGCGTGGACACCGGCGGATACTATGGGACTTCCGCCGAGAGCGCCGCTTTCGAGATAACCAAAAAGACACTGACGATAACAGACATAAGCGCGGTCGGACGCAGGGCGAACGGCTCGACGACGGTGGAGGTTCGCGGCGCGCTTGAGGGCGTGCTCGAGGGCGATTCGGTCACGCTGAAGATGTCGGGCGAGATGGCTGACGCGGCGGCTGGCGAGGACAAAGCGGTCAGCAACATTACCGCGAGCCTGAGCGGAAGCGCCGCGGGCAACTACGATATAGACAAGAGCGGTATCCCGACCAAGCTGACCGTCACGATAGAGGAGGCGCCGCCTGTGCCTGTAGGACCGAGCGGCGGCGGTGGAGGCGGCGAGGAGGAAGAACCGTCGGAGGAGCCGTCCGCCGAGCCGATAGTCGTCGAGAAGGACACCTCGAGCGGCACGGTGACGACGCGCGGCGAGACAAGCGCGAGCGTGGATGCAGCGGCGGTCGCCGACGCGGGCAATACGCCGACCACCAGATTTGAGCTGGGCGGAGCGACGGTCATCGCGTCGACGTCCGCCATCGCGGAGAAGCTGGGCGGGGACGGCGTGCTCACCGTGTCGGTCACGAATGAGAAGAACGACTCGGGCGAGACGGTGCACACGATAGCGGTCACGCTCGGCGAGGACAGCGTGCCGGACATCCCGCTCACCGTCGAGCTGGACGCGAAGAAGCTCACCGCGGGCAGCATCGCCTACATAGTGGACGAGGACGGAAATGAGCAGGCGGTGATGCAGTCCTGCAAGTCGGAGGACAGGTTTGCGGTAAAGCTTGATTCGGGCGCGAAGATAGTGATACGCGACGAGGCGAAGGCTTTCGAGGACACCGAGAACCACTGGGGCAGAGAGTCGGCTGACTTTGCGACCTCGCACGGTCTGTTCCTCGGCACGTCGGATACCGAGTTCTCACCGGACGAGCCGATGACACGCGGCATGATAGCGACGGTGCTCTGGAGGCTTGCCGAGCGTCCGGGCGGAGGGGACAGCACGTTTGCCGACGTTTCGGGCGGCATGTACTACGCCGAGCCGATAGCGTGGGGGATAGAGAACGGCATAGTCAAGGGCGTGGGCGGAGACATGTTCGCGCCGAACGACAATGTGGACAGGGAGTCGGTGGCGATAATCCTCTACCGATTTGCCGAGCTGAACGGACTTGTGTCCGACGACGCGGGCGGCCTCGACGGATTTGCCGACGTGGACAGTGTGTCGCCGTGGGCGCAGAAGGAGCTTGCGTGGGCGGTGTCGGTGGGAATAATCACCGGCAAGGACGGGAATCGCCTCGAGCCGACCGCCTGCGCGACGCGAGTTGAAGTCGCGACGATGATGTGGCGGTATCTGCGGTTCGCGATAGCCGAGTCGACCAAATAGGAACGGGGGATGCGGGGATGAACAGAGGGTCTACGATAAAAAAGCTGCTGTTTTCGATAGTCTTCCTGCTCGGCGCGATATTCCTGCCGCACTTCACGGCAAAAGTACCGCGTCTTGAGGAGGCGCTCATCGTGATGCACATTCCGGTGTATCTCTGCGGATTTGTCTGCGGGGCGCCGTGGGGATTTGTCGTCGGCATGGTGTCGCCGATACTGCGCTCGGTGATATTCGGCGTGCCCGGGCTGTACCCCGACACGGTTGCGATGATGTTCGAGCTTGCGTTCTACGGACTGCTCGCCGGCGCGTTCTTCGACGTGTTCGGCAAGGCGTTCAAGGCGAGGCGGGTCGGCGCGAGCTACCTTGCGTTGATAGTCGCGATGCTCGGCGGGCGCGCGGTGTGGGGACTTGTGCGGTTGGTTATGATGCTTGTCGGAAGCGTCGGCATAACCTGGCAGCAGTTTGTGTTCTATGCGTTTACGAACGAGTGGTCGGCGATAATCCTGCATCTGCTGATAGTGCCGGGAATCGTCGCGCAGATGCACAGGAAGTAGGGAGATTTAGGGTTGACAGAACTAGTACTATGTGGTACTATTATTTCGGAGGTACGGTTTGAAGACACAGGGTGGATTTCTGATGAGCCAGATAAAGCTGGTCAGCGGACGGCTGTTTGAGCGGATACTTGTCAACGCGGGGGTCAGCGAATTCAACGGCGCGCAGGGCAAGATACTCTACACGCTTTGGGAATTCGGCGACATGCCGATAGTTGAAATATCCAAGCGTACGGGGCTTGCCAAGACCTCGCTCACATCTATGCTCGAGCGGATGGAGCAGGCGGGGCTTATCACGCGGACGGTGGACAGCGATGACCGCCGACGCCTCGTGGTGTCGCTCACCGAACGCGCGCGGGCACTGAAAGGTGCGTACGACCGGGTGTCTCAGCGCGCAAACGAGGTGTACTATGAGGGCTTCACCGATGCCGAGATAACCGAGTTTGAGGGTTATCTGCGCCGCGTCCTGAAGAATCTGACCGAAGTCTCCGAAAAACTCGAGAAATCGAGGGGAAAAGAGGAGTAACTATGTCCAAAATTTCACTTCCCGAGGCGTCCAACTCGTTCTGCCCGCAGTCGCTGTTTCTGTACGGCACATACAAGGAGGACGGAACGCCAAACTTCGCGCTGTTCAGTTGGTTTTCGTACATGTGGGACAGCGAATTCGGCGTTATCGCGTCGATAGGCGAGCCGAAGCTGACGCTCGACCTGATACGCGAAAAGCGCGTGTTCTCGGCAAACCTGGTGACCGAGGAGCTGCTCGACGCGGCGCACTACTGCGGCACGCACGGCGGCGCGACTGAGGACAAAGTGGCGTCTACCGGACTGAGGGTCGCGCGCGGCGAGAAGCTGGACGTGCCGACGCTTGCCGACAGCCCGTGGACGTTCGAGCTGGAGGCGGCGAAGATCATCGAACTGCCGGATAGCGGGGGAGCGGTGCTGCTCTGCAAGATACACAACACGTCGGTCGACGAGCGGCTGGTCGACGAGTCGGTGCCCGTCGAGGAGCGGCTGCGGCTCTGCTCGCCGGTGCGCTATGTGGACAACAAATACTTTTCCGGCAACGACGGCAGGCTGCTTGGCGACGCGGCTGAATAAGCGGCATTAAAAAGGATGCGTACCCAAACGGATACGCATCCTTTTTTCGTGTAAGTTTAATACTTCGAGGGATCGCTCGAACCGCGCACGATGATGCTGTGTTCGAGGAACACCCGATGGTTCTCCGGCTTATCGCCGTTCATGATGCCGATGAGCATGCGGATCGACTCGGCGCCCATATCGAAGAACGGCTGCGCCACGGTGGTTATCTTGGGAAA
>CAMNWZ010000039.1 GCA_946566645.1 uncultured Clostridia bacterium
TATCCGCCCCAAAATAGGGGTTTCAAGACCCTGCAATCTAATGTTAAGGCCCCCATTTGCAAAAAATCTGTGAAAAAACTCTTTCATTCTCGCAAAAAATGTGGTAAGCTAAATGCAGAATACCCGGAAATAGAAGGAGGTCGCTCGGATGAAGAAGAAGCGCGGCGGACTGGTGCTGAAACTGGTCGTTCTCGCGGCGGTCGTGTGGGCAGCGGTGAGCGTCGTACGTCTTCACATCGACATTTCCGAGGCGGAGCGGCAGCGCGCGGCGGTACAGTTGGACATCGCCCGCCAAAAGCGCGACAACGCGATGCTCAGTGAGCTTCTCGAGTCGAGCGACGACCTCGAGCGCATAGCCGAGGCTGCCCGCGACGAGCTTGGATATGTCAGCGCAAACGAGCAGATCTTCTACGACGTCTCGGGCTGATTTGAAAGGGGAAAACAGGGCTTAATGGCGGTTGAAGTTGGGGAAATTTTTGAGGGTAAAGTCGTAAAGATCGCGGCATTCGGAGCGTTTGTGCAGCTTGAGTCGGGCGAGACCGGACTGGTACATATCTCTGAGGTCGCGAACACCTATGTCACCGACATAAACGAGCATCTCAAGGTCGGCGACAAGGTAAAGGTCATGGTGGTCTCCACCGGCGACGGCGGACGGATAAGCCTGTCCATAAAGCGCACGCTTCCGCCTCCCGAACGCGCCGAGCGTCCCGCAAATCGGGGATATCAGAACCATTCGCCGCGCGAGGACAGGCAGCACAGCGCTCCCGCTCCCGCGCCGAAGGCACCGCTCACCCCCGCCGAGGCGTTCGAGGAGAGGCTGAGCCACTTCATGCAGGAGTCGAAGAAGAATCTTGCCAGCTCCAGTCTTTACGCGGTCAAGAAAAATCGCCGGCGCGGCGGTTAAAACCGACGCGGCGCGGCAGAATATCCGATGTGACATCGAAGGGGAAACCGTCCGGTTTTCCCTTTTGTCAAATTTGCGCGAAGCGGGTCGACATGCAGCGCAAAAATTGAGCGGCTCACTCACGCGAGTAAACCGCTCCAGGAAATGGGTTGTGGGATAAAGATATGAAAACAGTGCTTCAGGCTTTGACGATACGGGGATAAGCCGTGAGATTATAATAGCACAACTTATATCCCTTGTAAATAGCGATATTTGACTTGTTTTGTCGAAAACCAAAAATATTTTTGAGGTGTACAGAAATGGCAGAAACTCATAGGCTGATAGTCGTCGGCGCGGGACCCGCGGGTCTGACCGCCGCAATCTACGCGGGACGCGCCGGCGTCAGCGCGCTGGTGCTCGAGCAGCTCGGCGCGGGCGGTCAGGTGACCCAGACGGTCGAGATAGAGAATTACCCCGGCTTTGCGAAGGTGGACGGTCAGGAGCTTGCGGCAAGGATGCGCGAGCAGGCTGAGAAGTGCGGCGCGACGATAAAGCGCGCGAGCGTCAAGGGGCTTCGCCGCGAGAACGGACTGTGGATAGTCGAGACCGCGCGCGGCGAGTTTGCAGCCGAGTCGGTCATCGCCGCAACAGGCGCGCGCCGACGCCATCTCGAAGTTCCGGGCGAGACCGAGTACGCGGGCGCGGGGGTGAGCTACTGCGCCACCTGCGACGGAATGTTCTTCAGGGGCAAGAAGGTCGCGGTGGTGGGCGGAGGCTCGGTCGCGTTCGAGGACGCGCTCTATCTGTCGCGGATATGCGAGCATGTGACGCTTATCCACCGCCGCGACGGCTTCCGCGCCGAGCCGACGCTGGTCGAGCGTGTGCGCGCCGCCGAGAACATCGACATGAAGCTGTTCTACACCGTCGCCGAGATACGCGGCAAGGACGGACTGGTAAGCGAGATAGAGCTTGCGAGCACGCGTGACGGCTCGCGCGAGACGCTGGAGGTCGGCGGAGTGTTCGTGGCGGTGGGAACGCTGCCCGAGACCGAGTGGCTGAGCGGTCACGCGCCGCTGGACGACGGAGGCTATGTCGATGTCGACGAGCGCTGCACCGTGGGCGATGGGCTGTTTGTCGCGGGCGACTGCCGCCGCAAGCCGATATATCAGATAGTCACCGCCTGCGCGGACGGTGCGGTCGCCGCCAACGCCGCGTGCGCGTATCTGGAAAAATAAGTCGTCGAAAACTATTGCGAAATATGCTCCTATATGGTATAATTCAAACAACACCAAACTAGGAGGTCTGACTATGTACACCTACTTCCCCAGCTGCAATTTTGGCGCCATGTGCCCCGAGACCGCGAAGAAAATAGAGGCGTATCTGACCCCGCACATGCCCAAGACGGTCTGCTGCCGTCTGGACAAGAACGAGTACACCAAGGACGACACCGGCGTCTATCTCTGCCAGGCTTGCCGCGAGGTGATGGAGCAGAAGCTCCACGTCGGCACGCTCACGCTGTGGGAGTACATCGACGCGGACGAGAGCTTCGCGTTCCCCGACTACTCGGGACTGAAGGTGACCGTGCAGGACTGCTGGCGCGACCGCGAGCATCCCGAGATACATGCCGCCGTGCGCAATCTGCTCCGCAAGATGAACGTCGAGTTCGTCGACATAGAGGGCGAGGCGCGCGAGAAGTCGACCTTCTGCGGCGACCTCCACTACGAGCCGAAGCGCCCCGAGAACATCGCAACGGTCGAGGAGTACACCGCTGGGGGCGAGCCGCTGTTTGGGGCGCCGCCGGAGGTGATGGCGCGTCTGATGAGCGAGCAGGCGGAGAAGATACATACCGAGTGGGCGGTGACCTACTGCAATCGCTGCACCCGCACGCTGAGAATGGGCGGCGCGAATGCGGTACATGTCGCCGAGTTATTGTTTGGGGACTTCAAGCGATGAATCGACTGATACCGAGGATCGGCGCGGGCATCGTGTGCGTGACCGTCGCGCTGTTCGCGCTGTGCATGCTCATAGGCTTCGACTTCGGCTCCTACTTCGTCTGCATGCTGCTGCCGATAGGCTACATCATGCTGGCGGCGGGATTTGCGCACGAGTGTGACTCAAGCCGCAAGGTCGCGTCGAACGTGGGAATGGTGCTCGCGGCGGTGTACGCCGTGCTTGTGCTTCTCGTCTACTTCGCGCAGAACACGAGCGTGCGGCTGGACGACCTCGGCGAGCAGGCGCTCGGCATGCTCGATTTCAAGCGGGGCGGGCTGATGTTCAGCTACGACCTGCTCGGCTACGGGATGATGGCGCTGTCCACCTTCTTCATCGGGCTTGGCATTTCGCCGAAAAACCGCGCGGACAGATGGTTAAAGGGACTGATGACAGTGCACGGCGTGTTCTTTCTCAGCTGCTTCATTCTGCCGATGACCGGACTGCTCGGCGGATCGTCCGACGGTGTCGGCGGTGTGGTCGCGCTCGAGCTGTGGTGCGCCTACTTCCTGCCGATAGGAGTGCTCTCCTTCCTCCACTTCGCGCCGCGCAAAACGCAAGGCTAACCTTTACAATATTTCAGAGTTGTGCTACAATGGTTGCGTATAGTCTGTACGCAGCCATTCTTTTTGAGGAAAGGGGTTTCAAAAATGCTTATCAAGAACGTGAAAATATGGAGCGACGGCGAGGTCATCGAGCGCGGCTACATCCTCACCGACGGCGAGAAGATCGCGAAGGTCGGCTCGGGCGACGCGCCCGCCTACGACGGCGAGGTCATAGACGGCGCGGGCATGACCGCGTATCCCGGCTGGATAGACGCGCACACGCACATCGGTCTGATGGGCGACGCGCTCGGATTCGAGTCGATGGACATAAACGAGGCGGTCGACCCGGTCACGCCGCACCTCCGCGGCATGGACGCGCTCAACCCCCGCGACCGCTGCTTTGAGGACGCGTGGAATGCGGGCGTCACCACCGTCGTGACC
This sequence comes from uncultured Clostridia bacterium, assembly GCA_946566645.1. Taxonomy (GTDB): domain Bacteria; phylum Bacillota; class Clostridia; order Oscillospirales; family JAAYOS01; genus CANRIN01. Next base: position 3,859 of record CAMNWZ010000039.1, read on the forward strand.
GGTCCGGGCAGCGCGAACCCCATCGGCGGCAAGTTTGTCGCGACCCACACCTACGGCCGCCGCATCGACGACATGGCGATAAAGAACGAGGTCTGCATGAAGTTTGCGCTCGGCGAGAACCCGAAGCGCGTGTACAACGGTCAGAAGCGCAGCCCGATGACCCGCATGGCGACCGCCGCGACCATCCGCGAGGCGCTGACCAGGGCGAAGGACTACGCCGCAAAGAAGGACGCGGCTCTGCGCGACGAGGGCAAGGTCGACCCGCCGCTCGATTTCAAGATGGAGGCGCTTGTGCCGGTGGTCAAGGGCGAGCTGGTTGCCCACTTCCACGCCCACCGCGCCGACGACGTGTTCACCGCGATACGCATAGCCAAGGAGTTCGAGCTTGACTACACTATCGTTCACTGCACCGAGGGCTGGCTCGTTCCGGAGGAGCTTGCGAGCGAGAACATAAGCGTCATAACCGGTCCGACGCTGCACGCCCGCTCCAAGCCGGAGTGCGCGAACCTCGGCTGGGAGGATCCGGTCACGCTCAACAAATACGGTCTGCACCCCGCAATCTGCACCGACCACAACGTCATTCCCGAGCAGTATCTGCCGATGTGCGCCGGTCTCGCCTGCGCCAACGGCATGCCCAAGGACGACGCCCTCCGCGCCATCACGATAAACGCCGCGAAGTGCGCGCGCATCGACGACCTCGTCGGTCAGATAAAGGAGGGGCTGTACGCCGACGTCATCCTCTACGACTGCGACCCGTTCGAGCTTGAGGCCAAGCCGAAGACGGTCGTTATCGCCGGCAGGAAGGTCAAGTAACATGCGGGAAATATCCGCAAACGAAATAATCACAGCGGTGGAGAGGCTTGTCCTCTCCGCCTGTTGTGTTCTGCCCGATGGCGCAAGCTCGCTGCTCGACGACGCGGTCGCTCGCGAGACGAATCCCGCGGCAAGGTCGATGCTCGCCGACCTTCAGGCAAACCGCGACCTCGCGGCGGCGGAGATGCTTCCGCTCTGCCAGGACACCGGAATGGCGGTGCTATTCTGCGAACTCGGTCAGGAGCTGCACATCACCGGCGGAGCGTTTGAGGACGCGATAAACGAGGGCGTGCGCCGCGGCTATGTCGACGGCAAGATGCGCCTGTCGGTGGTGCGCGACCCGATCCGTCGCGGCAACACGAACACCAACACCCCCGCCGTCATCCACACCCGCGTCGTGCCCGGGGACAAACTCGCGATAAAGCTGCTGCCCAAGGGATTCGGCAGCGAGAACATGTCGGCGATGAAGATGTTCAACCCCACCGCGTCGACAGAGAGTATTGAGGAGTTCATCGCGTCGGTCGCGATAGACGCGGGCGCGAACCCCTGCCCTCCGGTGATACTCGGCGTGGGGCTCGGCGGCACGGTCGACTCGGCAGCGGTCGCGGCAAAGTACGCGCTCGGTCTGGACGGAGCAAATCCGGACGAGTTCTACGCGTCGATGGAGCGGCGTATATTGGACAGGATAAACTCGTCCGGCGTCGGGTGCATGGGCATGGGCGGCGACATAAGCGCGCTCGCTGTGCGGATAATCCCGCAGCCGACGCACATCGCGGGGCTTCCCTGCGTGGTAAACGTCTGCTGCCACTGCGCGCGCCACGCCGAAGTCGTTCTCTGAGAAGTTCAGGCTTCCCGGCGCGGAAGTAGAGAGCCGCGCATCGGGAATTTTATGGAGGAATCGAAATGGTCTATCTCGTACCGTCACTGCTTTTTGCGCTCGGTCTTGTGCTGATAATCAAGGGCGGCGACTGGTTCGTCGACGCGGCGGGCTGGATGGCGGAGGTCAGCGGAATGCCGCGCTTCCTCATCGGCGCGACCGTCGTCAGTTTCGCCACCACGCTGCCCGAGCTGATAACCTCGGTGCTCGCGGCGATGGAGGGCAGCGTCGACATGGCGGTCGGCAACGCGGTCGGCTCGGTCACCGCCAACACCGGCATGATAATGGGCATATCCATCGTGGCGATGCCGATGGTGATAAGCCGCAAGCAGAACGCGCCGAAGATGCTGCTTCTGCTCGCGGCGTGCGGCGGACTGTGGGCGCTCTGTGCCACCGGCTCGCTGACCGTGACCGAGGGGCTTATCCTGCTCGGTGTGTTCGTCCTGTTCGTCATCGAAAACATAGTGTCCGCCAAGCGCGAGGCGACAATGGATACCGCGATGGGCACCCGTCCCCCGCGCCCGACCGGCGGCGTGATATGCAAGAACATCCTGCTGTTCCTTATCGGCGCGGCGGGCATAGTAGTCGGCGCGAACCTGCTGGTGGACAACGGCACCGAGCTTGCGACGCTGCTCGGCGTACCCGAGGCGGTCATCGCCGCGACGATGGTGGCGATAGGCACATCGCTGCCCGAGCTGGTGACGACGCTGACCGCGATAGCCAAGAAGCAGGCGTCGCTGTCGATAGGCAACATCGTCGGCGCGAACATAATCGACCTGACGCTGATACTGCCGATATGCTCGATGATAACCGGCGGCGAGCTGCCGATGAGCACGCAGGGGCTGTCGCTCGACATGCCGTTCTGCTTCGGCATAACCTGCGTGGCGCTCATCCCGACGCTGATACTGGGCAAGTTCAAGCGCGTCCAGGGTGTCGTGATGCTCGCGGCATACGCGGCGTACATCGTGCTGATGCTTATCAAAATGTGAAATTTGGTTGCAAAAAAGACTCGCCACGCGGCGGGTCTTTTTTACAAACTATTCTCACTGTTTAGTCATCATTAGGTAGATACCATCCATGCTCCCGATGCCGCGGCTCTGCATTTGGGTGCTCTTTTTTATACTTCTTATTCGCGCGTTTAGATAGCTCGTGGCTTAGTACATCCATTTTGTATCGTTTCCTCTCATCGCCATCCTTTAGCCATGCCTGCCGCAGTCTTTCATGTCTGTCGCGAAGTTCATCATCTGATACTCTAAACTTGTCAAAAAATCCCATGTAATGCTTCCTCCATTTAATTTAGTTAAATCAATCGTATGTCTAAAGTATAACATACTCCATCTTTCTGTTCAAGCAGGTTATGCTTCCAGAATCACTTTTTGCCCCTTCACACCGCCTCCCCTTTTTTGAACAAACTGTAAATCCTGCGGCGCTTTTCTGGACAAACGGGGCAGAATGTGGTAAGATGTAGCCACCGCAAGACAGAAAAGAGGTATGTCAATGAAACTCCCGAATCCCTCCCCCGAGAAGAAAAAACGCAGCATAATCGTCTACGTCGCGATAGTGCTCGGCGTGCTGCTGCTGCTCAACTTCGTGCTGCTGCCGATGATACAGCAGGCGCAGATAACCGATGTCAGCTACGACGCGTTCCTCGACGCGGTCGCGGCGGAGCAGATCGACGTCGCCGAGGTGTACGACAACTACATCCTCTACCAGACCAAGCCTGACGCCCCCGGCGGCGCGAAGGTCTATCAGGTCACCCGCATGAGCGGCGAGGACGAGGGTCTGGTGCAGAAGCTCTACGACGCGGGCGCGAAGTTCACGCCGGTGTTCCAGCAGGAGAGCTGGCTGACGATACTGCTCGGCTGGCTGCTGCCGCTGGTAATTATGATACTGCCGCTCTTCCTCATCATGCGGATGATAAACAAGAGCGCGGGCGGTGGCGGCGGCGCGGGAAGTGCCATGTCGTTTGGTAAAAACACCGCTAAAATATACGGAGAGGAATCGACAGGCAAGACCTTCAACGACGTCGCCGGACAGGACGAGGCGAAGGACAGCCTGAAGGAGCTGGTCGAATTCCTGCGAAATCCGGGCAAATACACCGAAATAGGCGCGCGGCTGCCGAAGGGCGCGCTGCTCGTCGGACCTCCGGGCACCGGCAAGACGCTGCTCGCAAAGGCGGTCGCGGGCGAGGCGCACGTCCCCTTCTTCTCGATAACCGGATCCGACTTCGTCGAGATGTTCGTCGGCGTGGGCGCGGCGCGTGTGCGCGATCTGTTCAAGCAGGCGCTCGAGAAAGCCCCCTGCATCGTGTTCATCGACGAGATAGACGCGATCGGCAAGAGCCGCAACTCGGGACAGTACGGCGGCAACGACGAGCGCGAGCAGACGCTCAACCAGCTTCTCAGCGAGATGGACGGCTTCGACAGCTCGAAGGGCGTGATAATCCTCGCGGCAACCAACCGTCCGGAGGTGCTCGACCAGGCGCTGCTGCGTCCCGGCCGCTTCGACCGCCGAATAGTAGTCGAGCTGCCCGACCTTGCGGGACGTGAGGCGATACTCAAGGTGCACGCCCGCGCGGTGCGGATGGGCGAAGATGTCGACCTCGGGACGGTCGCAAAGCAGACGGCGGGCGTCAGCGGCGCTGAGCTTGCAAACATCATAAACGAGGCGGCTATCGCGGCGGTGCGCGACGGTCGCAAGGCGGTGCGGCAGAGCGATCTGCTCGGCGCGGTCGACCTGGTCATAGCCGGCGCGGAGAAGAAAAGCGCAATCTTAAGCGACCGCGAGAAGCGGCTGGTCGCATACCACGAGATAGGCCACGCGCTCGTCGCGGTCAAGAGCGGCACGCAGAACCCCGTCCAGAAGATAACGATCGTCCCCCGCACGATGGGCGCGCTCGGCTTTACGATGAACGCCCCCGAGGAGGACAGATATCTGATGATGCGCGACGAGGCGCTTATCGAGATACGCAAGCTGTGCGGCGGACGCGCGGCGGAGGAGGTCAAGTTCGACACGATAACCACCGGCGCGTCGAACGACATCGAGAAGGCGACCAAGCTGGCGCGCAACATGATAACCCGCTACGGCATGAGCGACAAGTTCGACATGATGGGGCTTGCGACCAACCCGAACCCCTATCTCGGCGACGAGACGTCGATGCAGTGCAGTCTGGACACCGCAGCCGAGGTGGACGCGGAGGTGCTGGCGATAATCAAGCAGGAGCACGAGGCGGCGAAGAACATCCTCAAGAATAACATCGGGCTGATGGACGAGCTTGCCACCCGCCTGCTCGAGAACGAGACTATCACCGGCGAGGAGTTTTCGGTCTTTATTGCCGACTACGAGTTCGCCCATGCGCTTCCGGCAAATTCCGAAAACAATCTGTAATATTCGGAAAGAATACAACATGGAGGAAATATGCGATATACGGTTTTGCGGGTCGACGGCGACTATCTCGTGCTGAAGGCGGAGGACGGCAGCGAGTCGCTTCTCGCACGAGCTCTCTGTCCCGAAGCGGACGACGGGGACACGGTGATACACGAAAACTTCAGCTACCGCGTGGAGTAAAATACAAATCGGCCCGGTGCAAAACGCATCGGGTCGATTTGTGTAGAGAATGTGGAGGTTATGAGGGTTAAGCTAATCTATTTGACTTCTGCGCCTGCTCAAACTCGCGCTCGAAGTCGCGGCATTTTGTACACCCCGCGCAGCTTCCGCCGGAGCATCCGCAGCACCGCCCCGCCTTGCGGCTCTTTCGCAGCGAGCGTATCGCGAAGAACACTCCCGCCGCGACGAGCATCAGGACGGCTATCGTTGAAATCATCTCGGTCATCTTGTACGACCTCCCAGCATTCATTTGTTACCCTCCGCTAACTTCGGGAATAGTTTACCACGGCTAACATCGAATGTCAACCGTTGTTTTTCACAAAACACTGTGCTATAATATATGTTATAAACAAGCAGATTGCAGCACAAGCTCCCCGAAAGCGAGGTACATTCAATGACGATACAGAAATCCGCGGAGGACTATCTCGAGGCGATACTGGCGCTCGGCGCGGAGTCGGGCGACGTCCGGTCGGTGGACGTAAGCCGATACCTCTCGGTCACGCGCGCGTCGGTCAGCCGCGCCATGAGCGGACTGCGCGAAAACGGATATGTCACGATGGGCGCGGGCGGGCGGCTCGGGCTCACCGATTCGGGACGCGAGATAGCCGAGCGGATATACGAGCGCCACAAGGTGCTCACCACCTGGCTGGAGCGGATAGGTGTGAGCCGCGAGACCGCCGAACAGGACGCGTGCAAGATAGAGCATGACCTCAGCCCGGAGACCTTCGAGCGTCTCAAGGAATTTATCGGAAAGATGTAGCCCGAATACGCAGGAAAACGGACGCAGGAGCGTCCGTTTTTTTCGCAACCGGCGGTTGCGCGTCCTCCCAAAATCGCACCCCTCGGGTGGTTGTGCTGTCGGCGGATGCGCGGTATACTATACTCACGACGCGCGCCGAACCTACCACAAGAACAGGAGGACGATGAAATGAGTTTCGGAAAGAACCTTCAGTACCTTCGCCGTCTCAGCGGGAACATGACGCAGGAGGCGCTCGCCGACAAGCTGAACGTCAGCCGTCAGACGGTGAGCAAGTGGGAGCTGGACGCGGCGCAGCCGGAGATGGACAAGGCGGTGGAGCTTTGCAAGCTGTTCAGCTGCTCGCTCGACCAGCTCTTCCGCGAGGAGATGGACGCGTGCAGCGACAAGTATGTGAACATCCGCGTCGAGACGGTGCCCGCATTCCGCTATGTCAAGCACGCGGTGCTGAGCGACGACCCCGAAGGCGACGCAATTGACCGTGTCCGCGGTTGGGCGAAGGAAGGCGGCGTGGAAAACCCGCGGATAATCGGCTGGGACTTCCCCCACCTGTCGCAGGAGCAGATAAACGTGTTCCACATGCACGGATACGAGGCTGCGTGGATACTGCCCGACGGCATGATCCCCGAGGGTCACGAAGTCTTCGAGCAGCCGACGCACAAGTACGCGGTGATAACGATCAAGGGCGCGTTCGACAATCCGTTTGTCTCTATCCCGAATGCGTACAAGACGCTGATGGCGTACATGCAGCTGAACGGACTCGAGGTGGTGTACGACCTCGGCATAGGCTGCTTCGAGACCGACGGCAGCGACGACATGGACATATACATCGCCTGCAAATAGAACAGAACACGACAAATCCTCCCCGAAAACGGACGACCGAAAGGCCGCCCGTTTTTCATACGGTACTTGAAGTCCTGCGCGAAAAGGAGTAAAATAGTGGCAAACGTGCTTTTCTAAGGAGGAACGGAAAATGGCTGAAGTTAAGAAGATACCCGAGCGCGGCGAGATTGCCGAGCAGTTCAAGTGGGACACGACCGACATATTCCCGTCGGACGAGGCTTGGCAGAAGGAGTGCGACGCGCTCAAGGGCGAGATAGATAAGCTGAAGGGCTACGCCGGAAAGCTCGGCTCGAGCGCGGATATGCTCTACGGCTATCTTACCGACGCAAACGAGATAGGCGACCGCTTCGAGTCGGTCTACCTCTACGCGTCGCTCTGCCAGGACAAGGACACCCGTGTCGCCGACTACCAGGCGATGGCGGGCAAGGCGATGTCGCTCTACGTCGAGCTGGAGGCTGCCGAGTCGTTCGACACGCCGGAGATACTGGCGATAGACGATAAGACGCTCGATCGCTTCTACGCCGAGAAGCCGGAGCTTGAGCTGTATCGCCGCTATATCGACATCGTGCGCGACCGCCGCGAGCACACCCTCTCCGACGCGGAGGAGAAGCTGCTCGCCGCCGCGGGCGATATTGCGGAGGTGTCCCACGACACCTTTACCAAGCTCTCCAACGCGGACATGACCTTCCCCGACGCGATAGACAGCGAGGGCGGCCATCACCCGCTGTCCAACGGCTCGTTCGTCCACTGCCTCGAGTCGACCGACCGCGCGCTCCGCAAGGACGCCTACGAGAAGTTCTACTCGGTCTACAAGTCTTCGGTAAACTCGATAGCGTCGATGCTCGGCGGCCAGATAAAGCAGCTGAAGTTCTTTGCCGACGCGCGCAAGTATCCGAACACGCTCGCCGCCGCGCTCGGACGCACCCGCGTTCCCGAGAGCGTCTACCGCAACCTGGTGGACACGGTGAACAAGAATCTGGACAAGATGCACCGCTATGTCGCGCTTCGCAAGAAGCTGCTCGGCGTGGATGAGCTGCATATGTACGACGTGTACGCCCCGATGGTCGGCGACGTGGAGATGAACATCCCCTACGAGCAGGCGAAGGAGACTGTCTACGACGCGCTTGCGGCGCTCGGCGACGACTACCGCGCCATACTCAAGGAGGGCTTCGAGAACCGCTGGATAGACGTCTACGAGAACGCCGGCAAGCGCAGCGGAGCATACTCCTCCGGCGGAGCGAAGCCGCATCCGTTCGTGCTGCTCAACCACAAGGACAACCTGGACAGCATGTTCACCCTCGCCCACGAGATGGGTCACGCGATACACAGCTATCACTCGGTGCATAACCAGCCGCTGCCCTATCAGAACTACGTCATCTTCGTGGCGGAGGTCGCGTCCACCTGCAACGAGGCGCTGCTGATGGAGTACCTGCTCGAGCGCACCACCGACAAGCGTCAGCGCGCGTACCTGATAAACTACTTCCTCGAGCAGTTCAAGGGCACGCTCTACCGCCAGACGATGTTCGCCGAGTTCGAACTCCGCATAAACGAGCTGAACGCCGCGGGCGAGACGCTCACCGCCGACCTGCTCTGCAAGGAGTATAAGGCGCTTAACGCCAAGTATTTCGGCGAGGACATGGTCACCGACGACACGATAGCGCTCGAGTGGGCGCGCATCCCGCACTTCTACCTCAACTACTACGTCTATCAGTACGCCACCGGATACTCGGCAGCCATCGCGCTCAGCCGCCGGATACTCAAGGAGGGCGCGCCGGCGGTGAAGGACTACATCGGCTTCCTCAGCGGCGGCTGCTCCAAGGACCCG
>CAMNWZ010000040.1 GCA_946566645.1 uncultured Clostridia bacterium
ACCCGAGGGCTTCACCGTCGAGCAGATAATCACCCGCCTTGCCGAAAACGGCGTGTGCGACTATGACGAGTTGAAGGACACCTGCGCGAACTACGACTTTGAGTACAGCTTCCTTGCCGACCGTCCGTTCGGCGACGCGAACCGTCTGGAAGGCTATCTGTTCCCGAACACGCACACCTTCTACGTCGGAGAGAATCCGGTAAACGCGATAAACAGGATGCTGAGTGACTTCTCGAAGAAGTTTGACGAGGATCTGCGCGCCGAGGCTGCGGAGGCGGGCTATTCGATGCACGAAGTGCTGACGATAGCGTCGCTCATCGAGAAGGAGGCTGCCTCACGCGAGGAGATGCCGCTCATATCCTCGGTCATCCACAACCGTCTGAACAACTGGGATCATCCGCTTCTCCAGATAGACGCGTCGATACAGTACGCGCTGCCCGAGCGAAAGGAGCATCTGTCCAGCGCCGACCTCGCGATAGACAGCCCGTACAACACCTATCGAAGCGAGGGACTGCCGCCCGGACCGATATGCAACCCGGGACTTGCGGCGATACGCGCGGCGCTGCGTCCGTCGGACACCAACTACTACTTCTACGCGCTGACCGAGGACGGCACGCACGAGTTTGTCCGCACAGCCGAGGAGCACGCGGCGATAATCGCGGCAAACCCCGGTGTCTACGGAGGCGAGTAAGATGGTTAAACCGGAACTGCTCGCGCCGGCGGGGGATATGTCAAAGCTCCGCATGGCACTTGCCTACGGCGCGGACGCGGTGTATATGGCGGCGAAGAAGTACGGCATGCGCGCCGCTGCGGGAAACTTCGACGAGGGCGAGCTCCGTGAGGCGGCGGAGCTTGTCCGCTCGTACGGCGCGAAGGCGTATCTGACGATAAACACCGTCGCCCACGAGAACGAGCTTGCGGGCGCGGGAGAGCTTGCGCGCCTTGCCGCCGACTGCGGTTTTGACGCGGCGATAGTCGCGGACATGGGCGTTTTGGATGTGGTCAAGAGCGCCGCGCCGAACCTTGCCGTGCATATGTCCACACAGGCGGGAATAACCAACAGCGCGTCGGCGCGGATGTGGCACTCGCTCGGCGCGGCACGTGTGATACTCGCGCGCGAGCTGTCGCTTGACGAGATAGCGTCGATACGCGCGAACACGCCGTCCGACCTCGAGATAGAGGTGTTCGTCCACGGCGCGATGTGCGTCAGCTTTTCGGGACGCTGCCTGCTCTCGAACTACATGACCGGACGGGACGGCAATCGCGGCGAGTGCGCGCAGCCCTGCCGATGGAAGTACCATCTGGTGGAGGAGCGCACGCCCGGCGAATACTTCGAGATCCAGGAGCACCCCGAGGGCTCGTACATCATGAACTCGCGCGACCTGTGCGCAATCGAGTTTCTGGATAAGCTCGCCGACGCGGGAGTGTCCAGCCTCAAGATTGAAGGCCGCGCCAAGAGCGAATACTATGCGGCGGCGGTCACGCGGGCATATCGCGGCGCGCTAGACGACCTGATCGCGGGCAGACCCTTCGACCCCGCATGGCGTGAGGAGTTGGAAAAGACAAGCCATCGACCGTACTGTAACGGTTTCTTCTTCGGACTGCCGAAGGAGGGGATACAGTACACCGGCGACGCGCGCTACATCCGAGACTGGGAGGTCGCGGCGGTGGTAGAGAGAACCGACGGCGACTGGGCGTACGCGTCGCTGAAAAATCCTTTTGAGGTGGGTGAGCCGCTCGAGCTGCTCCGACCGAACGCTCCGGTGCGCACAGTGACCGTCGGCGAAATATTCGAGCTGGACGGCGAAGGCGAGGAACGAAGCGTGTTCCGTGCGACGAAAAATCAGTTCATGCACAAGCTGAAGCTGCCCGGCGGATGCGCGCAGGCTATCCTCAGAAAACCGAAGAAATGATACATAATATCCCTCCGATTTGCGCAGAATAGGCGTGAATTGGAGGGATTTCTTTGGATAAGCAGAACGCGCCCGAGCAGGCGAAGGCGGAGATGCAGCAGATAGAGGACTTCGGCTCTATCTCCACCGGCTCAAACGGACGGAACATACACTGCATCGTGATAGTGGGACAGGTGGAGGGACACCAGGTGCTTCCGCCGCAGAACAAGACGACCAAGTACGAGCACGTCATGCCACAGCTCGCGGCGATCGAGGAGAGCCCCGAGATAGACGGACTGCTGATACTTCTCAACACCGTCGGCGGCGACGTGGAGGCGGGGCTTGCGATAGCCGAGCTGATAGCGGGTATGTCCAAGCCGACGGTGTCGCTCGTGCTCGGAGGAGGACACTCGATAGGCGTGCCGCTCGCGGTGGCGGCGCAGCAGTCGTTTATCGCGCCGTCGGCTGCGATGACGATACATCCGGTGCGGATAAACGGTGTGATAATCGGTGTGCCGCAGACGTTCAACTACTTCGAGAAGATACAGGAGCGGATAATCCGATTCATCACCCAGAACTCGAACGTGACCGAGCAGAAGTTCAAGGAGCTGATGCTCACGACCGGCGAGCTCGCGGCGGACGTCGGCTCGGTCATCTACGGTGAGGAGGCGGTCGAGATAGGGCTTATCGACAAGCTCGGCGGACTTGCCGACGCGCTCGGCGCCCTTCACGCCATGATAGACGAGCGAAAGGGGGAGAAGTGATGCTCTATACGGTCGTGCCGCTCGACATGGTGTTTTCGTCCGAACTTCCGAAGACCGAGGAGGAGACGGTCGGAGGGGCGCGGCTCATATGGCAGGTGGACGGCTCGCGGCGGTCGCTTATGCGCGTCATTTCGACCGACCTTCACGACTATTTGAAATACAGGATATAAAGGCTCCTTTTTGTTTTGCGGATATTCGGCGATACGCGCGCATAGACTTGCCGTGAAATGCGATAAATTCGGCAAAAGAACGCCTGCTTTTGCTTGCGTAAAACGGCGGGAAGTGATATAATAGGTTTACATAATCGGTGGTTGTGCGTTGGAGGCAAAAATGAAGCTGATACATTCGATAATCCTGGGACTTATCCAGGGGCTCACCGAATTCCTTCCGGTGTCCAGTTCGGGACATCTTGTGCTGTTTGAGAACCTTTTCGGGCTGGAAAGTGCGGAAAACTCGAACCTGTTCTTCGACGTGCTGCTGCACTTCGGAACACTCATCGCGGTGGTGATAGCGTTTCGGCAGGACATCCTCGAGCTGCTGCGCGCGTTCTTCGGAATGTTCCGCCGCGGCGACCCGAACCGCGAGCGGGACATCGCTCCGAGACGGATGATACTTCTGCTGCTTGTCGCGACGCTGCCGCTCGTAGCGGTCCTCCCGTTCAAGGACTACCTCGAGGGGATACGCGCCTATCCGTGGGCGGTGGGCATAGCGCTCGTCTTGACAGCGGTGCTGCTGCTCCTGTCCGACCGATTCACTCGCGGCAAGAAGACCGAGAAGAACGCGAGTGTGCTTGACGCGCTGCTTGTCGGCGCGATGCAGGCGGTGGCGGTCACCCCGGGCATAAGCCGCTCGGGTTCGACGATAACGATGGGCGTGTTCCGCGGATTTGCCCGCGACTTCGCGGTGCGGTTCAGTTTCATCCTGTCCCTGCCGGCGGTGCTCGGCGCGACGATACTCGAGACCGCGGACGCGATCGAGGCCGGCATCGACTGGGCACAGATGCCGATATACCTCGTGGGCATGGTGGTCGCGGGGGTCAGCGGATTCTTCGCGATAAAGCTGGTGCGGTGGATAGCCGCGAAGGCTAATTTCAAGTGGTTTGCGCTCTACTGCGCGATAGCCGGAGTTACGGCGATAGTAGTTTCGATTTTTTAAGGAAGTGGGCTGAAGATGGCGGAAACAAAGAAGAAAACCGGGGAAAAGCGTTCGACCTCGACGGGGTCGCACGCAAAGTCCAAGACCGCGGCGGCGTCGAAGAACACTGCCGCGTCCAAAACGGCGGCTAAAAAGCAGCCCGCACGTCCCGTTCGACGCGAAGTCGGCGCGGGCGTGTGTTTTGTGCTCGGGCTGTGCACTCTGTTCGCGCTCTGCGGGCAGGACGCGCCGGTGCTCAAATTCCTGTGGCAGTTCGGCTGCGGGCTTATCGGATGGGGAATGTGGCTGCTGCCGTTCGCGCTGATAATCGCGTCGGCGATGCTGCTTTTCCACCGCGGACGCCCTGTCCGCCTGCGCGTGACCTGCACGCTGCTCGTCGCTCCGATAGCGGGCGCGATAGCCCATCTGTTCGGCGACGCGACTGAGTATGCCTTCGGGTTTGCGATGTTCGGCGAGCTGTACAAGTCTGGCGCGAGCGGGACTTCCGGCGGCATGATTTCGGGCTTTTTCGCGTGGCTCATGCGAAGCGGGCTGGGCACAGCGCTCAGCGCGGTGATACTTATCGCGATGCTCATCGCGGCGATAGGCGTTGCGGCGAACCGCCAGATACAGGCGATAATCAAGCGCGCGAAGGAGCACGAGCGCGTTGAATACGAGGAACAGCCGGAGCGTGAGCGCCCGGTAAAGGCAAAACCGGTAGAGGTGACGCATGAAGCCGTTTCCGAAGATCCGATAGCCGAGCCGAAGAAGACGGCAAGCTTCGATGTGCCGTCGCCCAAGGACGATAGCGAGCCGGAGCATCACGAGACATGGAAGGAGCGCCGCGAGCGTAAGCGTCTGCTTCGCGAGCGCGCGGAGGGCGTGATGGCGCCGGATGAGCTGATAAACGGCGTAAACGAGTCGAGCGTGATCGGACCCGACCTCGGGCATCTTCCAAATGAGGTCGCCGGACCGGATGATCCGGTGCCGCCGCTCGACCTGGATTCGGACTATGTGCAGGAGGGCGCCGACGTTGTGAAGCACATAGCCGAGGAGGTCGCGTCGAATGTGCGCGCGATACAGGCGATGGACGAGCTGCGCAGGGCGCGCGCGGCGAATAGCGAAGACATAGCTGTCGACCCGAACACCGGAGAGGTGATCGAGTCGGTCGACGACGCGCCGATAAGGACGGCGGCACCTGCCGAGGAAACAGCGACGCGCGAAGAATCGGCGCCCAAGCTGCGTCCGGTAGCGTCGCACACCGAAGATGCAAAGATAGTGGACACGCTCGCCGGAGGGGAGGACAAGGTCGCGGCGGATGTTGCGGCGGAGCTTGGCAGAGGCGCGGCGATGACGCAGCAGGGATATGTCTATCCGTCCACCGAGCTGCTCAAGCCCGCACCGCCGGTGGTCGCTTCCGACGCGACGGCTGAGATGAAGATGAACGCCGACCGTCTGGGCGAGACGCTCCAGAGCTTCGGCATAGATGCGCGGATAGTTGGAGTGACACGCGGACCGTCGGTCACGAGATATGAGCTTGAGCTTGACCGCGGCGTCAAACTGGCAAAAATTTCCGGACTTGCGGACGACATAGCGCTGTCGCTCGGAGCGTCCGGCGTGCGCATCGCCCCGATACCCGAAAAGAGCCTGGTCGTGGGCATCGAGGTGCCGAACAAGACGGTCGCGACGGTGTCGCTGCGTGAGCTTATCGAGAGCCGAGAGTTCGCGAGCAGCAAATCGCCGGTCGCGTTCGCGCTCGGTCGGGACATAAGCGGCAGGGCGTTTGTCGGCGACATAGAGAAGATGCCGCACATGCTCATCGCCGGCACGACCGGCTCGGGCAAGTCTGTGTGCATGAACTCGCTGATAATCAGCCTGCTCTACAAGTCGTCGCCCGACGATGTGCGTCTCATCATGGTCGACCCGAAGATGGTCGAGCTGAACGTGTACAACGGCATACCGCACCTGCTGATACCTGTTGTCACCGACCCGAAGAAGGCTGCCGGCGCGCTCCAGTGGGCAGTCCACGAGATGATGCAGCGATACGCGCAGTTCCGTGACGCGGGCGCGCGAAACATCGACGAATACAACGCGGTGGCGGAAAAGCACGAGGGCATGAAGCGCCTGCCGCGTCTGGTGGTGCTAATAGACGAGCTTGCCGACCTGATGCTCGTCGCGGCGAAGGAGGTCGAGGAGTCGATATGCCGCGTGGCGCAGATGGGACGCGCATCCGGCGTGCATCTTGTCATCGCGACGCAGCGACCGAGCTCGGACGTCATAACCGGACTGATGAAGGCGAACATCCCGAGCCGCGTGGCGTTTACCGTCCGCAGCTCGCTGGACAGCCGAATCATCATGGACGCGTCCGGCGCGGAGAAGCTGGTCGGACACGGAGATATGCTCTATCTGCCGGTCGGCTCGCGCGAGGCTACCCGCGTCCAGGGCTGCTTTGTCAGCTCGTCGGAGGTGGAGAAGGTGGTCGACTTCATCAAGCAGTCGGGCGAGGCGTCCTACTCGGAGGAAGTTCTCAGCCACATCGATAGGGCGTCGCAGGAGGGCGGAGACGGCATATCCTCCGGCTCGGGCGACGGCGAGGGCGACTACGACGAGATGCTGCCGCAGGCGGTGGACGTGCTGCTCGAGACGGGTCAGGCGTCGGTTTCGATGCTCCAGCGACGCCTGAAGCTCGGATACAGCCGCGCCGGTCGACTGATGGATCAGCTCGAGCAGCGGGGGATAGTCGGACCGTTCCAGGGAGCGAAGCCGCGCGCCATGCTCATCACCCGCGAACAGTGGGAGGAGATGAAGCTGAACAACCCCGAATATCAGTAATTCCCATCGTGTTTTGTGCAGCTTGCGTCTTGTAATGACCGTAGCAGCGTAGTATAATACATACAGTTTGTGCTTTGGAGGTAGTTCTGAATGAAAAAGTTTTTTGCATTGATCCTTGCGCTTGTCATGTGCTTTGCGCTCGTCGGATGCGGCGAGGACGAGAAGGCTTCGCCGTCGCCGGATGTTGTCGAGACTGCCGCCGGATTTTCGGCGAGCGACCTCACCCTCAAGAACGGCGACAAGGAGTACAAGTGCGACGTGTATATCGACGATATAATCGCCGATTTCGGCGAGAATTATGTCTATTCGGAGGCGATGAGCTGCGCCTACGACGGCATGGACAAGGTGTACGGCTATGCCGACGCGAACATCGACTTCTCCACCCGACCGGACGGCGACAAGGACATCGTCTGCGAGATGTATGTCCACGGCGGCGACTGGGAGACGTCCAAGGGCATAAAGCTCGGATCGAGCCGTGAGCAGGTTATCGAGGCATACGGCGAGCCGACGCAGGAGACAAACCTCATGTTCTACTACATCCTGCCCGCGTCGAACGCCGAGAGCGAGGGCGCGTCGCTCTACTTCGAGTTTGCGAATAACGCGGTGAGCGCGATAGGCGTGACCGCCGAGCAGCTTATCGGAGAGGAATAATTGCCGATGAAACGAGTTTTTGCGCTCATTCTCGCGGCGGCGCTGCTGCTTGGATGCGCGGGATGTGAAAGTTTCGGCGGAGCGATAACGCCTCCGCCCAGCCCGTGGAACTCTACGACACCGACCGAGACTCCGAGCGAGACACCCTCGACCGCGCCGAGCGAAGACCCTTCGACCGCGCCTTCGACCGACGTGTCGACCGAGCCGAGTGAGGCACCGTCGGATGAACCTTCGGAAGAACCGAGCGCAGCGCCTTCGACCGAACCGAGCACCGCACCCTCGGTCGCGCCGAGTGCTGCACCTTCGACCGAGCCATCGAGCGCACCCGTGTCGGGGGACAGCACGCTCGAGACCGAGGTCGCGGCAATAATCGCCAAGGAGTGCCCCGCAAACGGCACTCAAGCGGAGAAGATAACAGCGGTGTTCGACTGGATGGTGTCCACGCTCAAGTACAAGTACGTCACCGTCGATCTCTCGAACGGATACACCGACGAGCTGGTCGATGAGCTTGCGTATTACACGATAACCACCCTTCGCGGCGCGTGCGAGCACCAGGCGTCGCTTATGAAGGTGTTTGCCGACACGCTCGGCGCGCCTGCCGTTGTGGTCAAGGGCGACTTCCTTGCGGAGGACGGCACCTGGACCGAGCACGGCTGGGTGATAGTTCAGCTTGAGGACGGCTCCTACCGCCACATCGACGTGCTGTTCGGGCGCAATCACACGCACGGAAAGCCGCACACCATGCTGCTCAAGACCGACGAGGAGTTTAAGGCGACGCACCGTTGGAATGCCGACGACTATCCCGCCTGCGAATAAGGAGAGATTCGATGTTTCTGCTTGAGGGTATCAAAAAGTACGCTAAAACCGACAGAACGGCGCTCATCAACCGAGGTGAGCGCTTGAGTTTTGCCGAGCTGGACGCGCTGAGTGACGCTTTCGCGGCGTGGCTGCTCGACAGATTCGGCGACGACCGCACTCCGGTCGTGATATACGGTCACAAGGAGACGCTGATGCTGCCCTGCATCTACGGCGCTCTGAAGTCCGGACGCGCGTACGTTCCGGTGGACACGACCGTTCCGCCCGACCGCGCGCGCCAGATTGCCGAGGACGTGCGGGCGAAGGCTGCGGTCGACTTCTACGACACCGGAATGGTGGCGGACGAGCTGCTGAACGCCGACAAGTTGCGCGAAGTGCTCGAAAAGTATCGCGGACGCGAAGTCTCATCGGAAAACTGGGCGAAAGGTTCAGATTTTGCCTACATACTTTTTACCTCAGGTTCGACCGGAAAGCCTAAGGGTGTGCCGATAGCGGTAGAGAACGTCGAGAACCTCGAGCGTGAATTCGGAAGATTTGTCGACGAAAGCGGCGAAGAAAAGGTCATTCTCAACCAAATCAGCTACTCTTTCGACGTGTCGGTCGTGTCGGTGTGGCTGGGCATGAGCCGAGGTATGACGCTGTACACGATAGACCACGAAATGGTCGAAAATCTCGGCGAATTGTTTGAAAATCTCGAAAAATCGGGCGTTTCGGTGTGGGTTTCGACGCCGTCGTTTGCCGAGATGTGCACGCCGTCGGAAAAGTTCGACGCGTCGCTCATGCCGAAGCTCGAGAAGTTCATATTCTGCGGAGAAGTGCTCACACATAAGCTGGTAGACCGGCTTTTCGAGAGTTTCCCTCAGTCAAAAGTTATCAATACATATGGTCCGACCGAGGCGACTGTGCTCGTGACCGCGTCCGAAATAACCGCTGAGATGGCGGCGGACGAGCTTCAGATACCGATAGGAGAACCGCTCGGCGAGGTGCGCTTCCGCATCGTCGACGAGGAGGGCAAAGAAGTGCCGGAGGGTGAGCAGGGCGAGCTGCTGATACTCTCGAAGAGCGTCGGACCGGGATACTTCGGGCGTCCCGACCTGACCGCGAAGTCGTTCTTCTTCGACGACGCGACCGGGCGCAGGGGATACCGCACCGGCGACGCAGCCTTCCGCCACGGCAATCTCTACTACTACTGCGGACGGTTGGACAACCAGATAAAGCTCAACGGATTCCGCGTCGAGATCGAGGACGTGGAAAACAATCTCGTAAAAGTCGAAAATATCTCGCGCGCGGCGGTTTTGCCGGTGTATGACGGCGAAAAAGTTCAGTCGCTCGCGGCATTCGTGTTGCTTGAGAAGCCGGACGGTCTGACAAACCTCAAGCGGTCGATAAAGATAAAAGAGGCGCTGCGCGAGGTTTTGCCGAGCTACATGGTGCCTCGAAAGATAACTGCGGTAGAGTCATTCCCGCTTAACACGAACGGAAAAGTTGACCGTAAAAAGCTTAAAGAGCTGCTGTAAGACGAGTTTTTGGAGGATTTATGAATCTTTACGACGGATTGCTTTTCTTCATCGTTCTTGCGGCGGTGCTCGTCGGAGCGGTGATACTCGGGCTGTGCGAGGTGCGGCTCAAGTGGTACGGGCTAGTCGCGACGGTCGCGATACTGCTCTGCGTATTCGACAGTTGGCAGTCGAAGGCGTGTCTCGCGGGGTTCTACATACTCGAGCTGCTCTGCGTACAAATCTATCTGCAAGTGCATGAAAAGTGCGGCAAACGCCCGATTTTGTGGCTGTTTCTGCTCATTTCGCTCGCACCGCTGACGATGGTGAAATTGCAGCCGTTTGTCGGCACGCTCGGCTTCTTCCGACTGGTCGGAGTCAGCTACATGACCTTCCGCTCTGTGCAGGTGCTGATAGAGATATACGATGGGCTGATAAAAGAGATTAAAATCGCCGATTTCAGCTATTTCCTGCTGTTTTTCCCGTCGGTAAGTTCCGGACCTATCGACCGCTATCGCCGATTTGTCACCGACCTCGAGCGCAAGCCGTCGCGTGACGAGTACGCCGAGATGGCGCGCAAGGGCATCTGGAAGCTGATGTTCGGCGCGCTTATGAACTTCGGGATCGGCAACTTTATCTACGCAAACTGGCTTGCTGTCCTACCCGAATCGGGGCTTGCGGCAACAATTTCATATATGTACGGCTACACCTTCTTCCTGTTCTTCAACTTCGCGGGATACAGCCTGATGGCGGTCGGAACAGCGTACATTTTGGGTATAAAAATGCCGGATAACTTCAATCTGCCCTTCCTCAGCGTCGATATGAAGGATTTTTGGTCGCGCTGGCACATATCGCTTTCGACCTGGCTTCGCGACTACGTCTACACCCGATTCTGCGCCGCCGCGCTCAAGGGCGAGTGGTTCAGGGATCGCCGAACCTGCTCGTACATCGGCTACGTAATAACGATGATGACGATGGGCGTGTGGCATGGGCTTACGCCGGCGTACCTCATCTACGGCGCGTACCACGGCGCGCTGATGTGCGTAAACGACCTGCTCGACACACGCTGGAAACGCTTCAAGAAAATTAAGAAAAGCACGGTCGGGCAGATAGTTTTGGTGCTTATCACGTTCCATCTGTTCAGTTTCGGCTTGCTGATATTCAGCGGCCGCATTATATAACGAGGTGATTATTATGAAGGAAAAAATCATGGCGATTCTCGAGGACATCTGCGGCGCGGAGCCGGGCGAGCTGGAGGCGGACACCGAGCTTTTCGAGGAGGGTATCCTCGACTCGTTCGGCGTGATAAGCCTGTTCGTCGAGGTAGAAAAGCAGCTGGGTGTGAAGCTCGAGCCGACCGAGCTTGAGCGCAGCCAGCTCGCGACGCCGGCTATGATAATCGCGGAAGTGGAGAAGCGGGCGTGAAGAAGCTGCTGATAACCATCGGTTCGAGCCTGCTCGTGGTGGCGGTGACGCTCGGCATTATCGGCGCACAGATGAACCGCTACAGCTATGCCAACCTGCCAGCTAATCTCGGCGCGTCGACCGACATTCAAAAGATAACCGGACGCGTGCTGACCGAGCAGTACGCCTTGCAGAAGGTGTTCGACGAGCAGCATCGCTATTTCGATATCATCACCGTCTACGGCTCGAGCGAGCTGCGCACGACCGACATTTCGACGCATCCGTCCAACTTCTTCGAGGGCGAAAATATCCAGCACTTCAAGGTGAACCTCGTCGGTCGCGGAAGCTGTCAGTCGCTGATACACGCGCTGTCGATAGCGGCGTGCGGCGACGCGCTTTCGGGCAGGAAGGTGGTGCTGATAACCTCGCCGCAGTCGTTTGTGGAGGGCGGCATCGCGCCGGATATGTTCAAGGCGAACTTCTCCGAGCAGCAGTATCTCGCGCTGATGGGCGACGAGAGCATACCCGACGAGATGAAGCAGCGGTTCTCCGCGCGGGTGGACGAGCTTCTCGACGAGTACGCCGCCGCGACCGACACTAAGCGCGAGAACACCGCCGCGTCGATGCTCGCGTCCGCCACGGTCGACGGAAACGACCTCATGCGCGCGGCAATCGCGCCGTACACCGCCGCGTCCGAGTGGCTGCTCGACACAAAGGACAGCGCGTCGGCAAAGCGGCTCATAAGCGAGTCACGCGAGGAGCAGCCGTTCATCAGTTTTGACGGTTGGGACGGGCAGAGCCCCGAGAGCATCGACTGGGACGCCGAGACCGAGAAGGCGGTCGCCGAGGCGGAAGCCGCCACCGACAACAACGAATTCGGCATCCTCAACGACTACTACACGACCTACATCGGGCGCAAACTCGCGCAGCAGAAGGACAAGGACGCCGACCTCAGCTACTCGGTGTCGAAAGAGTATGACGACCTGCGGCTGCTGCTCGACGTGTGCAGGCTGAAGGGGATAGAGCCGCTGTTCGTCCACGTCCCGCTGCACGGCGACTGGTCGGACTACACCGGATTTACCGCCGAGCGCCGCGCCGAATACTACGAGAATGTGCGC
The DNA here is from genome assembly GCA_946566645.1 of uncultured Clostridia bacterium. Lineage (GTDB taxonomy): Bacteria > Bacillota > Clostridia > Oscillospirales > JAAYOS01 > CANRIN01. The sequence goes on from CAMNWZ010000040.1 coordinate 12,108, forward strand.
GAAATCGTCTCTCAGTATGAAAACGTGACGCTTCTCGACCTGACAGGTTACGAATATGAGGAATATTTCCTCTGCGACATAATGCATCTCGGATGGAAGGGGTGGCTCGAAGTTGATAAAGCACTTGTCGAGTATTATAACGCGGATTAAGGACTTCTGCTATAATCAGACGATAATCTATGCACTGACGATGGGGGCGATTGCCGCGGCGCTGCTCTTTGCGTGGGTGCTCAGCGACGGCGAGTCGGTCGCGTTCGTGTATAACGAGTTTTAAGGGAGAAAAGTATGGCAAAGTTTAACAGAAAGCCGCTTGAGAAGCAGAAT
>CAMNWZ010000041.1 GCA_946566645.1 uncultured Clostridia bacterium
CATCTCGACCACGTTGTTCTGGCACATGCCGATTATCTTCTCGCTGGTGGACAGGATGTCCCCCTCCTGCCAGAGCGGCAGAACATACTTCTTCACAAGCTCGATGTAGCTCTCGCCGCGCTCGACGAAGTGGGTCTGTATCGCGAGGCGCTGATACTTCTCGCCGCCCGCCTCTATTTCCGGTCGGACGAAGTATACCACACCGTCCTTCTCGCGCCTTGCTTCCTCGCTGTTCCGAAAAGCCATTTCAAATTCCTCCGTTTTATGAATTCTCCGCGTCGGTCGGCTCGAAAACCGGAATTTCCTCCGCCGCAAAGGTTATCGGCTCGCCGTCCGCCGCCGGATAGCTCGCCGTGTTCCACTTGAGTGCGTCGCCTATCTCCTCATCGGTCTTGAGCAGATACGCGTCCTCGCCGTACCTTTCGCACAGCGCCGCGTCCACATGATACCAGTCGCCGCCCACGCGCACGAGGTTCCAGTAGTGCAGGATGCCGTCCCACCGTCCGCTGACGATGCGGCAGTCGACCGCGCCGAGCGAACAGAGCGCCGACAGCGCGAGCGCGTAACCCTCGCTGGTCGCCTTGCCCTCCACCAGCGCGCCGTGGGCGGTAAAGGTCTCATCGCGTGTGACTTCGCCGCTCAGGTCGTCCTCCCGCTCGGGCAGAAAGTCACTGCGCTCGCAGAGATTTCGCACCAGCCGACGCACCGTCTCGGCGTCGTCGGTCTCCTCACCGCTGTCCCCCTCGAGCGTCAGCTCGCGCGCCGCGCGCTCCAGATCCTCGCGCCGTGACGCAAGCTCGTCCGCGTCCATGCCGTAGTCTATCTTCAGCTCGACTATCCGCCTAAGTCCCTCCGACGGATACAGGCTCTCGGACACGACCGGAGAGCAGAACGACAGAAGCGGGTTTTCGTGTATTATGTTCTGCACCGTCGACTGCGAGTCGAATCGGTCGGCGGAGTAGTAGGGCGTCTCCACCGTCAGCGTCTCGCGGGAGTCCATCAGCGCGTCGAGTACCGCGTCGCGGTACTCCACCGGACCTCCTACCCGCTCCACCGACGCGAGTTCCTCCGGCGTACGCGAGTAGCTTATCGAGATGGTCACCTCGTAGTTCGCGAGCACCTTTGTGCTGCTGTACGACATATATTCCACGCCGTACGCGCCGATAGGCTCATCGTCGGTCACCTCGCTGCACGCGCGACCCAGATCCTCCTCCACCTGACCCGAGTAGCCGACAAGGCTTATCGAACCCTGCTCGCTCGACTGCTCGACCAGATAGATTATCGCGTTTTTCAGCTCGGCGTAGTTGGACGCGGTCAGCCCTCCGCCCGGGTCGCGGGCTATCCCGCTTTCGATGTGCGGCGAGATGTCGACATAGCTTCGCGCGCCGCATGAGCAGAGCAGCAGCGCCATCGCCGCAATTATCGCCATGACTCTGCGCAAAGCAAACCACCTCCCGCCTGTTTTCCTCTTATTTTCTCACATCCTCCGCCGATTTGCAAGTGTGTATTTGCCTATTTCGCGGCATCTCCTTGAAACTCGCATCCGACGGTGGTAAAATCAAATCAAATGGCTTGGAGGAATCCTCATCCTCGCGGCGGCGCTGAAAATGACGCGCACCGGCTGGAGCGACATCGGCTTTCGCAAGAACGGCGCCGCGAGCGGTGTTCTGAAGGGTCTGCTGCTCGGATGCACCTGCTTTGCCGTCTCGTATGCGGCGGAGTTCGCCATCCTCGCCCGCAGGGAATCCCCGCATATTTTGAGCTGTATATCAGCGGTTTTTCGCTCGTCGGCGAGGGAATCAGGAACACCGGCGCTGTCTTCTTCGTGCTGTGCGTGACTCTCAACATCATAAATGTCTGGATGGAGGAGGGCGTCTTCCGCGGTCTGTTTATCCACGTGCTATCGGACACGCGCCCATTCATGCGGGCAAACCTCATCTCCGCCGCGCTGTTCGGCGTCTGGCATATCGTAATGCCGATAAAGAGCTGCGTGGACGGCGATATGACGCCTGTCTCGGCGGTTCTGATGAGCGTCGGCTACATCATCCTCGCCGGAATCATGGGGATAAAATGGGGGCTTCTCTGCCGCGTGACAGGCAGCCTGTGGGTCGGTCTCGGCGACCATCTGCTGAACAACACCGTTGCGACGAATATGCTGCACGTCGTCTCGCAAAACGGCGCAGACGAGCTGCAGATCGTCCGCATTTTGATCGCTCAGCTCATATCGTTTGCTCTCGTGCTGATAATCTATCGCCGTGAGCGCAAAAAAGCGGCCCTCTGAACCGCCGATTTGTCTTTACAGTGTCCGCAAACTGTGCTAAAATCAGCATGAAAACAAGCTATCGGAGGGCATATGAAAGCGGTTTTGTGGGACATGGACGGCGTTCTCATCGACAGCGAACGCTACTACTGGCAGGAGATGGACGCGCTCTACGAGGGCATGGGCGTGTTCCTCCCGCACGACAAAAAGGTCACTTTCGTCGGCTCATCGGCGATGATAAACACCCAAAAGGTCAAAAACTGGTACCCCGATCTGAAGTACACCGCCGAGGAACTGTGCGAGCTGCACGTCGCGGCGCTGATACGCGGGCTGAAGCGCGTGACCGAGATAATCCCCGGCGCGCGCAGATGGGTGGACACGCTCCACAAGCTCGGCGTGAAGTCGGCGGTGGCGACCAGCTCGGTCGGCGAGATGCTCGACTACGCGCGCTCGACCTTCAAGCTCGACGACATTTTCGACACGATAGTCACCGGCAGCGACGTCCCGCGCGCGAAGCCCAACCCCGACATCTTCCTCGAAGCCGCGAGACGCTGCGGCGCAGCGCCTTGCGAGTGCGTGGTCATCGAGGACTCGCAGAATGGGGTGCTGGCGGCGCACGCGGCGGGGATAAAGGTCGCGGTGTTCACCGGAGCGCCCGGACTGAAAGGCGCGCCGATACCGGATGGCGGCGACTTCTACTTCGACGACTACTCGGACGCAGCGTTTGCGAACGTCCAAAAGCTGTCGATTTGAGTGGACAAATTCGATATTTGTGCATCAAAAAAGAGGGGTAAAACCCCTCTTTTTGTTATCTTGCGACCGTTTCGCGCTCGGTCTGCTCTGCCTGTTCGTACTGCCGCTCGGTCGAGGGATGTTCCCCCGCCTGCTGGCGTTCGAGAGCTTTCCGCGCGTTGGCAAGCATCAGCTTCAGGCGGTTCTCCTGGTTGACCGACGTCGTGCCAGGGTCGTAGTCGATAGCCACGATGTTCGCGGTCGGATTCGCCTCGCGCACCGGACGCATCATGCCCTTTCCGACGATGTGGTTCGGCAGGCACCCGAACGGCTGGGTGCAGACGATGTTGTTCACGCCCGAGTGTATCAGCTCGAGCATCTCGGCGGTGAGCAGCCAGCCCTCGCCCATCTTGTTGCCGTAGCCGAGGAAGCCCCTGACCATCTCCTTGATGTCGCCGTAGCGCGCGGGCACGGGGTATCCGTCGGCGGCGGACAGACACTCGCGCAGAAGGTTCTGATAACCGATGATATAGTCACGCAGAATCTTCGCAACTGCCTTTTTCGCAGCTTTTCCGCCGTAAATAATGCTGTCCTCGACGCGGTTGTCCACCTTGAAGATGAGGAAGTCCATCAGTCCGGGGACGACCACCTCCGCGCCCTCCGAGCGCAGGAAACGCTCGAGATTGTTGTTGCCGAGCGGCGCGAACTTGACGTATATCTCGCCGACGACGCCGACGCGCGGCTTCGGTTCGCCGCCCATCTTGATGTTGCCGAAGTCCTTGGCGATCCCGAGAAGATTTTCGCGCACTTTCTTGCGGTTCGGCAGCCGAGTGTGCTTCATCTCGTCCGAAATCTTTGTCGTCCACTTCTTCACCAGAGCGTCGGTCTCGCCGACGTTCAGCTCGTAGGCGCGGCTGTGGTTGGACAGCCACATCAGCGCGTCGCCGTAGACAACTCCGCAGATGAGGCGGCTTATCATCGGCAGGCTCATGTGAAAACCGGGGTTGGACTCCAGTCCCGAAAGGTTCAGCGAAATGACCGGAACAAAGTCGTATCCGGCTTTTATCAGCCCTTTTCGCAACAAATGGATGTAGTTTGACGCACGGCAGCCGCCGCCGGTCTGGGTTATCATCAGCGCGACCTTGTGCACGTCGTACTTGCCGCTTTTCAGCGCGTCTATCATCTGACCGATGACGAGCAGCGCGGGGAAGCAGATGTCGTTGTGGACGTGCTTGAGTCCCGCGTCGATTATCCCGCGATGGGTGGTGTTCAGCACTTCGACATTAAGTCCGCCCAAACTGAGCGCTTTTGTTATGAATTCAAAGTGGATAGGCAGCATTTGCGGAACCAAAACGGTGTATTCCGCCGCCATCTCCTTGGTAAAGAGCAGCCGCCCCTCCTTGTCGTAGACCAGCTTAGCCACGAGCGCTCACCGCCTTTCCGGACGCGCGGTCGCGTGCCTCCATCGCCGCAACGAGCGAGCGAAGTCGAATCTTTGCCGCGCCGAGATTGGTAATTTCGTCGATTTTGACCTGAGTGTAGAACTTCCCCTTGCTTTCGAGTATGCCGCGCAGCTCGTCGCCGGTTATCGCGTCGATGCCGCAGCCGAAGCTGACCAACTGCACGAACTCCATGTCGCTCGTGCGGCTGACATACTCGGCGGCGTTGTACAGCCGCGCGTGGTACGACCACTGGTTAAGGACGTGCAGCGGCGCCGCGTTGCCCTGTGCCGCAACGGTTTCCTCGGTCACGACGGCGAGTCCGAGCGAGGTTATCAGGCGGTCGATGCCGTGGTTTATCTCCGGGTCGATGTGGTAGGGGCGACCGCTGAGCACGATGATGCGCTTGCCCCGCGACCGAGCCCAGGCTATCGCGCGCTCGCCCTGAACGCGGATGTCGCTTCGGAACTGCTCGTCCGCCTCGCGTGCGGCCTTCACCGCAGCCTTCACCTCGCCGAGCGTCAGGTCGGGATAGTACGGCTTGAACGCCTCGAACGCCTTCTTTTCAAAGCCTCTGCGCGTGTACACGAGGTACGGATTTATGTACTCTATCGTCTTGGTGACCGGCATATTCGCCGCGATAAGCTCGGGATAGTAGGCGACGACCGGGCAGTTGTAGTAGTTGTCCGCCTTGTCGTACTCGACGTTGTTGTACGGCGCGCAGGGGTAGAAGATGCGCCTGCATCCCTTGTCCACCAGCGCCTGGATGTGTCCGTGGACGAGCTTTGCGGGGTAGCATACCGTGTCGGAGGGGATGGTGTCCTGACCGAGCGAGTAGATATTTCGGTCGGATGTGCCCGAAAGCACCACTTTTACCCCGATTTTGGCGAAGAACTCGCTCCAGAACGGCAGAGTATCGAAGAAGTTGAGCACGAACGGGATGCCTATCTCTCCGCGCGTCGGGTTGTCGATAGGCTTGATGTTTTGCAGCCGCTCGAGCTTGTAGGCGTAGACGTTCGGTATCTCCTCGGCGGACTTCTTGCCGCCCGCGCCGCGCTCGCAACGATTGCCGGTAATGAAGCGCCGTCCGCCGGTGAACTTGTTCACGGTGAGCGTGCAGTTGTTGCCGCAGAGACCGCAGCGTGCGGCGGAGCTGGTGTGCTCGAAGTGCTCAAGCTCGTCGAGGCTGATAAGCCCGCTCTCCGCGCGACCGACCTCCCTCGCGTGCAGCGCGCAGCCGAACGCGCCCATCAGTCCCGCGATTGCCGGTCGGGTGACCTCGCGCCCAAGCTCACGCTCGAACGCGCGCAGTATCGCGTCGTTGAGGAAGGTGCCCCCCTGCACAACGACGTGCTCGCCTATCTCGGCGGGGTCGGCGACGCGTATGACCTTGTACAGCGCGTTTTTGACCACCGAGATGGACAGTCCCGCGCTGATGTCCGCGACGGTCGCGCCCTCCTTCTGCGCCTGCTTGACCGATGAGTTCATGAACACGGTGCATCGCGAACCGAGGTCCGCCGGATGCTCTCCGAATAAGCCCAGCTTCGCGAACTCGGGCGTGGTGTGACCTATCGCCTTTGCGAAGGTCTCGATGAACGAGCCGCAGCCCGAGCTGCACGCCTCGTTCAGCATTATGCTGTCTATCGCGCCGGCGTGGACGCGGAAGCACTTCATGTCCTGTCCGCCGATGTCGATTATGTAGTCTACCTGCGGCTCGAAGAACTTAGCCGCCGTGTAGTGCGCCACCGTCTCGACGATGCCGTCGTCCACACCGTAGGCGGCGCACATCAGCTCCTCGCCGTAGCCGGTGACCGCGCTGCCGCGCAGCTGTATCTTACTGCCGAGCAGCCGGCGCACCTCGAGAAGCTGTTCGCGCAGCACCTCGACCGGATCGCCGCGGTTTGGCGCGTAGTAACTGTAGAGTATGCGCGCGTCGTCGGTTATCAGCACCAGCTTCGTGGTGGTCGAGCCCGCGTCGATGCCGAGCCACGCGTCGCCCTCGTAGGTCGCGGGGTCGGCGGTCGCGACAGCCGCCTGCGCGTGCCGCTCGGTAAACTCGTCGTACTCCTCTTTGCTCGCGAACAGCGGCGCGAGACGTCCGCTCGGGGCGATCTCCTCCGCCTTGTCAAGCCGCGCCGCGACGTCGTCCAGCCGCAGCGGCTCGAAGCGCCGAGCCTCGACCGCGCAGCCGAGTGCGACGAAATACTGTCCGTCCTTGGGGAAGCGCGCCTGCTCGTCGGTGAGTTTCAGCGTCTTTACAAACAGCTTGCCGAGCTCGGGCAGGAATGCGAGCGGTCCGCCGAGGAAAGCCACGTTACCCTCTATCTTGCGTCCCTGCGCAAGACCCGCTATCGTCTGGTTCACCACCGCCTGGAGTATCGACGCGGCGACATCCTCGCGGCGCGCGCCCTGGTTGAGCAGCGGCTGGACGTCGGTCTTTGCGAACACTCCGCAGCGGGAGGCTATCGGGTAGAGCTTCTCCGCGTGGGAGGCAAGCTCGTTTAACTCGTCGGCGGTTATGTCCATCAGCGTCGCCATCTGGTCGATGAACGCGCCGGTGCCGCCCGCGCAGGTGCCGTTCATCCGCTGCTCGGTCACCTGTCCGAAGAAGACAATCTTCGCGTCCTCGCCGCCAAGCTCCACCACCGCGTCGGTGCCGGGCAGGAACTGCTCGACCGCCGTCGAGCTTGCGACAACCTCCTGCACAAAGGGGAGCTTCGCGCGCTCGGCGGCGCCCAGTCCCGCGCTTCCGGTGACGGCGGCGTGGACCTCGACCGGACCGACGCTCTTTATCACGTCCCCGAGTATCAGCGCTATCAGTTCGCGGACGCGCGCGTTGTGGCGCTCGTACCGCTTGTAGAGAATCTCGCCGGACTCGTCAATAAGCACCGCCTTGACGGTGGTCGAGCCGACGTCTATTCCCAGTGATTTCATACGTCTATGTACCTCGCTTTGAAAAGGGAATTTTGCGTACTACACCTATTATACGCTTATCACTGAATTTTTCAAGTGGTCAAAAATTGTTATGACCGCTCAGCTCAGCCGACGCGATCTCTCTCGTCGGCCAGAAGGCGCACAGGTGAAGGCGGGTGATTTTTGCGGTAAACGGATAAAACGACTTCACAAACACCGGTATCGCGTCGCAGACCGTGCTCGGCTCGTCGATAAACAAGGTCACATGCGGCGTCCACACCTGCCCGCGGTTTTCCTCCGACTCGCAGGCGTCATGGAGCGAACTTAGCTCGGTGCTCATCTCGGGCGCGCCGAAAAGCACCTTGCCGCCGGCGAACAGACCGATGTGGCGTATGTGCACCGGTATCGGCGAGAACTCCCGCGCGGCTTTTTCCATAAGCTCGACGGCATCGCGCTCTCTGTCGAGCGGAAAGGTCGCAAGGCTGATGTGATAAGGAAGTCCGGGCGTCTGTGTTCCGACAAATCCCGTGTCCTTCAATATCTCGTACCACTCGGACATGACCGCCTGGGAATCGTCGTCCAGGTCTGCCATCAGCGTCAAAAACTGCTCTGCCATCTGCATCCTCCTCGGTAATGCTTTTTAAGCGGTAAAAATTACCCGCGCTTCCACGCGAGCGCGTCCACCTCCATCCGCTGTACGAACGCTTCCTTGCCGTCGCAGTAGCCGTCGATGTCGTACGGATGCTTCGCCGCAAGCTCGCGTTTCAGCGCCGCGTACTCGTCCCGCACCGACTTGTGCGCGCGGAGATAGTCGCGAACCGCCAGATGGCGCTCGATGTCGTGTCGGTTCGACTCGTGGAAAATGTGTATCTGGTGGGTGCGCTCGTCGCCGCCCTTGCGCAGGTAGCGCCGTCCCGCCATGCCGAACTCGCCCAGATATTCGTATCCTATCTTCTCGAACTCGGCGGCGACCGCGTCCACCTGCTCGAGGCTGCGAACGACCGGCATCATGTCGATTATCGGCTTTGCGGCGAGTCCCTCCACCGACGTGCTGCCGATGTGGTGCAGCTCTATACAGTTGTCGCCGAGGATAGCTCGGACAAGCGCCGACTCGCGGTCAAATTCGTCGCTCCACCTCGGGTCGTAGTCGCAAACAACGATGTGCTGTGCCATGATGATTCTCCCTCACTCGTCGTATATCGTGCCGCTGCCCCGCTCGACCGCGACCGCGCCGGTGCGGGTGCTCTCGAGTATGCCGAACTCGCCGAGCATCTCGAACAGCGCAGCCGACTTGTCCGCCTCGCCGGTAAGCTCGAGCGTCAGGCTGCCCGGCGACGCGTCGATGACCCGTGCGCGGAAGATGTTGGCTATCTCGATGACCTGCGTGCGGTTCTGCGCGTTGGTGGACACCTTTATCAGCAGCAGCTCGCGGCTTATCTGGTTCGCGTTTTCGAGCACGCGCACGCGGCGGACGCACTCCTGCTTCTGAAGCTGCGCGACTATCTGCGAGAGCGCGCGGTCGTCGCAGGAGACTATCACCGTCATGCGGCTGACGCCCTCCCGCTCGGTCTCGCCGACGGCAAGGCTCTTGATGTTGTACCCGCGGCGGCTGAACAGACCCGAGATTCGGGTCAGCACGCCCGCCGAGTTATCCACAAGTACCGAAAGTGTGCGTTCTTTGATGTTTTCCATAACTTTTCCTCCTGTTTAGCCGATGTGAGTGTCCCGACCGACGCGGCACTCGATGAGCTTCACGCCGGATGTCTTCGACGCCGTTTCCAGCCGCCGCTCAAGTTCCGAATCGCTGCGCGCGAGCCACGCCTTCGCCCCGAACGACCGCGCGAGCCGCAAGAAATCGGGCTGCGACTTGAGCTCGGTGACCGCGCGTTCGCCGCGTCTCAGCTTGCGGTGCACCATGCCGAGCGCGCGGTTGCGCATCAGCAGCACGGTCAGGTCGACGCTCTCGCGCACGGCAGTCGCAAGCTCGTTCAGGTTCATCATAAAGCTGCCGTCGCCGGTCACGAGAACCGCACGCCGTCCGGTCGCGATGCAGCCTCCGACCGCCGCGCCAAGCCCGAAGCCCATCGTGCCCAAGCCCCCCGGGGTGAGCAGTCCGCGCGGGTCGTCCACGCCGATGAAGCGCACCGCCCATATCTGGTGCTCGCCCACGTCGGTCGCGACGAGCGCGTCGGGGAAGTATCGCCGTACCGTCGAGAGCGACCGCGGGGACACCCCTCCGCGCGCCGCTGTCCGCTTCTCGGCGACGGTCGGCGGCGACCACGGTTTCGGTGTGACGAGCGGTGTAAGTGCTTTCAGCGCAAGCGCAGCGTCCGCCTCGACCGACGCCGCTGCGGCGACATTCTTCCCTATCTCCGCGCGGTCGACGTCGATGTGGACGAGGCTTAGCTTGTCCTCAAACGGACGCGCGACACGGTCAGAAAACCGCGTGCCGACGGCTATCACAAGGTCAGCCGCGTCGAGCGCCGCGTTCGCCGCCGCGTGTCCGTTCTGTCCCACAAATCCCAGGCTGTGCGGCGACGCGCCTATGCCCATCATCGTTGTGACGAGCGGGCAGTCGAGCCGCGCACGGAAGTTTTCAAGCTCGCGCGGAGCGGTCTTTGCTCCCCCTCCCGCGAGGATTATCGGTCGCTGAGAGCGCTCGACAAGCGACGCGGCGGAGGGTATGTCGCTATCGCTCGGTGCTTTGGGACACAATACCTCCGGCTCTTTCGGCGAGTATTCGCACAACCCGAGCGCCACGTCGCGGGGAATGTCCACAAGCACCGGACCGGGGCGACCCTCGCGCGCTATCCTAAACGCCGTCCGCAGCGAGTCGCAAAGTTCGTCCGGCGTGCGCACAAGCATGTTCCACTTGGTTATCGGCAGCGTTATGCCGGTGATGTCCACCTCCTGAAAGCTGTCGGTGCCGACCTGCGCGCGGGGCACGTTTCCGGTGATGAACACGACCGGGGTCGAGTCCATGTAGGCGGTGGCGATGCCGGTGACGAGGTTGGTCGCGCCCGGACCGCTCGTCGCTATGCAGACGCCTACGCCCCCTCCCGCGCGGGAGAAGCCGTCGGCTGCGTGGGCGGCGCCCGCCTCGCTCGACGTCAGGATGTGCCGAATATCCGACGCGGCAAGCGCGCGGTATATCTCGAGCACGTTCGCGCCGGGATAGCCGAAAACGACGGCTGTTCCCTGCTCGCGAAGTATCTCTATCGCCGCCTGCGCCCCTGTCATCTTCATCGAATCAGCTCCCTCAAATCGCGCACCGCAAGGTCGGCGGCGGCGCTCATATCCTCCCAGTCGTGCGCCGACGCGTCGTCGTACACCGCGACGGTGATAAATCCTCCCGACTTCGCCGACTTCACCCCTACAAACGCGTCCTCAAACACCGCAGTCTCGCCAACCGACGCACCCAGTCGCTCCGCCGCGAGCAGGTATACGTCGGGAAAGCTCTTAGGGCGCGCCGCCTCGTGGGTAAAGGTCAGCGCGTCGGCGAATCTGTCTATCCCCAGCCGACGAAGCGCGCCCCGGCAGAGCGGCAGCTCGTTGGAGGTCGCGAGCGCTATCTTCACGCCGCGCGACTTGAGATGCGCCAGATACTCTATCGCGCCGTCCTTCAGCGGGATGCTGTGGTTGTACTCGTCCTGCACATAGCCGCGCCACTCGGCGATGACCTCCTCCGGGCTGTCGCCGAGCTTGTACCGCTCTATCGTGTAGTCGGCAGCGATTGCGAAGGACATCGTCTTGATGACATCGAAGTAGTCCTGCTCCAGCGGCAGTCCGCGCCGAGTCAGAAACTGCACGTCCGCCTCGTGCCACGCGCCCATGCTGTCTATCAGCGTGCCGTCCAGGTCGAATATCGCAGCCCTTATCCCATCCATCTCTTTCATGTATCCCCCTCCATGCTTGTCCGTATCTTCTGCCGAGAAAACAGGGGACTCAGCCCCTGTTTTCCCGAGAACAGTTCCTTCGCTTAGTTGCAGCAGCCAAAGAGGAGAATGAGCACGACGGCTATGATTATGATCCAAAGCCACTCGTTGCGGTTGCCGCAGAAAAGACCGGTAGTTCCGTTGCAGTTGCAGTTCATATCCAAGTACCTCCTGTTTTGAAGTTACACCACATACTATTCAAAACAGGGAAATCGGTTACTCGCCGAGAACGCGAACTCCGCTGCGTGTCGCCGCGCGGTACTCGCTCGAGGTGAAGACCTCCGAGTTTATCAGCTTCGCGTATAGCTTCTCGCCGCGCGCGTTCTTTGCGTCGAGCGCCTGCCAGCTTATATACGCCATGCTGTCGCGGCAAAAAGCCCGCCGCGCCGCGCTCTCCCGCTCATATTCGGTGAGCACTCCGAGCTTTACCGCGTCGGCGGGAGCGCTCACCCACGAGAAGTCGCCCGCCGCCTCGCTGTACCCGAGCGCGCGCAGGATAAATGTGGCGTACATCTCGAAGGTGACCGGGTCGCTCGCGCCGAAGCGCGTTTCGCTCACACCGTTGGTGTAGCCCTTTGACCACGCGTAGCCGACGTACTTTTCGGGCGCGCCCGCACCCCACCCCCGGAGGTCGGGAAACCGCTGCGGTCCGGGGTAGGCGAG
>CAMNWZ010000042.1 GCA_946566645.1 uncultured Clostridia bacterium
AACGACTTCGGGCTGGTGGCGGATTTCATGCACGACAACCGTTGCGGCGTGCTGTTTGTCGAGCAGCGCGGGCAGAACGAAAGCGGCGGCGACTACATAGGCTTCGGCATAACCGAGCGGTTCGACTGCCTCGACTGGATAGACTGGGTGATGAACACCGTCTCGGAAGAGCTTCCGATATACCTCTGCGGCGTGTCGATGGGCGCGACGACCGTGCTCATGGCGGGCGGGCTGGAACTTCCGGAAAATGTCCACGGCATCATCGCCGACTGCGGTTTTACGTCGCCCGATGAGATATGGCGGCATATCGCAAACGACAATCTGCACATATCCTACCGCTTCCGCAGACAGCTTTTGCGCAATCTCTTTGACAAACACAATCAGATATCCGGATTCGACTACTCCACCATAGAGGCACTTCGCGAATGCGTGACGCCGGTGCTGTTCATCCACGGCACGGACGACCACTTCGTGCCGGTGGAGATGACATATAGAAACTACTGCGCCTGCGCCGCGCCCAAGCGGCTGCTCGTTGTGCCGGGTGCCGACCACGGCATGAGCTATCCGATGGACACCGAGGGCTATCAAAACGTCGTTCGCAACTTCTGGAAGGAGTTTGACGGCGGCGCGCCCGAAAAGTCTTGATAAACGGCAATCGGTATGCTATAATCTCCGTAATGGGCGGATAACTATACTGCGGAGAGGGGAGTGGCGGCGATGAAAAAGCGTGTTTGCGCGGCGATCCTGTGCCTTGCGTCGCTGCTTTTCGGCATTCCCGCGACCGCTTCCGCTGTCGGGATGGACAACTTCTCGAGGACAAACGGCTACGCCGACGGCACCTTTTCGGACGTGATCCCAGCCGCTTGGTACGCTCAAAACGTCGCCGATGTGTACGAATACGGACTTATGAACGGCGTGTCCGACGGCAAATTCGACCCCGACGGATATGTGACGATGGGCGCCGCCGCCGCGATGGCGAGCCGACTGCACGGCATATATCACAACGGAAGCGCCGATTTCGTGCAGGGAAGCCCCTGGTACGCGGTCTATGTGGACTACATCACCGAAAACGGCATAGTCGAGGCGGGACAGTTTGCCGACTGGAACGCGAACGCCACCCGCCGCGACTTCTGCGCGATAATGGCGCACGCGCTGCCGTCAAGCGTCTTTGCGGCAGTCGGAGAGGTGAACGCCATACCCGACGTTCAGCCGACCGACCGCTTTGCCGACGAGATTTTTCTGCTCTACCGCGCGGGAATACTGAACGGCGTGGACTCAAGCGGCAGGTTTGACCCCGATTCTTACATCAAGCGCTCGGAGGTCGCGGCGGTGCTCTGCCGAATGGTAAAGCTCCGCGAGCCGACGGTCGAGCCGAGTGCGGCACCTTCGACCGTGCCCACTCCGCCGCCGGGCGTTGACCCGTGCCCCGAGCCGAGCGACGAGCCTACGACCGAGCCGGACACTCCGACCGTCGGGGTGAGCGAGCTTCGCAACGACCGTCGCGAGGACATGGAGGGGCGGATAACCGGACTTGCGGCGTACACCGGACGGTCGAACAGGCGATATAACGAGAACTGCGCCGAGTATGAGAAGTACGAGAAAGTGGACGGCGCGTATGTGGTATACCTCGCCGACGGCGGGCACTCGCTCTGCGACCTGTACCATCCGGAGGTGAAGGCGGCGTTTGTCACCGAGGGCGCGGCGTTTGTCGACTGGCGGATAGACGACCCGACGGTCGCGAGCATCGGCTACGGCGTCTGCCATCCCGAGACAGACGACGCGGACGCGCAGGGATGCTGCCTCTATGTCACGCCGCTCAAACCGGGACGGACGACGATAACCGCGTCCACCGATGTGGGCGAGTATTCGTTTGACCTGCTCGTGCCGGACACGACGCTGAACGGATGCGCAAACGATCTCGGCAGGAGTAGGGTGGGAACGACCATCCCCGGCTGCGCGCTTCCGATAGACGAGACGTATGTCAATCTGATAGATTTCGACGACGAGTACGCGACCTTCGAGATAAAGGTGTATTTCGAGGTGCCGGAGGACTTCACGGGCGCGGCGTTCACGCTGAGCTTCGGCAAGGGATGCGAGCCGACGCAGACGGTGATAGACAGCGCCGCCGCGGCACGGACGGGATACAGCACGACTGTTGTCAAGGTGGCACGCGGCGAGCAGGCGATATACGGCTTCTCCGCGCCGCCGACCGACAGATAAAACCGAAACACACGGGAAAGGAGCTTGTAATGGCAAGGAAAGAGACCGAGCGCGATCGCCTGCTGAAGGACATGCAGGCGGCGGGCAATCAGCCCAAGGGTTTTTCGGGATGGTTCAAGAACGTGTTTCTCTACCACTACCTGAAACCGATCCTCATCGGCATTGTCGCGGTCGTGCTGGTGGTGTTCATCGCGGTGGACCTGCTGAAGGACCACTCACGCGACTTCACCTTCACGATATTCTCGGACGGCTACTTCTCCGAGACGCGCAAGGAGGTGCTGTACGACCTGTTCGCAAAGGAGATAGGCGACGCGAACGGCAACGGCAAGCTCGAGATAGACATAGTCGATCAGGCGATAGTCGCGAGCGGGGTGGATGTGAGCGCCGCCGCGCAGAAGATGCAGGCGTTTGAGGTGACCTTCATCGGAGACCCGTCCTGCGTGCTCTACCTGATTCACGAGGACTATCTCACCTACTTCGACCCGGACACAAGCTATCGGCCGCTCGCCGACTTCGGCATAGAGTCGGAGCAGAAGTACTTCCTCTACGCGAACGACTTTCCGACGATAAAGCGGTTCCTGCCCGCGGACAACGAGGCTAAGTACTATCTGGCGATAAAGACCTGTGAGATTTCCAAGCGGGACGACCCGGAATATGTGGAGTATTACGACCGGGCGCTCGAGGCTCTGAACGCAATAATGACGACGCCGTAAGGCGTTACGAAACAGCGCGTCGACGGTGGTCGGCGCGCAAGCCATAATCTGAAGTGAGAGGAGTGGAGCGCGTGCGGAAGCTGTTTCGCAGGATTTCTACCGTCAGTCCGACGCGTACCGTCGCGCTCGGATTTCTCGCGATCATACTCGTCGGCGCGGTGCTGCTCAGCCTGCCTGCCGCAACAAGAAACGAGGGGTCGTGCGGATTTGTAAACGCGCTATTCACCGCCACCAGCGCCACCTGCGTGACAGGACTCGCGATAGGGGACACCTGGCAGTACTGGACGAACTTCGGCCAGGTGGTAATACTCGTGATGATACAGATAGGCGGACTGGGCTTTATGACGCTCGCGACGGTGTTCAGCTTCCTGCTTCGCCGAAAGATAGGGCTTCGCGAGCGGCTGATAATCGTGCAGTCGCTCAATTTGAACGACATAAACGGAGTTGTTCGCCTTGTGCGCCATGTGCTCGCGGGAACGCTCATTTTCGAGGGGGCGGGCGCGGTGATACTCACCTGCTGCTTTGCGCCGAGGTTCGGTTTTGCGGGGGGACTGTGGCGCGGAGTCTTTCACTCGATTTCCGCCTTCTGCAACGCGGGGTTCGACATCATGGGCAAGGCATCACCGAACAGCTCGCTCGCGCTCTACGCCGAAAACCCGATAGTGAACATCGTGATAATGACGCTCATCGTGGTCGGCGGACTGGGCTTTTTCGTGTGGGAGGACATCGTCCACGCGCGCTCGTGGAAGAAGCTGCGGATACACTCGCGCATCGTCATAGCGATGACCGCGTTTCTGATAGTCGCGGGCGCGGCGGCGTTCAGCCTGATGGAGTGGACAAATCCCGCGACGATAGGCGACATGCCGGTCGGTTCTAAGCTGCTCTGCTCGACCTTCCAGTCGGTCACTACGCGCACGGCGGGATTTGCGACGGTCGACCAGGCGGGGCTTACCGGCGGCTCGAAGCTGCTGACGATGCTTCTCATGTTCATCGGCGGCAGCCCCGGCTCGACGGCGGGCGGCGTCAAGACGGTCACGATAGCGGTGCTTATGATAAGCGCGCTGCGGGCGATACGCGGTCACGAGGACGTGAACATACTCGGCAGGCGGATAAGCCAGAAGCAGGTGCGCGACTGCCTCGCCATTGTGGTGGTGGTTATCCTGCTCTACATCATCGGCACGACACTCATCATGGGCTTTGAGCAGATAGAGCCGATGGACGCGATATTCGAGGTGTCCAGCGCGATGGGCACGGTCGGGCTGACGCTCGGCGTCACGCAGTCGCTTGGAGTGCCGGCGCTGCTTGTGCTGATAGTGCTCATGTACCTCGGACGAGTGGGGATAATGACGATAGGCATAGCGACGATGATAAACGGAGGCAGAGAGGCAAAGATACGTTATCCGGAAGAACGGATAATGATAGGATAGGAGGGCGGACGCATGAAATCATATGTGGTCATAGGGCTTGGGCGATTCGGCACGTCGGTGGCGCGGGAGCTTGCGAAGCTCGGAGGCGAGGTGCTGGTCATAGACAGCGACGAGGAGGCGGTCGAGGAGGTATCCGGCGACGTTACCCACGCGATGATAGCCGACGCGACCGACGAGGCGGTGCTTCGTTCGATAGGCGTGCGCAACTTCGACTGCGTGGTGGTCGCGATAGGCGGCAGCCTCGAAAAGAGCGTGCTCGCGACGATAATCCTAAAGGACCTCGGCGCAAAGCAGATAGTCTGCAAGGCGCAGGGCGGCATACACAAGCGGGTGCTCGAGCAGATAGGCGCGGACAGGGTGATAGTGCCCGAGTACGACATGGGACGCAGGCTCGCGCAGACGCTGAACAATCCGAACGTGCTCGACTATGTCGAGATATCCGAGGACTGCTGCGTTATAGACCTGACACCGCCCGACTCGTGGATAGGCAAGAACTTCAACGATCTGCAGGTGCGAAGACTTTACGACATACTGGTCGTCGCGGTGCGTAAGAAGGACAGCGCCGAGGTGATAAGCCTGCCTAACGCCGACTATGTCATAAAGCCGCAGGACATACTGGTGGTCGTCGGAACGTCGTCGAGCATCGAACGCGTTCAGAGCAAGGCATGACAGAGATAACGAGCAGACAGAATCCGCTTGTGCAGCACGTCTCAAAGCTGCTGGCGCAGGCGAAGTACCGCAGGGAGCGCGGCGAGTTTGCCGCCGAGGGTACGAAGCTCCTATCCGACGCGGTAGGCGCGGGGGTGGAGATAACCGCCGTTCTCGCGACCGCCGAGGTGGCAGGAACGCTCGAACGCTCGCTCCCGATAACGGTGGTGTCCGACCGGCTGTTTGGCGCTATATCGACGCAGAGAGCGCCTCAGGGAGCGATATTCGCGGCGAGGATACCGAACATCCCGCCTCGCGGCGGCGCGAAGATAGCGCTCGACGGTGTGCAGGACGCGGGCAACGTCGGCACGGTGATACGCACGGCGGCGGCGCTCGGGATAGGCGAGGTGCTTCTTGTGGGCGACTGCGCCGACCCGTTCGGATACAAGGCGGTGCGCGCGTCGATGGGTGGCGTGTTCCGCGTGAGGACGAGCAGGATGACGGCGGCGGAACTTTTTACGGCGTCGAGCGGTCTAAAACTGATGGCGGCTGAACCGAGAGCGGACGCGGCGGACGTGCGTAAGCTTCCGACGAACGCGCTTCCGGTGATAGGCAGCGAAGGGCAGGGGCTTTCAAAGGAAGTTTTGGAGATGTGCGAGGGGTCGTTTGCGATACCGATGAGCGGCAGCACAGAGTCGCTCAACGCGGCGGTCGCGGCGGCGATAGTTATCTGGGAAATATCCGGACGGAGGGGATGAGATGTCACAGTTGAAATACTGGATATGGCTGTCGATGAAGGACAGACTGAGAGCGTCGCTCAAGTCGGCGGCATATCGGCAGTTCGACACGCTGGAGGAGCTGTACTACGCCGATAAGCGCGAGCTTAGACAGATAGACGGCATAGAAGACAGAGACATAGCCGAGCTGATGAACAAGGACATGGACAGCGTGGAGCGGGTGCTCGAGCAGTGCGAGCGCGGCGGGATACAGATACTGACCATGCAGGACGCGATATATCCGTCACGGCTCAAGAACATACCCGACCCGCCGCTTGTGCTGTACTACAAGGGCAGGATGCCGGCGTTTGACGAGGAGGTCGCGATAGCGGTCATCGGCACGCGAACGCCCACGCCGTACGGACTGTCGGTCGCCGAGACAATATCCTACGACATAGCGAAGGGCGGAGGGTACATCGTCAGCGGCATGGCACGCGGTCTCGATTCGCAGGCGGCTATCGGAGCGCTCAAGGCGGGCAAGCCGACAGCGGCGATACTCGGCGGAGGCGTGGACGTGATATATCCGCCGGAAAACGAGCGATTATATAACGACATCGTCGCCGCGGGAGTGGTGATAAGCGAGTATGTGCCCGGCGCCGAGCCGATGGGCAGGCACTTTCCCGAGCGAAACCGCATAATCAGCGGGCTTTCCTGCGGAGTGCTTGTCGTCGAAGCGGGCGAGCGCAGCGGCACGTCGATAACCGCGGCATACGCCTCAGAGCAGGGACGCGACCTGTTCGCCGTCCCGGGAGCGATAAACGCGCCGATGAGCGTAGGCACGAACGCGCTTATCCGCGACGGGTTCGCAAAGCTGACCACCTGCGCGGCGGATGTGCTTGAGGAATACGCGCACAGCTTCGCGTCCAAGATATCCTCGCCGTCCAAGCGACGAGCGGTGTCGGACAGCGCGGAGTCGGAGACGAGGGAGATAAAACCCGCAACGCCGGTCGAGCGTAAGATAGACCAAAGGAAGCTCGACGAGCTGCCCGAAAACCGGCGGAAGATACTGGCGCTTCTGAACTCCGGTCCGATGTACCTCGACGACATAGTGGACGGAAGCGGGATGGACGCCGCGACGGTGCTCGGAGAGGTGACGATGCTGGTGCTCGACGGTTTCTTGAAGGAGCTTGCGGGTAAGCGATATGCCCCGGGCGAAAAACTTTTGGTGTAACAGGAGAAAAAGATGTCTGATTTGGTTATAGTCGAGTCTGTTGCGAAAGCAAAGACGATTGAAAAGTATCTCGGCAAGGGTTACAAGGTGAAGGCGTCGATGGGACACCTTCGTGACCTGCCCAAGTCGAAGATGGGAATTGATTTTGAGAACGACTTCACGCCCGATTATCAGCCGATAAAGGGCAAGGAGGACATAATAAAGGACCTGCAAAAGACGGCGAAGGCTTCGGACAAGGTCTATCTCGCGACCGACCCCGACCGCGAGGGAGAGGCGATAAGCTGGCACCTCCAGCAGCTGCTCGGCATACCCGACGACCAGGTGCTGCGCGTCACCTTTAACGAAATCTCCAAGAAGGTGGTAAGCGAGGGGATAGCGCACCCGCGCGCGATAGACAAGAACCTTGTCGACGCGCAGCAGACCCGCCGCATCCTCGACCGCGTGGTGGGTTATCAATTAAGCCCGCTGCTCTGGCGCAAGATACGCCGCGGACTGTCCGCCGGACGCGTGCAGTCGGTGGTCACGCGCATGGTCGTTGACCGCGAAAACGAGCGCCGAGCGTTCGACCCGCAGGAGTACTGGTCGATAGACGCGCTGCTCGAGCTGGACGCGTCGCACAGCTTCACCGCGCACTTCAACGGCGACAAAAACGGGCGCATCGAGCTTGCAAGCGAGAAGGACGTGGAGAAGATAGTCTCGGCGGTCGAGAAGGCGGAGTGGAAGGTCTCGACGATAAAGAACGGTCAGAAGCGCCGCAGCCCCGCGCCTCCGTTTAACACATCCTCGCTTCAGCAGGAGGCGAGCCGCAAGCTGAACATGCAGGCGCGGCGCACGATGGCGATAGCGCAGCAGCTTTACGAGGGCGTGGACATCGAGGGACACGGCACGGTCGGTCTTATCACCTACATGCGTACCGACTCGCTGCGCCTGTCCGACGACGCGATAACGGCAGCGCGCGAGGTGATCAAGAGCCGCTACGGCGCGGAATATGTGCCGTCCGCACCGCGTCACTACAAGACGAAGTCGGGCGCTCAGGACGCGCACGAGGCGATACGTCCGACCGACGTGACCCTCACTCCGGAGGTCGTCCGCACATCCCTTTCGAGCGAGCAGTACCGCCTCTATCGCATGATTTGGAGCCGATTCCTCGCCTGCCAGATGGAAAACGCGGTGTACGACACCCAGGCGGTGGACGTCGAGGCGGCAAACTATATCTTCCGCGCGAACAGCCAGCGAGTGAATTTCGCGGGCTTCACCGCGGTGTACGAGGAGGGCAGGGACGACCCCGAGGAGGAGGAGATAGCCCGCCTGCCCGCCATGACCGAGGGACAGAAGCTCGCGCTTGAGAAGCTCTCACCCGAGCAGCACTTCACCCAGCCGCCTCCGCGCTACACCGAGGCGTCGCTGATAAAGGCGATGGAGGACAGAGGGGTCGGACGCCCGTCCACCTACGCGCCGTCGGTCAGCACGATAATCGACCGCGAGTATGTCATAAAGGAGAACAAGCAGCTGCGACCCACGCCGCTCGGCGAGGTGATAACCCAGCTGATGAAGGACAGATTCACCGATATAATCGACATCGAGTTTACCGCCAACATGGAGCGCACGCTCGACCTCATAGAGGAGGGCAAGAGCGAGTGGCACGAGGTGATGAGCGACTTCTACAAGAGCTTCTCGCACGAGCTCGCCGAGGCGGAGAAGGCTCTTGAAAACGAGCGCATCAAGGTTCCGGACGAGGAGAGCGACGAGATTTGCGAGCTTTGCGGCCGCCGCATGGTCATCAAGAGCGGACGGTTCGGACGCTTCCTTGCCTGCCCGGGATACCCCGAGTGCAAGAACACAAAGCCGATAACCGAGCCGACGCCGGGCATCTGCCCCAAGTGCGGAGGTCGTATACTCAAGAAGAAGTCGAAGAACAAGTACACCTACTACGGCTGCGAGAACTTCCCGACCTGCGACTTTATGACCTGGGACGTTCCGACCGAGGAGACCTGCCCGAGCTGCGGCGGCACGCTGTTCAAGCTCAGCGGACGCGGTCAGCGCAAGACCTTCTGCATAAACGAGAAGTGCTCGATGTTCGTGCCGGAGGATCAGCGCGGATACCGCAGGCGTACGACCGCCGATGGGGATAACGCCGCCGAGACCGCTGCCGACGGCAAGGCGACGACGACGAAGAAGACGGCGTCGACCAAGACGGCGGCGAAGTCGACTACCAAGACGACGACCGCCAAGAAGACGACGACTGCAAAGAAGACCGCCACCGCGAAGAAAGCTCCGGCAAAGAAGACGACCGCCGCGAAGAAACCGACCGCCAAGAAGCCGTCGGCAAAGAAGAATGGTTAAGGTAGTCGGCGCGGGGCTTGCGGGAAGCGAGGCGGCGTGGCAGCTTGCGCGTCAGGGCATCGAGGTCGAGCTTGTCGAGATGAAGCCGAAGAAGCGCACTCCCGCGCACACGAGCGACCTATTCTGCGAGCTTGTCTGCTCGAACAGCCTGCGCGGCGCGAGCCTCGAAAACGCGCCGGGACTGCTCAAGGAGGAGCTGCGGCGGTTCGGCTCGCTCATAATGCTGTCGGCGGACGAAAACCGGGTCGAGGCGGGCGGCGCGCTCGCGGTCGACCGTGAGGGATTCGCGCGGGGAGTGACCGACCGCCTGCGCGCACATCCGCTCATCCATATCGTAGAGGAGGAAGTCTGCGAGATACCCTCGGGCGATGTGATAATTGCCACCGGACCGCTCACCTCCGAGCCGCTTGCCGACGCGATACTGCGCTTTTTCGGCGAGGATAGCGCGCTCAGCTTCTACGACGCGGCTGCGCCAATCGTGACGGCGGAGAGCATCGACATGACAAGCGCGTTCTACGCGTCGCGATACGACAAGGGCGGCGCGGACTACATCAACTGTCCGATGAACAAAGACGAGTATGTCGCGTTTCGCACCGAGCTCGCGACCGCCGAGGAGGCGGAGGTGCACGGCTTTGAGGACGGCAAGGTGTTTGAGGGCTGTATGCCGGTGGAGGTGATGGCTCGCCGCGGCGAGGACACGCTTCGCTACGGACCGCTCAAGCCGCGCGGTATATTCGACCCGAAGACAGGCAAGCAGCCGTACGCCGTCGTTCAGCTTCGGCGGGACAACCGCGAGGGGACGCTTTTCAACATCGTCGGCTTCCAGACGCATTTGAAACACCCCGAGCAGAAGCGAGTGTTCTCGATGATACCCGCGCTCGCGAAGGCGAATTTCGTGCGCTACGGCGTGATGCACCGCAACACATATCTCAACTCGCCGCTTCTTCTCGACCGATTCTATCGCGCAAAGCAAGAGCCGAGGGTGGCGTTTGCGGGTCAGATGACCGGCGTGGAGGGGTACATCGAGAGCTGCGCGAGCGGGCTGTACGCCGCGATGAACATGGGACTTCGGCTTCGAGGCAAAGCGCCGATAGAGCTTGACGACCTGACCGCCATCGGCGCGCTCGCGAAGTACATAAGTGGCGACGTGCTCGGCGACTTCCAGCCGATGAACGTGAACTTCGGCATAATGCAGCCGTGGGACGGCGGTAAAATGAAAAAACGCGAGCGATACCGCGCGATAAGCGAGCGTTCGCTTGAGTTTATATCGAAACTGCTTGAGGAAAGGATGATAGATCTTGAAGATAATCGTTGACGCAATGGGAGGCGACCACGCCCCGAAAGCCCCGGTGCTCGGCGCGCTCGAGGCGAACAAGCGCTACGGTGTGGACATCTGCCTTGTCGGAAAGATGGCGGAGATGCTCGGCGTGCTGAAGGAGGCGGGCATCGGCGACCTGCCGAAGGGCATTGAGCTTCGCGACGCGACCGAGGTTGTCGAGATGTGCGACGACCCGGCAAACGTCGTCCGCGCGAAGAAGGACTCGTCGATGGTAGTCGGGCTGAAAATGCTCGCCGATGGCTACGGCGACGCGTTCGCGTCCGCAGGCTCGACCGGCGCTCTGCTCACCGCGGCGACGCTCGTCGCCAAGCGCATCCACGGCATACGCCGCGCGGCGCTCGGTTCGCTAATCCCTACGGCTGTCGGCAAGGCGCTTCTCATCGACTGCGGCGCGAACCTCGAGTGCACGCCCGAGTATCTGCTCCAGTTCGCGTACATGGGCAGCTACTACATGGAGCGCATGCTCGGCGTGAAGGACCCGAAGATAGGGCTTCTTAACATCGGCGCCGAGCCATCCAAGGGCGGCGAGCTTCAGAAGGAGACCTACAAGCTGCTCGAGGGCGAGAAGACCGCGGGACGGCTCAACTTCACCGGAAACATCGAGAGCCGCTACGTCACCAGCGGCGAGGCGGACATAATCATCTCCGACGGCTACTCGGGCAACATCCTGCTCAAGTGCATCGAGGGTATGGGCATCTTCTTCAAGGACATACTCAAGAATATCTTCTACAAGAACACGAAGTCGAAGCTGGGCGCGCTGCTCGTCAAGGACGGTCTCAGCGACCTCAAGGCGATGATGGACTACAACGAGGTCGGCGGCGCTCCGCTGCTCGGGATCATGAAGCCGGTGTACAAGATACACGGCTCGGCGGCGCCGGAGACGGTGGCTGCGGCTATCGGCGGCACCAAGCAGTATGTCGAGAGCGGGATAATCGAGGAGATAGTGAACAACATCGAGCATATGAAGGTCTGATAATTTCCGAAAAAATTCAAAAAAGCAGTTGACTTTTTTTGAAAATGTGAATATCCTTAATAGGAGGAGCGGCAGCGCTCCGAAGTACATGGTTTTAGGAGGTGACATTCGATGGATAACGAGATAATGAGCAAGCTGAAGGGCATCATCGCGGAGCAGTTCGGCGTGGACGAGGACGAGATAACCGAGGCTACCAACTTCGAGTCCGACCTCAGCGCC
>CAMNWZ010000043.1 GCA_946566645.1 uncultured Clostridia bacterium
TAAGTAGGACGGACAGGACGCGAGTGATATGTGCTTTCATAAATATACCTCCGAAAAAGTGTGTACCTGAACTTTTGACACTTTCTCGGAGGTTTATACCTACATATCCAGCAAAAACACCTCGCGGCGATACCCTCGGCAGCCGTCCGCCGCGCTCTCCGCGACCTTTCTGTCGTCAAACAGTCCGACCACCGACGACCCGCTGCCGCTCATGCACGCGCCGAGCGCGCCCATCCGCAGCAGCTCGTTTTTGGCTTCGGCTATCTCCGCGACCCGTCCCGCGGCAGACTCCATCGAGTTGAACATCCGCTTTGCAAGCTCGATGAGGTCGCCGGAGCGCAGCGCCGCTATGCACGCGTCGGTGTCCGGATGCAGCGCGTTTTTGCCCATGCGGTCGAGCCGAGCGAACATGTCTGCGGTGGACAGGCTCGCGGCGGGCTTGACAAGCACGATGTGGCAGCGGGGAAGGGTCGGCAGCTCGGTCATCTTTTCGCCTATGCCCTCACAGAGCGCGCAGCCTCCGACCATGCAGAAGGGCACGTCCGCACCGAGCTTCGCGCCGAGGGCGAGCAGCTCATCCTTCGAGAGCGGATCCCCGTGGCGGTCGTTGAGCGCGTTCAGCACCGCCGCCGCGTCCGCGCTTCCTCCGCCCAGACCCGCTCCGACCGGCGTGTGCTTCTCGACGGATATTCTCAAGCCCTCATCTATGCCTGTGTGCTCGTAGAAGCTCACAGCGGCTCTGAGTGCCAGGTTAGAGTCGTTTTTGATGTAGGGAAGGTTGGAGGTGCAGCTCAAGCCCTCCGCGTCGAAATCGAGCGTCAGCTCGTCGCAGAGTGGTATCTCGTGCATTATCGTCCTAAGCTCGTGGTATCCGTCCGGGCGCTTGCCCACGACATCGAGCGTAAGGTTTATCTTGGCGTGCGCCTCGACTTTAAGCATGGTGCGTCTCGAGGAAGCGTCCGATGCGGTCGAGCGCCTCGTCTATGTCCTTCAGACTCGCGGCATAGCAGCAGCGCACATAGCCCTCGCCGCTCGCGCCGAACGCCGAGCCGGGCACGACCGCCACCTGCTGCTCGCGAAGCAGCTTCTCAGCAAACTCCTCCGAGCTGAGTCCGGTCGACTTGATGCAGGGGAAGACATAGAACGCGCCCTCCGCCTCGAAGCAGTCGAGCCCTAGCTCGCGGAATCGCGTAATGATGTAGCGGCGGCGCTGACCGTAGTCCTCGACCATCTCCTCTATGTCCGCGTCGCCGCTGCGCATCGCCTCGACAGCCGCGTACTGGCTGGTGGTAGGCGCGCACATGATGGCGTACTGGTGTATCTTGGTCATCTGCTTGATGATAGGCGCGGGACCGTTGGCGTAGCCGAGACGCCATCCGGTCATCGAATACGCCTTGGAGAATCCGCCGACAACTATCGTCCGCTCGCGCATGCCGTCTATCGACGCTATCGAGACATGGCGCTTGCCGTAGGTCAGCTCGGCGTATATCTCGTCGGACAGCACCATTATGTTCGTGCCGCGAAGAACTTCGGCTATTGCCTCAAGGTCGTCCTTCTCCATTATGCCGCCGGTCGGGTTGCAGGGATAGGGGAGCACGAGTATCTTCGTTTTCGGCGTTATCGCGGCGCGAAGCTCGTCCGCGGTCAGTTTGAACCTGTTCTCCGCCTTGGTCTCGACTATAACCGGCACTCCGCCCGCAAGCTGAGCGATGGGCGAGTAGCAGACAAAGCTCGGCTGGGGTACGATGACCTCCTCGCCGGGATTTATCAGCGCGCGCACCCCAAGGTCGATAGCCTCGCTGCCGCCGATGGTGACGAGTGTCTCGGTCTTCCAGTCGTACTCAAGCCCGAAGCGGCGGCGCTGATAATTGCATATCTCACGGCGCAACTCGGTAAGACCCGCGTTTGCCGTATACTTGGTGAATCCCTTTGTCAGCGAGTATATGCCGGCCTCGCGGATGTGCCACGGGGTCTGATAGTCCGGCTCGCCGACGCTCAGCGATATTGCGCCGGGCATCGTCTCAAGCAGCTCGAAAAACTTGCGTATCCCCGAGAAGGGGATGTCCTGGACGCACTGTCCGAGTATCTTTTCGTAATCCATGGCGCGCCCCTTACAGCAAGTATCCGCGTTCCTGCTGCTCCGGCTCGGTTGCAAACAGCACGCCGCTTTCCTTGTACTTCTTGAGTATGAAATGGGTCGCGGTGGACGCTACGCCCTCGACCGGCGCGAGCTTGGTCGCAACAAACAGCGCGACCTCGCGCATCGTGCGTCCGACGAGGAACACGGCAAGGTCGAATCCGCCGCTCATCAGATAGAGGCTCTCGACCTCCTCAAACTGGTATATCCGCTCGGCGACCTTCTCAAAGCCCTCGCCGCGCTGCGGGGTGACGCGAACTTCGATTATCGCGGTCACGACCTCGTTGTCGGTCTTGTCCCAGTCGATGAGCGCCTTATATCCGAGTATGACATGCTCGTCCTCGAGCTGCTTCAGCTTGTCGCTCACCGCCTTCTCATCGCTGCCGAGCAGATCTGCCATCTGCTTTACGGTAAGCCGCCCGTCCTTTTCAAGGAGCTTCAGAATACTCTCCATACGATGACCTCCAAAGAATTGATAGACTATTCTAGCACATCGCCGACGAAATGTCCACAGTATCTATTGGACACGGGCAAGCGTTTCGGCGACGAAGCCCGCGTCGAGCGAGCCGAAGGGCTTTAGCTCATCCGGAGTGCCCTCTGCCTGCCGAAGCACCAGCTCATACCACTCTACATCGTGCCACTCGCCGAGCTTGAAGCCTTGGTTGGCAAAGCGGATAAGCGGCTCAAATCCGAATCGGCGGTGCAGCGCGTCGCTCGCGGCGTTCGGCATCGTAACGATGGCGTACAGCTTGCGGAAACCCTGCACGCGGAGCAGCTCGATAAGCGCGGAGTAGAGCTTCGAGCCGACGCCGTCTCCGGTGCATCCCCGCTTCAAGTAGACCGACAGCTCTGCGTTGAAGCGGTACGCCGCGCGCTCGTGCAGGAAGTGGGCGTACGCGTAGCCTATGACCTCACCGTCCCGCTCGGCGACAAGATAGGGGAAGAAGCGCATTATGTCACTCATCCGTGCGGAAAACTCGTCGTGCGTGGGCGTCTCAAGCTCGAAGGTTATCGACGTGTCCTCGACATACGGTCGGTATATATCGAGTATCGCGCCGCAGTCGTCGGGCGCAGCAAGCCGCAGCTTTATCATCTTGATCATCTCCGAATACAACAAACCTCTTTTGCCTTGTCAGACAAAAGAGGTTTCTTTTGATGGTCGAGGCGACAGGATTCGAACCTGCGGCCTCTGCGTCCCGAACGCAGCGCTCTACCAAACTGAGCCACGCCTCGACTTCGTCAACATTCGGAATTATAACAGAGTTTGCCTGAAAAATCAATAGGAAATTGAAAAATTTTTTGCCGTGCGCGTCACTGCTGTCGGGACACCGTGAGATAGAAATTTGGATTGCATTATCCCGCCAAGTATGGTATACTTAAATTGTAAAAATCTGTCACACTTTGCTTGTAAATCGCTATAGGGAGGTGCATCATGAAACGACTGCTTGCCATCATGCTTATCGTTACGATGTTTGTCTCGGCGGCATCCTGCTCCGCGACGTATGAGCTGAACGCCAAGCCGTCGGTGGTGCCGTTGCCGTCGGCTGTGACTGTCGAACCGTCGCCCGAACCCACGCCGCGCGTGCTGCTCGGTTACTCCGACATGGTTTACACCGAACAGTCTATAGCGTCGGACATAGGCGGAGACACCGACATCATGCGGGTCGAGGACTGCCACTGGTCAAGTTTTCGCGTCCGTGCAGACCTTATGTCGGTGGATAATTCGCGGAAATATGTGATGGGTAAGAGCGACGATTCGTCGCTGGAGGGCAGGCTTGAAAAGCTCGGCGCCGATGGCGAGTGGCAGTTCTACTCGGACATAAATTGCGCGATGATGCAGGTCGGTCCCACTAAGCCTCAAACAAAAGTGGACGGCGACGGTAATTTCTGGGAGATAGAATTCCCGATGAGCGAACCCGGGAAGTACAAAATCATCGGCTATTTCCGCGAAGTCGGTCAGGAGGAAATCCATTCGATAAACTTCACCGTCGAAGTGCCCGAGCGCACCAACCGCGACTACGATCTCTGCGGAATGTGGATAGTAAGCGAGCCTGCGAAGTACGACGACCGGATTTTCGGGTACGCGGCGGTCAGGCTACGGTCAAACTACGGCGCGCCGCTGCCCTACCTGGACACCGAGAGCATTCGTGTGCGAAACGGCGATGCCGAGCTGTTTGTCTGGGAAATTTCGCCGAAACCGTACCACCGCAGAATAGTGGACAGCTTTCCGTTTGGGACGCAGGACATAGCCGATTACTATACGATAGGACTGCGGGACATCGACATGGAGGAGGAGTATATTCTCTCGATGCAGTTTACCGAGAACGAAGACGGCAGCGGTGAGCGGTACGATCTGACGCTGCGGCTGCAGTTCGGCAAATAGCCGGGTTTCCGCAAATCCCCGCCCGATATGATTCAAGATTTGCGCTATAACCGCCTTGTTATTGTCAGAAGTGGCGATGGCAGAGAAGCGGTTTCCAAAGAATATGGGTTCTCAGAGTCGGTTATAAATGACATAGACAAGATTTTACGCACGACGAATTGTTACTTGATTTATGCGGGCGGTAACTCGACCTCTGAGCCGTATTGCGAGTTTTCCGATGGGGGAATTAACTCGAGAACTGGACTCATCTATATTTCAAATGCAGACCAGGTGGCGGGTAAAGACGCGGAGGACTTAGTTTATGCGGGCGTGTATGTTACAACCGCCTACTTCGTAGATGAGCAGTGGATATATTTTGAAGGCATTCCGTTCCATGCGATGGATTGACTCTTGCCATTGGCTAGAATATTTCCCGCAAATCACCGCCCGATATGCTCCAAAACCTCACGCTCGTCTATCGTTACATCACCGCGGACGAGCTTTTCCCGGGAAAACTCGCCCAAAATCTCGGTCGGCGTGACCGGTTCGCTGCGGTCGATGATACCGAGCCGCCACGCAAGCTCGCCGATGATGCGCTCGGGTGTGGAAATCTCGAACAGCTTCCCGAGGTCGAGCGACTTCTCGCGCTTGGACAGCCGCTTGCCGTCGGGCGCGACGAGCAGGGGAGTGTGCAGATACTCGGGGCGCGGCGCATCCAGAAGCTCGTAGAGATAGAGCTGGCGCGGCGTGGAGTCGGCAAGGTCGCGCCCGCGCACCACCTCGGTCACGCCCATGCGGATGTCGTCGGCGACCACCGCGAGCTGATAGCTGAATATGCCGTCCGAGCGGCGCAGGACAAAGTCTCCGCACTCGCGTGCCAGGTTCTGTGATATTCGACCGAGACGGCGGTCATCAAACGAATACTCGCGGTCGGGGACTTCGACACGGAGCGCGGCGGGTCGCTCGGCAAGCAGCCTCTCACACTCGGCGGTTGACAGCCGTTTGCACCGACCGTCGTATATCGGCGTGCCGTCGCTTGCGTGCGGGGCGGACGCGGTGTGCAGCTCGGCGCGGGTACAGAAGCATGGATAGACCTTCGCCTTTGCCGCTACTCGTTCGAGTACCGAGAGGTAGTAGTCGTCGCACCCGCTCTGCAGGTATCCGTCGTAAAGCCCGCCCTCGTCCCAGCAAAGCCCGAGGCGCTCGAAATCGCGGGCAATCTGCTCGGCGTACTCACGCGTGCAGCGACCTCTGTCCAGGTCCTCTATGCGCAGAACCACAACGCCGCCCGCGCTCTTTGCGGACAGCCACGCGACAAGCGACGACGCGACGTTGCCCAGATGCATCCTGCCGCTGGGGCTCGGCGCAAACCGTCCACGGACAAGCTCTGTCGACATTTTTCCTCCGTTTATGAAAAGTTTATCCTTAATTTCTGCATTGTTTAGCTTTCCGCGCTAAAATATCCTCAGAACACAAGTTTTGGGAGTGAGCGGAAGTGGAAAACACAAAATCTATTACCCTGCGTTCGAGAGAGAAAATACGAGCGGGCATTGTCGAGCTTTTCTGGATATTCCTCATCGGATGCGTCGTCGGCACGCTTTGGGAGGAGCTTCTGACGCTGATAGTCGATCACAAGCTGGAGAGCCGTGCGGGTCTGGTCTACGGACCGTTCAACCCGGTCTACGGCATAGGCGCCGTCGCGATGACGCTCTGCCTTATGCCGATAAGCGACCGTCCCAGCGGAGTGATACTCCTGGTCGGCGCGCTGATAGGCGGCGGTTTCGAGTACATATGCAGCTTCGTGCAGGAGACCTGCTTCGGCACGATAAGCTGGGATTACAGCGAAATGCCGCTGAACATAAACGGACGCACGACCGTTCCGTACATGCTGTTCTGGGGAGTCGCCGGGCTTTTGTGGGTGCGGCTGCTTCCGACGCTGCTGAACGCTATAAGCCGCATACCGCACCTGCGATTCCTCAGCTTCGCGCTCGCGGCGTTCATGGTGTTCAACATCGCGGTGTCCGCCATGGCAGGCGCACGCGCGGAGGAGCGTCGGGCAGGCATCGCTCCGGTCGGAAAGATAGACAGCATCATGGACAGTCGATTCCCCGACGAGCGGATGGCACGGCTCTATCCGAACGCGGTATCGGTCGAACCGGCGGCATAATGCCGGAAACAGCACTTACAAACGGACGCACTCGCGTCCGTTTATTACTGCCAGCGCGGCGCCGACGGCGGTCGCGTGCTCCGAGTGCTCGGGTATGACGAACTTGAAGCCGTGCAGCAGCTCGAGACCGTCGAATATCTGGCGGCAGTAGGGGATGCGGGAGAGATTTCCGATCAGCACCGCCTCCTTCTGACCGAACTCGCGCGACGCGAACACCGCGAGCATTCCGATGGTCTGGAACACCAGGTTGATTATCGCAAGCGCGATGTCCGCCTTGTCCGCGAGGTCGCTCAGCTTGCCGAAGTTGGACGCGGTTATGTACTCGGGCATGTTTCCGATCTGGTTTTTCGATATGTCGCCGATGGTCAGGTCGACCTTGCCGAGATCGCCGTCCTTCGCGGTGTCTATCAGTATGTCGATGTTGCGGATGTTCAGCATGAGACCGCTGAGACCGAGCAGCGTGCCTCCGCCGACTCCCGAGCCTCCGAGGTGGCGTATGCCGTCCCTGTCCGCGCGAACGAACGCCGTGCCGGTGCCCATGCTGACTATGACCGCCTCGTCCAACTTGCTGAGATACAGACCGCCCAAGCCGTTCGCGAGAAATTCCTCAACGCGGAAGGTGGGTATGCCGTATATCGGTTTGTCCATGCTCGACGCGCCCACGCCGGTCACCGCGACCTTTTCCACGTCGGTGAGGGCGAGCGAATTTGCGTCGATAAACTTGCCGAAAGCGCCGAAAAGCGACGCTATCGGGTCGTTTGCCCGCACCATAAGCGGCGCCAGTATCTCGCCGTCGCGTATGCCTACGATTTTTGTCGTGCTTCCGCCTATATCTATGCCGATAGTTATACCCATTGTGATGACCTCCGTAACTGCTAATCAAGGATATTATAGCGCATTTTCCTCAAATATGCAAACAGAAACTCCGACAGACGCCGGAGTTTCCCTGCAAGTTATTCTCTTTACACGGGAACTGTTTCTGCAAAGCATTTTGCTTTACATATCAAAACCTGATTTTCGAGCCGTTCGATGCGTGTGAAGTGTTTTCACTTAACACTCGGTTCCTAAGCTCGCGATCGTCGCGGTAGTCAAGCAGGTTGCCGACCGTCACCTCGGCGATGGCTCGCAGCGCGTCCTCGGTGAAGAACGCCTGGTGCGAGGACAGTATCGCGTTGGGGATGGAGAGCAGCTGGAGCAGCTCGTCGTCGGTTATGACCTCGTTTGAGAAGTCCTCGAAGAAGTAGCGGTCCTCCTCCTCGTACACATCCAGTCCCGCGCCGCCTATCTTGCGCGACTTCAGACCGTCGAGCAGGGCGGAGGTGTCGACCAGCGCGCCGCGCGAGGTGTTTACGATTATCACGCCGTCCTTCATGCGCGATATGGCGTCGGCGTTTATCACATGGCGGGTCTCCTTTGTCAGCGGGCAGTGGAGCGATATGATGTCCGACCGCTCGAACAGGTCGTCGAGCGTAGTGTACTCCACGCCGAGCGTGTTGTCGGGGTATTTGTCGTAGGCGACCACGTTCATGTCGAAAGCCTTGCATATCTTCACGAACTTTCTTCCTATCTGGCCGGTTCCGATAACTCCGGCGGTGCGCCCCTCAAGGTCAAAGCCGAGGAATCCGTTTATGCTGAAGTTTCCGACGCGCGCGCGGGCGTAGGCGCGCGGTATCTTGCGGTTGGCGGCGAGCACCAGTCCCATCGCGTACTCGGCGACGGCGGCGGGCGAGTAGGTGGGCACGCGCAGCACGGGGATGTTCCTGCTCGCCGCGGCGTTCAGGTCTACGTTGTTGTATCCCGAGCAGCGGAGGAGTATGACCTTCACCCCCGCGTCCGCAAGCGCCTCTATCGTGTTCGCGCCGCACTCGTCGTTTACGAATATGCATATCGCCGCCGCACCCTTGGCAAACGCCGCGGTATCCGGCGACAGCTTGTATTCGTAGAACCTGACCTCCACTCCCGCGTCCTTCAGCATCGGCTCGAACCAGATGCGGTCATACGGCTTTGTATCGTAAAAAACAACTTTCATTTCGTCCTCTTCCTTTCAAAACGGCTGTTTACCCTAAGTTTTCCCGTTCTTTTGCGATTCATTCGCTTGCGAAATCGCGCGCATTGTGATATAATTACACGTTATCTCATATATCGCGCACGCGCTGCCGTCGCGATAGGACGAATTGGAGAGCTTTTTGTGGAAAAGATTGCCGAAAACGTGCTGCATGGAGCGAAAATAGTCCTCGCACCGATGGCTGGCGTGACCGATCTCGCGTTTCGCACCGTCTGTCGCGAGGCGGGCGCGCAGTACACCTACACCGAGATGGTGTCCGCGAAAGCCCTCACTTTCGGCGACAAAAAGTCGCGGAGACTGCTGCGAATTGCGGACGATGAGCACCCGTGCGCCGCGCAGATATTCGGCAGAGATCCGGACGCTATGCGTGAGGGCGCGAGGATAGCCGCCGAGGTGTCCGGTGCGGACGCGATAGACATAAACATGGGCTGTCCGATGGGAAAGATAGTCTCCAACGGCGAGGGCAGCGCGCTGATGCGTGACCTTGACAAAGCCGCGCGGGTGATAGAGGCGGTGCTCGAAGGCTCTCCGCTGCCGGTGACCGTCAAGATGCGCAAGGGCTGGGACAGCGGCTCGGCAAACTGCGTGGAGCTTGCTAAGCTCGCCGAAAGCCTTGGCGTGAGCGCGATCTGCGTACACGGTCGCACCCGTGTTCAGCTCTACTCCGGCTCGTCCGACCGCGACTGCATCCGCGCGGTGAAGCAGGCGGTGTCCATTCCGGTCATCGCGAACGGAGATGTTTTCAGCGGCGCGGACGCGGTTCGGCTGCTGAATTTCACCGGCGCGGACGCGGTGATGCTCGGTCGAGGGACGTTCGGCAAGCCGTGGCTGTTTCGCGAGGTCGCGGCGGCGCTGGAAGGCCGTGAGATACCGCCCGAGCCGTCGCTGGAGGAGAAGTGCGAGACGGCGGTGCGGCAGTTCGAGATCGCACGCGAGGACAAGGGCGAGAAGGTGGCGTGCCTGGAGGCGCGAAAGCACTACGCCTGGTATCTGAAGGGCATCCCATACGCGGGATACTACCGCGAAAAGATTTCACACATCACAACTTTTGAGGACATCTATTCGATAACCAAGGGCATTTTGAGGGATCTGAAGTAAGCTTTCGGGGATAAAAGAGGGGAGGCGAGGGCGACGGACGAGATGGAACTTGCGAAGAAGGCGGCTCACGGCGACGACCGCGCCTTCGAGGAACTCGTGCACCTGTACGAGAAGCGGGTGTACAACATGGCGCTAAAGATCACCGGCAGTCCGGAGGACGCGTTCGACCTGTCGCAGAACGCGTTCATTCGAGTGTGGAAGTCGCTCAAAACCTTCAAGGGCGAGGCGAAGTTCTCCACCTGGCTGTTCCGCATCGTCGCGAATCTCTGCACCGATTTCATGCGAAAGCAGTCGCGGCGGAGCGAAACTCCGCTTGTCATCGACGGCGAGGACGAGTCGTTCGAGTACGAGCCGCCCGACGAGCGCGCCGAGCCGGAGCGTGAGCTGTCGCGAAAGGAGCTGCGGCGGGAGCTGGACTACGCAATATCGCAGCTGAGCGAGGAGCACCGCACGGTGTTCGTCCTGCGCGAGATAGACGACCTCAGCTACGCCGAAATAGCCGATGTGCTCGGCGTGGAGGAGGGGACGGTCAAATCGCGGCTTTCGCGCGCTCGAGGGCGGCTGCGAGAAATTTTGGTAGAACGTGGGAACATTCCCGACGGTTTTGCGTCTAAAGAAATGAAAGGGCGGTGATAAGCCGTGAAAGATGAATATTTTGCGGAACTTATCAGCCGCAGATTGGACGGAGATCTGACAAAAGAGGAGCAGGACGAGCTGTACGCGCACCTCGCCGACTGTCCCGAGTGCCGCAAGCTCGCCGAGGATATGCTCTTTATATCGTCACTTACTGACGATTCTCTGGTCGAGCCGCCGGACACGCTGTCCGCGTCGGTCATGCGCTCGGTGAAGGCGGAGAAGTCGCGCAGGAAGCGGCTGATACCGGGACTCAGCGGCGTGCTCGCGGCATCTGTCGCGGTGGTGCTGCTCGTCCGCGGAGGCTATTTCAGCGGTCAGAACGAGACCGGAATACCCGATTTGAACAACATTTCGATGCAGGTCGGCATTACCGAAGACGCGGCGGTCGATGAGGACGCGTCGCCCGCGCTCGGTTCGAGCGGTTATCAGGCGAACGACCTGCTCACCGAGGGCGCCGCTGACGAGTCAGACGAGCCGGCAGCCTATTTCGGCGACACGGTGGCGGGAGCGTCGGTAAGCGACCTCAGCACGCCCGCCGAAAGCGCGTCCGATGCAGGCGTCGAGACCGCTCGCGCGACCGAGCCGACCTTTGCGGCATCCGAGCCGACTGCAGCGCCGACTGTCGATGCGACATCCGACAGCGAGGCTTTGCCCGAATACTTCATGGCGGCTAACGCAATAGCCGAGGGCGCGGACACTTCGGAACAGGGCGTTGATGCGGTCGCCACACCGCGGGCATATGTCACGCAGAGCGAGCAGCCGGTTGAGAACACAAATCTCAAAATGGCGCTCATGTCAGCTCCCGCCTCGCCGGATATTGCTTCAAACTCGCTTAATGTCAGCGCAAATCGCCTGAATATAGACCTGAACGATATGGTTGCGGTCAGCTACAACGGCAACCGCGTGGCGCTGGGCGATCCCGGATTCAGCGACATAACCGGTCAGGTGCTCGGATACCTTACGACCATTGAGCTAAGCGAATCTGCCGACGCTCCGTCGACAACCACCGAGTATGTCGTTGAGTACGCTGACGGTCACAGCGAGACACTGCTCTATTCTGCGGACGGATACCTCAACTGCAACGGCGTGTGGTACACACTGGACGCGCCGGCCGAGTGATAATATGGGCAGTAGTATGATGATCGAGACCGAACGGCTCTATCTTCGAGAGATGGAGCAGTCAGACTTTGACGCGCTCTGCCGCATTTTGCAGGACGAGGAGACGATGTACGCTTACGAGGGCGCGTTCAGCGACGCCGAAGTGCAGGAGTGGCTGGACAGGCAGATTGCCCGCTATCGCGAATACAAGAACTTCGGACTGTGGGCTGTCGTCCTGAAGGAGACGGGC
>CAMNWZ010000044.1 GCA_946566645.1 uncultured Clostridia bacterium
TCTCCTCGCTCACCGCTCCGTAGGACACGGTAAAGCTCACCGCCAGATTGTCGTCGCCTATGATGCCGTCGCGTAAGATAAAGAAGGTGTTTCGGGCGTAATCGGGCACTATGGATATCGCCGCGTCGCCGTCCGGTCGGACGTTGCCCTCGTTGCCGCCGTTGCCGTTCTGCAATCCGAACCAGTGCCATCCGTTTATCGCGCCGCCGCTGTAATTCGGCTGTATGTCACTGTTCGGCAGCGACGCGACCTCGCTTATCGTGCTGCCCGACTGGGTATATCCGCTGAAATTCGTGCCCGCCACCGCCTTATAATCCGCGTCGTAGTAGGGCAGCACACGCGTAGCGACCGTGCCCGAAGTTCCGGTGAGCAGCGTGTATATCGAACGGTCGGTGTCGTCTATGCCGGTGTAGCCCGCGTAGAATCGGGTTATCGCTATCGGACGGCGGAAGACATATATCCTGCCGCTCGCGTACTGAAGCTCATAGTTTGCCATCGAGCCGCCGCTGAGGTTCAGCGCGTAGCCGCCCCGTCCGCCGTCGACGACCGAGCTGCTCGCGGTTGCGGCGGTCGAGAAGGTCGGCGCGTCGTAGTTTCCGAGCGCGGCAAGCGCGCCGTTCTGCGTCGCCTTCATGCCGCTGTCGCTGCAGCGCACATAGCCGTAGCCGTACTCCCTGCCGTCTATCGTCTTCTTGGACGCCGCAGGAACGGTCGACTGCTCGTGTGCCGCAAGCTGCGATATGTCGAAGCAATACTCGTACGCCGCGTTCGGCGCGGTCAGAACACCTCCCGAACTTACGCACTCGACAAACCGCGTGCTGTAATTCTTCTCGCCGTAGTAGCGGTACTGGTCGACCGCCGTCAGCGTGAGCGGCTTCTTCTTAACGGTTATGGTGAAGCTCTTGGCTGCGCTCGTAACCGTCGAATGGCTCGCGCACCGCTTGCCGCTCACGACGATGTACGCGCCGTCGTGCCCTGTGTGGGTGACGCAGTTTCCGTTCGCGCCGACAAACGGCACGGTCGCGCTGCCCTTCGCGAGGGCCACGCCCAGTCCGTAGCGCGCGAAGGTGGCGCTGTTGTACACCAGCTCGCCGATATTCCCCGCGCTAAGCTTCATGCCGTCGAGCGGCTGCGCGGCAAGGTCTATGTCCTTGTTGTATATCGAGCCGTTGCCCGTCTCAAAGGTTATGCGCACAGTCAATCCGTCGGGTATGAACTCGTCGCCGTGTATCTTGGTGGTAGCGCGCGGCGCGCCGATTATCTCCACCGCTGTCATCCTGCGGGTGGTGACCTTCACCTCGCCCACGACATACTGTATGTTCTTCGCGCCCGACGTGTTTTCCAGCTTCTCATAAGTTATTGTGCTGCCGCTTTGCACGCGCGAGTAGTATTCGACCTCCTGCGGACGCACGCTCAGCGCGTCGCCCTGGCTCGCGTAGACAAGTCGGTAGTTGCGCGCCGCCGTGTCGCTCGACGACAGTCTCATCTCCTTGACCGACGCGAGCACGTTCTTTTCGGCAAGCGTGTTGCCGCTTCCGTCCTTCATGTTGAAGTATCCGTCGGCTATCGACGACCACTGGGTCGTCTCGTTGAGCAGCCGGAGCACGCAGACGACCGACAGCTTGTCGCCGTTCACCAGCGCGTTGCCGCTCAGTCCCATATTTATCTTGATCGCCTCGTTCTCGTTGCCGGTCAGCCAGTAGCTCGTCTTCTCGGCGTCGTGGGTGGGCAGCGAGAAGATGACACCGTCGTCGGTGCCGAACTTCATGTCCCGCAGCAGCAGGTTTTCCGGCTTGTCGGCGTAGAAGTCGGCGTATATCGAGCCAAGCAGCTTGCTGTCGGGCAGCTTGTTTACCACTATCGGGCGCTGCTCTATTCGACCGAAGTTCATGCCGAACTCATCGCTTATCGTCAGCGAGCCGCCGCGCCGTATCTGTTCGTAGTTGAACTTGTAGTTGTCATGCTTCGCGCCGTACAGTCCGATGTAGAAGTCGATGCCGGTGACCTGGCTGTTCCTCGTCAGCTGCTTTTTCTCGTCCTTGAACTCGTCGAGCGTGGTCGGAACGGTCCTGCCGTTGTCTATCGCGGCTATGGTCGGTCTGCCGCTCCACGCCGCCTCGTTCGCATATCCGAGCGCGCGGGCGAGGTCGTCCGGCGTGCCGACTCCGTTCTCAACCGTCGGCGAATCGGATATCTTCGTCCTGTCCCACGGCGCGAGGTCCTGGATGTTGAAGCTGTAATCCACCTCCGGAAGCTCGCCGTAGTAGTGGGTCTCCTCCGGAACGCGCAGAGTTATCGTCCGCTTGTTTATCGTTATCGGCGCGCTGTACTCCGCCTTGTAAACTATGCCGGTCGTCGTGTCCGGCATATACGCCACGCGTATGCAGTAGTCATTCTCGGTCGCCGGAATGCGCGCGCTGTTGGTAAAGCAGGGCATTACGATGCCGTTCTCGCCGTTCTTGTTAAAGGTCGTGTCGGTCGGACGCACACTGCTCGACGCGCTTCCGCCGAAGTATATCGTCTTTCCGTCCGCAAGCAGCGCCTTTTCCGCCTCCGCCTGTCCTACGGTCACGAGCGACACATACAGATGGCGCGACGCGAAGCCCTCCGGCGTGGTGTACTCCACCTGGACGGTGTTGTTCTCGCCGAAGCGCAGATTCGCTATCAGTCGTCCTATTATCTCGATGCTCTCGCCGTAGTTCACCTCAAGCGACAGGTCAGCCCAGTTCTTCTCGATGACGAGTGCCTCGAGAGCGACGTTCGCGACATAGCCGGCGTTCTTTTCGGTTATCGCCTGCTGCTGATCGCCGACAAGGAAGTAGTTGGCGCGCGACTTGCCGCCGGTCAGCGATATCGCGCTTATCGAGATGTCGCGCGTCTCGGTCGAGTTTTCCTTAACAAAGAAGTTCTTCGGGCGTATGCGGTTTTCGGTATCGCTCTGCGTCACAACGAATGTCGGCGTGTAGGTTATCTCTATCAGGTCGTCGTCAAACGCCAGTCCCTTGCCGCTTATCGGCAGTCCGTGATATATCACGCGTCCGCTGCCGTCGAGCGCGGGCTGCGGGTTTCCTTCCTTTGCCACCGACACATTGAACTGGTGCATATTCTCGCCGAGCTGAGCCGTCGCGCGCGGACGCAGCGGGTCGTCGGTGTCCACTATTTTGGGCATGGCTATCTTGCCGACCGCCGCAGCAGTCGACTCGTCCTCAAAGTTTAGGTCATCGACAACGAACGGTCTCTCGACCACCGTCACCGCGGCGGTCTTGCTCGTGTCGAGCACGAAGTAGTAGTTCTGGAGCTCGGCGTAGAAGCCCGAACCCTCCGCGCCGATGTCCACCGTTATGCTGTACTTGCCCACGTTCGAGTGAGCGGTGCGGGTGGTGGAAAGCTTCGGGTTTACGAAGACGCAGTCCTTCACCTCTCCGCCTCTGGTCAACAGCCACGCGAGATTTTCCATATTTCCGTCGTTCGGGTGCTTGTCGTTCGCGCGGCTCGCGTCAAAGGTGAAGTTAGCCGAGCCGAAGCTGCCGTTGCCTTTTATCAGGTCGTTCGGATTATAGGCGTAGCGCAGGCTGTACGCCAGCTTCTGCGTGTCATAGACATACCTGCCGCTGTTCGTCCCCGTGTTGAATATCTCCGAGTAGTCCTGCTCGCCCGAGTAGTCGCCCTCGCCGTAGTAGCTGGATACCGCGACCGGCCAGACGCGCAGCGGCTGTTTCTCGACGACGATCTTGTAGTAGCCGTCGCCTATCTTGAACAGATACTCGCCCGCCTGCGAGGGTGTTCCCTGTATGTTTCCGGCGTTGTCAAGCTCCAGTCCCGGCGGAAGTTCGCCGTCGGTGACGCTCTTTTCAAAGAAGGCATCCCTGTGATGCTTGAAGAATCTGCCGTACTTGGCGTTCTGCCCCACGCTGCCGGTTGCCTGATTTATCAGCAGCTCGCGCGGGGTATTGTCGCTCGCTATCTTTATGTACAGCGGCTCGGTGGAATATCCGATGTCGTCGCGCAAGTTGCGGGTAAGGTTTCCGTATATCTCATCCTGCGCGCTGAACGCCGATGTAGTGAGCAGTCCCGAGTAGTGTATGCTCAGGTCGAGGTTGAACAGTCGCTCGCCGTCGTTGACCATCTCGAGGTCCTGCATGCCGAAGTCCAGCGAGACAAGCGGCATCGTCCCGCCCGCGTGCTGCGTCGGGAAGGTGTGCATATAGAACGGCATGCGCACTATCGTGCCGCCGTTCGACAGGTCTGCGGAGGTCTTGTCCGAGGCGCTCAGCTTGACCGAGAACACCACGTCCTTGAGCGCGCCGGTTCCGCCGGTCTCCGCCTTTATCAGCTCCTCGAACTTTGTTATCGTCTTTGAGAAGTGGGTCGCGTAGTCGTTTGCGGGCCTCGACGCGAGGTTCAGCTCGAAGCGTCCGGTTCCGGCAAACACGGTGTCCGCGCCGGTGCGAAGGTTGTACTTGTTGACAAGCGCCGCCCAGCTCGCCCAGGTGTGCGTCTCTCCATCCGACGACTTCCAGGTGTCCAAGCAGAGCTGCGTATAGAGCGTCTCGTTGTTGGTGTCCAGCTCGTCTATCGTCGCGAGCCCTTCCATGTCCTCAAGCGTCGCAGGACGGATATATCGCGAGTCGTAGGACAGCGTTCCCGTAAGCGAGCTTATCTTCTCGTAACCTTTGCCGAGCGCGCCGAAATTGACCTCCACCCAGAACACGTCGCCGCGCTGGATGCCGTCCTGTGTGCTTATGGTGTTCGGCGTGACCGACTCGACCACGCTCGACGTGACTTCGCCGCCTTCGCCGCCCTCCTCGATCTCTGTCATCTGCTTGCCGGTGTACTCCGCCTCGAGCGTCGCGCTGCCGCTGCCCTCGTTGTCGTTTCGCTCGTAGCGTCCGTCGAACGAGCTGAGCGGAATGTAGAAGTAGTCGGACACGCCCATCGGATTCTTGCCTTCGAGCACACGCATGGTTCTTATCTGCGGACGGAATCCGGCGTACAGCGCGCCATAGTCGTACGCGTTCACCACGGTGTCTCGGTTGACGTTGCACACTCGCCAGGCGAACAGCTTCTGCGCGTCGGTCATCTTCTCCTCCGCCAGCTTGTCGCCGGACACCAGATAGCGCAGCGCCGCGGCGTCGGCGACGGTTGTCGCGCCGTCCATGTCCACGTCGCCGGGGATGGCGAGCACGACAAGCGGTCGGGTGAACTTCAGCTCCTGACCGGTGTACGGGTCGGTGAAGATGTACTCTATTGTGTACGCGCCGGGCAGGACATACAGGTCACGCAGGTCTATCGACATCGTCTCGGTGTCGATTGTCTGCCAGCCGTCGTTTGCGGCGCTCGGAGCGCGAAGCTCGCTCTTTCCGCCCACCTCGTAGTAATAAGCCGTCTCGTAGTTCGTACTCGTGTCCTGCGTCGGGAAGAGCGCGTCGAGCAGGGTGTACAGCTCGCCTGACGACGACAGCGGATTTGTCTTAGGCGTGTTCAGCGCTATGCGCCGCTTCAGCTCGCCCGAGTATATTGTTCCGTTGCTGGTGGATATGTCGAATCCGGGCACGCGCGACTGATAGTTCTGGTAGACGACTATCGCCTCGGGGTCGAGGTCGAGGTCGTCGCCTCTGCCCCACGCGCCCTTGTTGAACCATCCGTCGTAGAATAGCACGCCGCCGTTATTCAGGTCGTAGCTGTGCGACGTGTCCTGCGGATGGTATACGCCGCCGTGTATGTTGAGCGTCGAATTGCGCGTGTGACGCATCTTGCGGTCTATTTTGAAGTAGTCGAGCCAGTCCTGCTTGTTTCCGGCGGGGTCGTTGTTGGTGCCGACCCATCCCGAGTCGGGGTCGCGCGCAATAACGCCCGCCGGGGTGTTGCCCGCCCTGAGCGTCACCGTCGGCGACTTCACGCGCTGTATGTAGAAGGTGTAGGTTGCGGTCGTGACGCCGTCCGGCGCGGTTATCGTTATCGCTATCTCGTTGCACGCGCGCTGATCGTTCGACTTCTCTATTGGTATGTTCAGGCACTTCCAGTTCGAGCGCGCGGGCGCGGTGAGCGAGTTTGCCGACTCCCAGCCTCTCACGTCTATCGTCGTCTCGCCGACGCGGTGCTGCTCATAGTAGCGACCGTCGTTTATCAGCGAGTAGGTCGCCGACTCAGCCGCCGCGACCGCGTTTTCGCCGTTTATCGTTATGCTTATCGGGCTTGCCGTCTCCGCCGTCAGCGCAACATCCCTGTACTTGCTGTACTCTATGATGTGTGTTATGCCGTCTTCCTCCGAGCCGTCGGGCACAAGCTCGCTGTACTCCCGCTGGAACGCGAGATACGGCTCGAACGCCGTCAGGTCGAGCGACACCGTCTCCACATCCTCGCCCACGCGCAGATAGTATTCCTGCGACGCGGCGGTCGGGTCGAACGGCTTTGCGGTGAGTTCATCCGGCGGAAGCTGCGTCACGCCCTCGCCGTAGGCATATAGCGCTACCGTGCTCTCCTCGCCCTCTGTGTTCGTTCCGACAAACCCGACATCGGTCGCCGACGCGGTCGAGCTTGCCTTCCATCCGCCGACCAGCGGGAAAAGACCGTTTTTCTTATAGCTGCCCCAGTTGGAGGGGTCGAGGACTGTTCCGTCAGACGCCTTATATAGGTTGATCAAATTCTCAAGCAGCTCGGACGCGGTGTCCTCGTCAACGAGCAGGGTGCTGCCGTCCTCGCTCCACTCCGCAGTTCCGTTTTCGACGAGGTCGGCTATCGGAATGTCGGCGGATGTGTCGCGATTTTC
This sequence comes from uncultured Clostridia bacterium, assembly GCA_946566645.1. Classification (GTDB taxonomy): domain Bacteria; phylum Bacillota; class Clostridia; order Oscillospirales; family JAAYOS01; genus CANRIN01. The sequence continues at coordinate 6,770 of CAMNWZ010000044.1, forward strand.
GTCGCGCGTCCATGTGCCGGGAGAAAGGTCGTTGGTACCGTCGCGCTTGGTCTCGTCCGCGTCGAGCGGTCCGATGCCGCCGTAGACATACCAACGCTCGAACTCCATGTCGGGTACGCGCCCTATCTCGTCGTCGGTCGGCATTTTTATCATGCCGAGGTCAGAGGACACGATCTCAAAGTTTCCGCTTCCGGGCGGGACTTCCTCCCATTCCACCGTCATGGTCTGGTCTTTGCTGAGGTTGCTGTCGGTGCCCTCGACCGCGAATCGGCGCCCGGTCGTGCCTTCGGGCGTGCCCTCCTCGCCCATCGTAGGACGACCGTAGGCGATCGTCGCACGGTTATAGTACCCCGCTCCATAAGCCAGGGCATAGTTCTCCTGCTCCTGAACGGTGAGTATCTCCTCAAACCGCTCGGCAAGCTGTTCCTTGGTCTCGCCCTCGGTCTCCTCCACCGTCTCGCCGCCCTCGGTGTACAGCTCGGGCATCTCCTCCTCGGCTATCGGCTCAAGCGCCGACGCCATAGGCGAGAACACGCACTGCATGACGATAAACAGACTCAAAAGAGCCGTAAGCAGCTTTTTCATCGGGAGCCACCTCCTCCCGTGCCCGCGTCGGGCAGGTTGGAGTATCCGCTCGGCTCGTAGAACTGTTTGATGCTATCCAGCGCCGAGTGGAGCGCGTTTGCGTCGATATTGTTCACGTCGCGGTCGTTGTTCACGTCCGCCGTGCGGAATTTGATGACGTTCGAGTCGAGGACATTCAGCGAGTCCTGTCCGAGCGGGTCGTATACGCGCTTCTCGATTATCGACTCGTCGCTGCCGCTCGGTTTGACCGCGACCGCCGCGTCGCCCATCTTCGTCGCGTAGGACGCGTCGTTTTCGACGAAATCGTCGGCGTTCACGTCGCCCACCCGTCCGAGCACTACTATCTTGCGCGTCTCGCGCAGCGGCTCGCGGGTGTCGTCCACCACGCTGTCGAAGTCCTTGAACTCGTACACAAGCGTGTACACGCCCGGACGTATCGCCACCTCGGTCGGATGGTCTATCAGCTTTTCCTCCAGACGCGCGATGACCGCTGCATCCTTGAGCTGCGTCTGCGTGACGGTGTCCCAGTAGCTTCCGTCGTAGAGGAAGTATTCGTTCCCCCTGATCTTGCTGTCGACATAGACCGGATAGAGCACGCCCTGATAGTTGTATGTCGCCTGGGTATAGCTGTGCGTAGCCTGCCAGAACGCCGAGGCGAGATGCATCTCGTCGGCGAGCGTGCCAAGCTCGATGTCCACCGTCTTTGTCGTCGTAACGCCGTCCGCCGTCTCGGTCGCGCCGTCAAACCGTCCCACCTGCGTGGCGGCGCTCTCGTCAAGCAGCACAACGTCGGCGATGTATCGGCGCACGCGCTCCGGCTCGACCGAACGCATCGACGAGTCCTTTATCTCCTCGAGTCCCGGGTCGTCGAAGTCCTGCCCGAGCAGCACGAACAGCGAATATGGGTCGAGGTCGAGGTCGACATACTCGTCCACCTCGCTGAAATCGAGCGCGTAGCTGCCGTCGAGCGCGTACTTGTAGTAGGACTTGTCGGCTATCCTCTTGCCGTCCTTGTCATAGCCGACAAAGTAGGTGTCGGTGCTGGTGAGCGAATCGGGGTCGTAGAGCAGTCCCTTGCCCACCCACGCCTCGCGGTTGTAGATGTAGCTCTCGCCCACTCCGCTGCCGCTCTTTGCGATGGCGTAGGGCGGGTTGAGCGGCGTATAGAGACCCTTCAGCCCCGCGAAGCTGCGGGTGCTCTCAAATTCCTTCAGCGCCGCCTTGCCGTTCTCGTTCAGGTCGTCGGGAATGATGTTTCCCGCGCCGTCGTCTCTGAACTCCGCGGTGTTGTATATCATGCCGACCGGCGAGTTGCCGTAGTTCTTCGTAACGCTGTAACTCGGTCGGCGCACAAGCTCTATGTAGTAGCTGCGCTCGATGAGATTGTTCGGGTCGCCGCCCTCCATATAGCTGAGCGTTATCACCAGCCACTCGCGGGCGCCCCATGTCGGCGACTCAAACACGATGCTGGTGTGCTTGGTCGGGACCGACGTGTTGCCGGTGTTGCCCGCTCGAGCACCGCCGTCGCGTATGTCATCGCCCTTTGAAGCGGACGGGTCGCTCGAGTACACCTGCTCGACGCTGTCCGCGTCCACCATGCTCTCATTCTTGTAGCGGTAGACGGTCATGTCGATGTTTATGCCGCTTATGTCGAGGTTCGAGTAGGTGTCCGCGTGGTCGTAGCCTATCTCCTTCAGCGCGGCGCGGGCGAGGTCGGTCGATATCGACGGATCGCTTATCGCTATCACCTTGCGAAGCAGCGCTTCCGCTTGGACATAAGCCTCCTCATATTCGAGCACAACGAGGTAGTGCGCGATGCTCGCGTTAAACGAGTCCGCCGCAGCCTTGCCTCCGCGCATAAGCCGCATGTTGTCTATCTCTTTCGTTGTGGAGTCGGTCGAATCGGCTATCTCCGTTTCGGTAAACGACTTCTGCCACATCGTCTTGCGAGTGTCGTCGCGTATCGTTCGGTCGCTCGCCTCAGCCCTTGTCTCGCCCGCGTAGATGTTTATCTCGGCGGGGCGCAGCTTGGATATGGTCGGTTCGCGGAAGATGACATACACGGTCACGTTTCGCGACGGCATGGTAAAGTCGTACACGCCGTTGTAGTCGCCCATCTCTTGCAGCTCTATGAGCTCGCCGGTCTCGGTACGCAGCACCGCTTCCACCTCGTACTCCTCATATGGGAAGGTGCCGATATACACCTGCTCTCCCGCGGTGCGCATCGACGAACCGTATGAATAGTCCATGTCGCCGACACCGGTGGGCCGTCCGTCCGCTCCGAGCGGCAGTCCGCCGATAACGCCCGCTTCGCCGAGGTAGAACTCCCCGCCGGGCGCGATGCTGCCGCCGCCGATGTCGAACGGCTCGTCGGTGTTGTTCACGAACGGAGGCAGAACTATGACGGTGACGCGGTTGACCGGCCGCTGCGTGACCATGAAGTGCGCGTCGAACTCGCACAGATACTCCGCCGTGCCGCTGCGGTTGGAGCAGACGTACAGTTTGTCGAGATAGTCGAACGCGGCGCCGTTGTCTCCCGAGCGCAGGTCGTAGACGTATGTCACCGTGAAGGTGGTCTTGCAGCCCGCGGCGAGGAAGGACGCCGGTTTGTCCGATATGTAGAAGTGGCTCGCGTAGCTGCTTTCGTTCTCGTTCTGATCGCTGTTGTACGGCGGCTCGTTCAGGTCGGTGTCGGTGTCGATATAAATTCCGTCGATGTCGGTCGTGCCCGCGTTGAGCAGCGTCAGAACAAAGCTCTGGCGCACGATATAGCCCTCGGTCTGGGTGTCGAATATGACGTCGGTGACCTCGTTGTAGTCGCCGCGCGGCTCGCTCAGCACGTTCAGTATCTCGGTGCCCTCGTAGATGAGGTGCAGGCTCTCGACCTGCTTCTCCTTGCCCTCATCGGCAAAGCGGAGCACCGGCTCGTGCGGGTCGTCGGTCGGATTTATGACCTTGCCGAAGCCGTTGTAGGTGAAGTCGGCAAAGTCGTTGTCCCCCTTGGAGTTGTACTTGGTGACCGTGCCGAACTCGCTTGAAAGCGTCGTGTCGTTTATCGTATCCCACACCACTCCCGCCGTCTTCGAGTGCTTCACGCGGAAGGTGTAGGTGCGTCCGGGCTGGTCGCCGGTCTCGCCGTCGTAGGTGGTGAGCACACCGTAGTCCTCCGCCTCGGTGCGGAAGGTGTTCGGGTTGGTCGACGAAGTCTCTATCGGATAGTATTCGCCGCGCGGGAAGGTCAGCGTGTCGCTCACGCTTCCGCGATAGTCGAACAGTCCGGCGTTCAGTCCGATGAAGTTGTACTCCTTGTCCTCCTCATAGTCGTTCTGGCGCGGAGGGACGTAGACCGGATAGTATTCGCTCCACGTCTCGTTCGAGTCGGTGGTGTCCTCGTTTATCGAGATCTCGAAGTAGCCGCCGAGGTTTATCATCCTCCGCAGCTCGGCGCGCTCGTCGACAAACTCGCGCTTGGTCACGTCGTCGCTCGAGGTCGACTCTCGTTCGGCGGTGCGTCCGGGGGTAAAGGACAGCCGGCGCGCATGGTCATAGTTAATGCCGTCGAAGTCGCCCGAGTAGCCGTCCTCGACATAGCTCGCGTTGTCCTGCGTGGTTGAGGTCGAGCCGGCGGCAAACCAGTTTGTCGCTGCCGAGCCGCCGTCGGGTATCTCTCCGCTGCCCGTCTCTATCAGCTTTCCGTTCGGCATGCGCACGCGGAAGGCGACGTGTGCCCCGAAGATATGCTGCTGTTCGTTATGCGTGACCGCAAGGTTGAGCGTGAGGTTGTCGCTTGTATAGTCGTCCTGCCCCGGCATATAGGACGCAGCCGTGGTGTCCACCCACTTCACGCGGTAGACGTGCACCGGCTCGCTCTCGCCCGCAACCCGGCGAACCGCCTCTATCGGATAGTCGTCTTCGGCGGTCAGCCACGGATATTTCGCGCGGATGTCGCCGTGGAGCACCTCCGGATAGGGCGTGACGGTTGTGGTCGTGCCCACGGTGTTCTCCGTTCCCAGAGCGAATATGTAGTCGCCCGAGCTGTTTGCCGTGCCGTCCGGCGTAGGCCAGTGCACCGCCGTGTCGAGAGTGCCGTCGGTCTTCGTCGGATGCAGCTCGGTCATATTGCTCGTGGCGGGCAGCCATCCCGGAATCGAATGCGCGCCGTCGCTGCCGATGTCGAGATACAGTCCCGGCGCGCCGCTTATCACGTCGGTGAGTATGCGGACGCTGCCCGGCAGCTCGAGGGCGTCGGTGCTCTGTTTCTGCTGTGCCTCGCTCATGGTGTACCGCTTTTCCAGACCGTCGGTACCTATGCCGATGACCTTGACCGGCGTGACCTTGAGGTGCGCCTCCATCGGGTTCGGGTAGCGGTAGTATATCGGCGCGCCGGTCAGCTCGTCGGTCTCGCCGTTGGTGTAGTAGAAATACTGCGTGGCGACATACTCGCCGTG
>CAMNWZ010000045.1 GCA_946566645.1 uncultured Clostridia bacterium
GACGTCGATCCCTGCGTGTTCATCCACTATTCGAACGCGAACATCAGGGAGTGCACGCTGCTTGAGGCGCTGCAAAGCCCGATATTCATGGCGTACCACGACAACCAGCCGTTCAACGACAATATGCTCCGACCGTGTCCGATGCTAGAGAACCCGGAGTTCCTGCGGAAGATGGTGGAGGAGACGGGAGCACATTCCACCGACCCGCAGTCGCCGGAGAGCGCCGAGCACCTGTGCTCCAAGTGCGACGAATACGCCGCCTGCTGGAAGAACGAGGCAGACAGGCTGTGGGCGGAAAACAGGGCGGAAAAGGAGGAAAAGAAGCAATGAATCGGCTTTTCACATCCGAATCGGTCACCTGCGGGCATCCGGACAAGATATGCGACCAGATAGCGGACCGCATACTGGACGAGCTGCTCGCGCAGGACCCCGAGTCCCGCTCGGCGTGCGAGGTGACCTGCGCAACCAATCAGGTACACATCTTCGGCGAGGTGACCACGTTGGCAAAGGTCGACTACGAGGCAGTGGCGCGGAAAGTCATCCGTGACATCGGCTACACCGAGAAGGGCAGAGGCTTCGACGCCGAGAGCTGCGCGATATCCATCGACCTGCACGAGCAGTCGCCGGACATCGCGATGGGCATCACCCGCAGGGGGATAGCGGAGGAGCTGAGCAGCGGCGCGGGCGATCAGGGACTGATGTTCGGATTTGCCTGCCGCGAGACGGACAGCCTCATGCCGCTGCCCATCGAGCTTGCGCATGGGCTTGTCAAACGGCTGGAGGGCGTGCGGCGGAGCGGAGAGCTGCCCTATCTGCTTCCGGACGGCAAGGCTCAGGTGACAGTAGAGTATGAGGGAGAGCTGCCGAAGCGCGTCTCCACTGTGATACTGTCCACCCAGCACCGCGAGGACGCGGACATCGAGGCTGTAAGAAGCGACATCAGGCAGCATGTCATCCTGCCGACAATTCCAAAAGAGCTTATCGACGCGGACACGCAGATATTTATCAACCCCACCGGAAGGTTTGTGGTGGGAGGACCGGCGGGAGATTCGGGACTGACCGGGCGCAAGCTCATTGTGGACACCTACGGCGGATACGCCAGACACGGAGGCGGTTCGTTCTCCGGGAAGGACCCAACAAAGGTGGACAGAAGCGGCGCGTACATGGCTCGCTATATAGCGAAAAACATTGTTGCCGCGGGACTTGCGGACAGGTGCGAGGTGCAGCTCGGATATTCCATCGGTCTGTCCGAGCCGGTATCGGTGCTTGTCGACACCTTCGACACAGAAAAGGTGAAGCTATCTGCGCTGTATGATGCCGTACGGAGGCAGGCGGATATGCGTCCGGCTGCCATCATAAGGAAGTTTGGGCTTACCCGACCGATATACGCGCCGATAGCGTGCTACGGTCACTTCGGAAGCAACGCCGCCGCCATGCCCTGGGAGCAGACCGACATGGCGGAGCAGCTGAGAAAGACATTTTCAAAACAGTAAGAGGTGTTAAAGATGAAAGAAAAATGGAAACAGTTTCGCATCTGGGCGATAGTCATAAGCATCTGCATGCTCGTTTTAGGCGTGCTGACACTCATCTGGCCGAAAATATCCGCCGTGGCTGTCTGCTACATTCTGGGCGTCATGTGCATTGGAGCGGGAGTGTATGAGATAGTTCGGTATTTTGAGCTGGGGTTTGTCGGACTGATCTTCCAGCATGACCTGGTGCTCGGTATTTTCAGCATCCTCGCGGGCGTTCTGCTCATCATACATCCCATCGGCGCGGCGGCTTTTCTTCCCATCGTCGCCGGAATATACATAGTTATGGGAAGCATCTTCGACATACAGATATCGGTCGAGATGCGGAGAATGGGTGTCAAAACCTGGATACCATCCCTGATACTCGGGATAGTGGGCGCGGTATTCGCATTCTTCCTGATACTGAATCCCTTCGACGGAGTGACCGCGCTGATGATATATGTGGGAGTGTCGCTCATCATAGGAAGTATTCAGAGCATCTACACCGTACACTGCATTTCGCGCGCGGTGAAGGTGTACAAGACCGACGATGTGATAGAGGTCGGCTGGACGCCGGAGGACTGAGATATGATATATGTTCTGTACAATCCGCTTGCCGACAACCGAAACGGCAGAAGCAACGCGGAAAACATCGGGAAAATCCTTGAGACAAAGGACGTCGCCTATCTGGACATCACCGAGACCGATGCCGCGGAATTTCTGCGAAAGACGGCGTCGGAGGACAAAATCGTCCTGTCCGGAGGGGACGGCACGCTGCACCACTTCATAAACGACTGCGGCGGAAGGGCGCCGGAGCATCCGGTCTACTATTATCCTACCGGCTCGGGCAACGACTTCATGGCGGACGTGCGCGAGCGGGAGCGGGACGGTCTGGTGCCGCTCAACCACTACCTGCGAAGCCTTCCCACCGTGGAGGTGAACGGAGAGACGCGCTTCTTTCTCAACGGCGTGGGCTACGGCATAGACGGCTATTGCTGCGAGGAGGGCGACAAACAGCGCGCGGAGGGGGACGGCGCGATAAACTACGCTGCCATCGCCATCAAAGGCATGATGTTTTACTATAAGCCGCGCAAGGCGACAGTGACCGTGGACGGAGCGGTACATAGCTATTCCCACGTCTGGCTTGCGCCGACTATGAACGGACGCTATTACGGCGGCGGCATGATGGTCGCGCCGGGACAGGACAGACTGCGCGAGGATGGGCTTGTGACAACGGTGGTGATGCACTGCAAGAGCAAAGTGAAAACGCTCGGCGTCTTTCCCTCAATATTCAAGGGAGAGCACGTCCGGCGTGAGAAGATGGTGGAGATCCTGACCGGCAGCGAGATAGAGGTATCCTTTGACCAGCCCACCGCGCTCCAGATAGATGGCGAGACGATACCGCAGGTCACCTCCTACCGTGTCCGTGCCGGAAAACCTGCGGCAAAGGAGGCAGAGACGGCTGCGGTCGCGGGAGTGTGAGCGTCACTCCCAAGTCACCTTGATGCTGCCCGTGTGAGCGCTTTCGGTAAGCAGGATGTTCGCGAGCTGCGAGATGAACGCCGAGTTGGACGGGCGCTTGTCGATGTGCAGACCGATGCCTTCGTAGAAATGTTTCAGCTAGCCGCCCGACCACGCGAAGTTTATCGCGGTGCGGATGTTGCGCTCGACGCTATACGGTGTGGTGCCGAGCATCTCGGCTATCCTGGGGTAGAGGTCGGAGACGAGCTTGCATTTGCCGATGCCGTACTCCACCATAAGAGCTACGGCGATGCAGATAGTCGTGTATCCGTACAGATGAGGCGAGATACCGGATCGAGCGACAAGAGTACACAGTTTTGGGGAACGCAAAAAGATCGTTTTCTCCATAGACACCTCTCCTTGGGAAATATTTCCTTCTTTATAATTATGGTATCAGTTAGGTGGTTAAAAATCAAGACTCTGACGCAAAATTCGTTTATCTTTGCGCAAGACGGTGTTCGTTTATGTCGATAAATGTCGAAAACCGTCGCGGGTATAGAGTGGACGTGCCGCGGAAGGCGAAAACCCGACGGCGCGTCCCTCTTTTCATGCCCGATAAAAAACGCGTTTGCGGCTTTGACATGCGAAACGCTTTGTGATATAATGATAGAAAACACCAGGTTAGCGACGGAATTTTTGAGAAAAATAACCGATAAAACGGAGGGCGTATGCGGACTGTATCCACCTTTTACGACCACATACGAGCGGTCGCCGAGCAGGAGGGCGTGACCGTCGCGGGGGCGATGCGAAAGGCTTGCGAGCTTGGCATCACCGCGCTCGAGGTGTCGAGCTTTAACCTCAAAGACCGCGTGCGCGAGGTTAAGGATGAGCTTGCGGCGGGCGGACTTGCCGTCGCGAGCGTGCCGATATTCATGGATCTCGGCAGGAACGACGACGTGCTCAGCCAGTGCGAGCCTTACTTCGAGGCGACGCGCGAGTTGGGCGCGGACAGGGTGCTCGTCATCCCCGGATTCTTCGCGCCGGAGGACGGCGAGGCGGAGCGCGCGAATGCGGTCGAGCGGATGAAGGATGGCGTGAACCGTGTCGCCGAGATAGCGGAAAATTATGGAATTTCGCTGATAATGGAGGATTTTGACAATCTTTTGTCGCCGATAAGCAGCGCCGAAGGGCTTCGCTCCTTCCTCGACGCCTGTCCGACGCTCGGATGCTGCTTCGACACCGGAAACTTTCGGATAACCGGCGGCGACGAGCTTGCGGCATACGACCTGCTTCGCGACCGCGTGCGCTACGTCCATCTCAAGGACAGGAAGTACGCGCACGGCATCGAGGGCGAGCGCATCCCGACCTGCACCGACGGCATGCAGCTGCTGCCCTGCGCGGTAGGAAGCGGGGATATTAGGATGAATGAGCTTGCAAAGCGGCTCACAGCCGACGGCTACTCGAGCGGTGTCGCGGTCGAGTTCTATGGCGCAAGCCCGATGCTGGACACCATCGAGAAATCGGTGAAATGGGTGCGTGAAAACTTCTGAAAGCGGGGTAAATTCGCATGAAAAAGCCGCAGATGATACTGTTCGACTACGGACACACGCTGCTGTACGAGCAGGAGTTCAGCTTCCTGCGCGGAGAACAGGCGGTGTTTGAATACATAACCGAAAACCCGCATAACATCACGCCGGAGCAGTCAAACGACTTCGCAAACAAACTTTTCGCCGACTTTGACCGCGCGCGTCAGCTCGGATTCGAGATACACGAGTGGCAGGCGCTGCGCACGCAGTACGAGCGGCTTGGGCTGAAGTTCTCGCTGCCGATGGCTGAGCTGGAGACGGTCATGTGGGACGCGGTGTCGGTCGGCGAGCGGATGCCGAATGTGGAGTATATGCTTGCCTACCTGAAGTCGCAGGGCATCCGAACCGGCGTCATCTCGAACATCGGATGGTCGGGACTTGCGCTCGAGCGGCGGATAAACCGGCTGCTGCCCGAAAACGAATTCGAGTTCATCATCGCGTCAAGCGAGTACGCGGTGCGCAAGCCGAACCCGCTGCTGTTCGAGATAGCGCTCGAAAGGGCGTGGCTTGACGCGTCGGAGGTCTGGTACTGCGGTGACAACATCAAAGCGGACGTGCTCGGCTCGCACGGCGTCGGTATCTTCCCGGTGCTCTACGCCTGCGACAGCGTGGAGAAGAGCGTGTGGACAGCAAATCAGGATGCAAACCCGAAGTTCGATTTCGAGTTCCTGCATATACACGACTGGAGCGAAATGGTAGACATTCTGAAAACATTATAGGCTTAGAAGGAGGAAAACCATGCTTAAACATCACGAGGACAGCCTGAAAATCATGTGCGACTACTTCCGCGAACAGCCGGGGGTGATAGCGCTCATCTTCCACGGCTCGGTCGCGAAGGGGAAGGAGCGTCCCGATTCCGACCTCGACGCCATCGTCATTCTCACCGACGAGCAGTGGGAGAAGCAGCGCGCCGAGCACCGTCTTGCCGAGGCGATAACCGGAAAGTGCACCTATCCCGAGGGCTACTTCGACGTGAAGTACAAGACGATAAACGACCTCATCGCGGTCGCCGAGCGGGGCAGCGAACCGACCCAGGCGACCTACATCGGCTCGCGGGTGATGTTCAGCGACGACCCACGCGTGCCCGAGCTGGTTGAGAAGATAGCGGTTTTCGACAGGGAGGCGCGAGAGAAGAAGATGCTGACCTTCTACTCGAACATGCTGTTCAACAAGGGCTACTTCATGGGCTGCTTGCGCAAAGACGACTGCTACATGAAGTATCACGTCATTTCCGAGCTGATTTACAGCGTATATCGCATGATTTTGCAGGAAAACGAGGTGCTTTTCTCCTGCAATCGCCGGCTCGAGCAGCAGGTCGCCGACTGCCCGAACAAGCCGGAGAACATCATCGACATGGCGCGCGCGATGACCGAGAACTTCTCGCAGGAGTCGGTAAACGCGTTCTGTGACTGCTACATGAACTGGACGAAATATCCGCACTGCACCGACTGGGGGGTCATCCACACACACTATGTCGACATGTACGAGGAGTGGTGGAAGCTGGGCGGCGCTAAATTCATCAACGAGTGGTAAAAGTTGATTTTTATCCACAAAACATAAAAACGGAGGTAATTCATTATGGCAAACATTCCCGAACTCAAGCTCGGCATCATCGCGGTCAGCCGTGGCTGCTTTCCGATGGCTCTCAGCGAGCGCCGTCGGAGCGCGGTCGTAAAGGCGTACGGCGAGGGCATCTACGAGTGCCCGATAACCGTTGAAAACGAGCGCGACGCGAAAAAAGCGGTCGAAGACGTTCGCAAGAATGGCGTAAACGCACTGGTCGTCTATCTCGGAAACTTCGGTCCGGAGACGCCGGAGACGCTCATCGCCGAGTGGTTCGGCTCGCCGGTGATGTTCGCCGCCGCAGCCGAGGGGGACGGCGACCTTCACGACGGACGCGGCGATGCCTACTGCGGCATGCTCAACTGCTCGTACAACCTCGGACTTCGCGGCATCCGCGCGTACATACCCGAGTATCCGGTCGGCACGGCTGACGAGGTCGCGGAGATGATACGCGGCTTTGAGCCGATAGCCCGCGCGATAGTGGGACTCAAGAACCTCAAAATAATCACCTTCGGTCCGCGCCCGGACGACTTCCTCGCCTGCAACGCGCCGATAAAGGCACTCTACGACCTCGGCGTAGCGGTGGAGGAGAACAGCGAGCTGGACCTCCTCGTCGCCTACAACAAGCACAAGGACGACCCGCGCATCCCCGCAAAGCAGGCGGAGATGGAGACGGAACTCGGCGGGAACAACCCCTACGCGGGCGTGCTGCCGCGCCTTGCGCAGTACGAGCTGACGCTCGAGGACTGGATAGCCGAGCACAAGGGTGCGCGCGAGTATGTCGCGATCGCCGCGAAGTGCTGGCCGGCATTCCAGACCGAGTTCGGATTCGTGCCCTGCTACGTCAACTCGCGCCTCACCGGACGCGGCATCCCGGTAAGCTGCGAGGTGGACATCTACGGCGCGCTCAGCGAGTATATCGGCGCGTGCGTGAGCCTGCTTCCCACGACGCTGCTCGACATAAACAACACCGTGCCGCAGTCGCTTTACGATAAGTCGATAAAGGGCAAGCATCCGTACAAGCTCTGCGAGACCTTCATGGGCTTCCACTGCGGCAACACCTGCTCGTCGCTGCTGAAAGACCCGCACATGGGGTACCAGCTCATCATGAAGCGCGATCTCGAGCCTGAGCTTCCCGAGCCGGACATCACGCGCGGCACGATGGAGGGCAACATCAAGCCGGGCAAGGTCACGGTCTATCGCCTCCAGTCGACGGCGGACACGCAGCTAAAGGCGTATGTCGCCGAGGGCGAGGTCATCGACATGGACTGCGAGAGCTTCGGCAGCATCGGCGCGTTTGCGATACCCGAGATGGCGCGCTTCTACCGCCATGTGCTCATTCAGAAGCGCTTCCCGCACCACGCGGCGGTGGCGTTCGGCGAGCATGGCGCGGCGATATTCGAGGTGCTGAAACTGCTCGGAATCGCCGACATAAGCTACAATCAGCCCGCGTCGCTGCCCTATCCGACCGAGAATCCGTTCGGCAGATGAGCGGCGCGAGAAGGGCTGTCGAGTCGGGCGAGACCGCGCTGGGCATCGAGCTCGGTTCGACGAGAATAAAGGCGGTGCTCATCGACCGCAGCCACACACCGCTGGCGAGCGGCTCCTTCGAGTGGGAGAACAGCCTGAAGGACGGCGTGTGGACATATGACATAGACGACGCGCTGCGCGGTGTTCAGAGCTGCTATGCCGCGCTGAAAGCCGACGCGCTCGAGCGTTACGGCGCGAAGATAACGAGGATAGGCGCGCTCGGCGTCAGCGGCATGATGCACGGCTACCTGCCGCTCGACCGCGACGGCAGGCCGCTCTGCGAGTTCCGCACATGGCGAAACACGATGACCGCGCGCTCGGCGGCGGAACTCTCCGAACTGTTCGGCTTCAACGTGCCGCAGCGGTGGAGCGTCGCGCACCTCGACCGCGCGCTGCTCTTCGGCGAGCCGCATGTAGCGGACATCGACCGACTGACCACGCTTGCGGGATACGTCCACGAGCGACTGGGCGGAAGGATATGCGTCGGAGTGGGCGAGGCTAGCGGAATGTTCCCGCTGGACGGCTCGTGCTACGACGACATAATGCTCGACAAATTTGACACTCGCCACGCGTCGAGAGGACTGCCGTGGAAGATTCGCGACATACTGCCCAAGCCGGTAGCGGCGGGCGTTGACGCGGGGCAGCTGTCGAAAGACGGCGCGCTGCTGCTCGACCCGAGCGGTGAGCTTGAGCCGGGCGCGCTGCTCGCTCCACCCGAGGGGGACGCGGGCACCGGAATGGTCGCGACGAACAGCGTGTCGCCGAACACCGGAAACATATCGGCGGGCACGTCGGTGTTCCTTATGGCGGTGCTCGAGAAACCGCTTTCCAAGCCCTACCCCGAGCTGGACATCGTCGCAACGCCGGACGGCGCGCCGGTCGCGATGGTGCACTGCAACAACTGTTCAAACGAGATAGACGCGTGGGCGGACGTGTTTGAGAGGATGCTCGGCGCGCTCGGATGCAATCGCTCGCGAGGCGAGATATACGACGCGATGTTCGCGTCCGCGATGCGCGGTGAGCCCGACTGCGGCGGCGTCTACGCGATAAACTACCTGTCCGGCGAACCGATAACCGGCTTTGCGGAGGGTCGTCCGATGGTGCTCCGCACGCCCGATTCGCGGATGAATTTCGAGAACTTCATGCGCTCGCAGCTCTACTCGTCGACTGCCACCCTCGCCGCGGGCATGGAGATACTCCGCGCGGAAAAGGTGCGACCGACGCGTATGTCCGGTCACGGCGGATTTTTCAAGGCGGAGCGCGCCGGTGCTCAGGTGATGGCGGACGCGCTCGGAACGGCGGTAAGCACGCTTTCGACGGCGGGGGAGGGCGGTCCGTGGGGGATGGCTCTGCTTGCGGCGTACGCGCTGTGGAAGTCGGAGGGCGAGCGGCTTTGCGATTATCTGAACGACAGAGTGTTCGCGTTGAGCGCGAGCAGCACCTGTGAACCGACGCCTGACGGAGCGCGCGGATTTGCGGCGTGGATGAAGGTCTGGCGGTCGCTGCTCGACGCGGAGCGCTCGGCTGTGGAGGGAACAAAAAATGCTTGAATCTCTCAAAAAAGCGGTGTATGAGGCGAATATGGAGCTTGTACATCGCGGACTTGTGATATACACCTGGGGCAACGTCAGCGGCATTGACCGCAAGCGCGGCATCGTCGCGATAAAGCCGTCGGGGGTGGACTACGCCGAGCTGTCGCCCGAGAAGATCGTGCTTGTCTACCTCGACGGAAAGATCGTGGAGGGTGAGCTTCGACCTTCGAGCGACACACCGACCCATCTCGAACTCTACCGCAGATTCCCACAGATAGGCGGCATAACTCACACCCACAGCACGCACGCGGTCGCGTTCGCTCAGGCGAGAGAGGACATACCCTGCTACGGCACGACCCACGCCGACTACTTCGCGGGCGCGATACCTTGCACGCGCGACCTGACACCCGACGAGGTGGACGGCGACTACGAAGCTGCGACCGGTCGTGTGATAGCCGAAACCTTTGCGGCGCGCGGCATCGACCCGACGCACACGCCTGCCGTGCTCTGCTTAAATCACGGTCCGTTCGCGTGGGGGAAGGACGCGGCGCAGTCGGTCTATCACGCGGCGGTGCTCGAGGAGGTCGCGAAGATGGCAATGCTCACGCGGGCGCTCGACCCGAAAGCGAAAACCGCGCCCGAATATGTACAGCGCAAGCACTTTCTGCGCAAGCACGGACCGAACGCGTACTACGGGCAGAACTGATTTTGTCGGCAAAACCCCAAATTATTTTTTTGAGGAGGACATACAATGAAGAAGTTTATCCAGCGAGAGGACTATCCGATAGTCAAGACAAAGGCGGGCAAGCTGCGCGGCTTTGAGCTTGACGGAATGTTCCACTTCTACGGCATCCAGTATGCCACGGCGAAGCGCTTCCTGCCGCCTAAGCCGGTCGCGAAGTGGGAGGGCGTAAAGGAGGCGACGAGCTACGGCTATATCGCGCCGTTGCTCGACCCCGCGTCCCCGATGGGCGACGTCGCGATACCGCACCGCTTCTGGCCGGAGAGCGAGGACTGCCTCTATCTCAACGTGTGGACGAAGTCGCTCGAGAAGACCGCGAAGAAGCCGGTCATGGTCTGGCTGCACGGCGGCGGATTCTCGGCAGGCTCGTCGCTCGAGATGGTCGCCTACGACGGCGCGAACCTCTGCGACTTCGGCGACGTGGTCGTGGTGACGCTCAACCACCGCCTGAACATGCTCGGATACCTCGACCTGAGCAGCTTCGGCGCGAAGTACAAAAACTCGGGCAACGCCGGCATGGAGGACATCGTCGTCGCGCTCAAGTGGGTGCGCGACAACATCGCGGGCTTCGGCGGCGATCCGGACAACGTGACGATATTCGGCCAGTCGGGCGGCGGCATGAAGGTCACCTGCCTTGGACAGATACCCGAGGCTTACGGGCTGTTCCACCGCATGATAGTGATGAGCGGCGTCGGCGACTTCGGCGGACGAGATAAGCGCGACGACCGCAAGATAGCGCTTGCGATGCTCGAGCACCTCGGACTGAAGGAGAAGGACATCGGCAAGCTGGAGACGATGCCGCTTCACGACCTGTTCGAGGCGTTCCACGCGGTGCAGAAACAGCTTCGCAAGGCGGGCGTGACGCTCACGTGGGAGCCGATAAAGAACGACTGGTATCTCGGTGACCCGCTCGAGGTCGGATTCAGCGACTACGCGAAGACAATCCCGACGATGGTGGGCACGGTCGTGGCGGAGTTTGCCGCCTTCGGACCGGGAGTGCCCGGCCGCGCAGGGATGACTTCCGAGCAGAAGCACGGCGTCCTCGAGCAGCGCTACGGAGGGCACACCGACAAGGTGGTCGAGCTGTTTAAGAAGGCGTATCCCGGACACGATGACCTCGAGGTGCTGATGCTGGACAACATCTTCCGCAAGCCGACGCTTCGCTACATCGAGGAGAAGTCGGCGACCGCGACCGCGCCGGTGTACAGCTATATGTTCGCGCTCGACTTCCCGATAGACGGCGGCAAGCCCGCGTGGCACTGCGCCGACATCCCGTACGTCTTCCACAACACCGAGCTTGTCCCGAACTGCGGCATGCCCGGCATATCCGAGCGAGTCGAGGAGCAGGTGTCCAGCGCGTATGTGAACTTCGCGCGCAGCGGCAACCCGAACACCCCCGCTCTGCCCGAGTGGTCGGCTTTCACCCCGAAGAACAAAGCGACGATGGTGTTCGACAAGCGCAGCGAGCTGCGTGTCGACTACGAGCGCGAGCTGTTCGACCTGCTTGACAAGATACTGCCGCCGTTCAGCCTCGCCGATATGTTCAACCGCGCCGACGACTAAATCAGCAGCGCTCGGAGAGAGGAGACCTTGTGAAGATACCGATTAGCGACAACCTGATAAAGCACTATCTTGAAAACGTCTACTTCATCAACGGACACAGCTATGCCGGAAAGTCCACGATGGTG
>CAMNWZ010000046.1 GCA_946566645.1 uncultured Clostridia bacterium
TTATTGACCATGTAGTCCATACGGTAGTCGAGCAGGTCGTAGCAGCCGACAACGTCGATTATCTCGAACGTGTTGACCATGTTCTCCATGTAGGTGCCCTTGCAGATACCGCCGCAGCCTACAACGCCGACCTTAACCTTCTTGAGCTTGGACATAGCGAAATCACTCCTATTACTTTAATTTTTCGGAATTATCGACAAAAATCACGCCGACTTTTTCCATTCATTCCCGCAATTAGTATAATACATCGACAGGTCGTTGTCAATCCCCCCTTGCGGACAAATTCTCCCAAACCCCTTGACTTGGAGCCCACTCCAGGTGTTATAATACACTTAACAAAGCATACCAAGTATGCGCATCATCCCCAAAGGAGGAAAAAACATGGCTTCCAAAGTATACTTCACAAAGAAAATCACCCCCGAGAAGGTGGTCGAGATGTTCGACAAGTTGGGCGCGAACCTCACCGGCAAGGTCGCCGCGAAGGTCCACTCGGGTGAGGAGGGCAACCAGAACTATCTCCATCCCGAGTTCTGGCGTCCGATAGTCGAGCATGTCGGCGGCACGATAGTCGAGTGCAACACGGCTTACGGCGGCGAGCGCAACACCACCGAAAAGCATCTCCATCTGCTCGACAACCACGGCTGGACGAAGTATTTCGATGTCGACCTGCTCGACGCCGAGGGACCCGACCTCCGTGTCGAGATACCCGACGGCAAGGCGATAAAGTACAACCTGCTCGGCAAGAACACCGAAAACTACGACTCGATGATAGTCCTCTCCCACTTCAAGGGTCACCCGATGGGCGGCTACGGCGGAGCGCTCAAGCAGCTGTCGATAGGCTGTGCGTCCAGCGCGGGCAAGTCGGTCATCCACTCGGCGGGCGTGACCGAGGATCAGAACATCCTGTGGGAGAACACCGCACCGCAGGACAAATTCCTCGAGGCGATGGCGGACGCGGCGAAGTCGGTCGTCGAGCTGTTTAAGGGCAGGATAGCGTATATCAACATCATGTGCAACATGTCGGTCGACTGCGACTGCTGCGCCGTTGCGGAGGATCCGTGCATGAAGGACATCGGGATACTCGCGTCGCTCGACCCGATAGCCATCGACCAGGCGTGCGTCGACCTCGTGCGTAAGTCGAACGACCCCGGCCGCGACCACCTGCTCGAGCGCATCGAGTCGCGCCACGGAGAGCACACCATCGAGGCAGCAGCGGCGCTCGGCTTCGGCAGCCGCGAATATGAGCTTATCGAGCTGTAAGCCGCATATAATCAATAACGGCAGCTATCCAAACATCGAAAGGAGAGCCTGTATGAAGGTTTTGATGCTCAACGGCAGCCCGCGTCCGAACGGCAACACGTCCATCGCGCTTAAGGAAATGGAGAAGGTGTTCGCCGCAAACGGCATCGAGGTCGAGACGGTGCAGTTCGGCAACAAGGACATACGCGGCTGCATAGCCTGCATGTCCTGCAAGAAGAACGGCAGGTGCGTGTTTAACGACCTGGTAAACGAGACCGCGCCCAAGTTTGCGGAGGCGGACGGTGTTGTGGTCGGCTCGCCGGTCTACTACGGCTCGGCAAACGGCACGACCATGTCCTTCCTGCACCGACTGTTCTACAGCACTCCGTTCGACAAGACAATGAAGGTCGGAGCGGCGGTCGCGGTCGCGCGCAGGGGCGGTCTCACCGCCACCTACGACGAACTGAACAAGATGTTTGGCATAAGCGGGATGCCGATAGCGAGCGGTCAGTACTGGAACGGTGTCCACGGTGCGCTGCCCGGCGAGGCGGACAAGGACACCGAGGGCATGCAGCAGATGCGCACGCTCGCGAACAACATGGTGTTCCTGATGAAGTCGATAGCGCTCGGCAAGGAGCAGTTCGGGCTTCCGGAGCGCGAGCCGTTCGACCGGATGAATTTCGTCCGATAATCCCCGAAAGCATACGAAAACGGAGCGGTCACCCGCTCCGTTTTTTGTCGTCTGTCCGACGTTTCGCAGCCTCACGGTCGTCTGTCCCAGCAGCACTTCTTCGCCTTGCGACCGCTTCCGCATATGCAGGGGTCGTTCCGACCGACGCCCTTCCACCGCGCGTTTTCAAGCTCGCGCAGCGCCGCCGCAATTTCGCCGACCGACTTCCGCTGCCGCTGAAGCGCGACAAGCTCTTCAAGCCTCGGCACTGCGTAGTCGAAGAACGCCTTCAGTCCCTCGCACAGATAGTACTGACCGTCCTCGCCGTCCCGCGACTTCGCGAACCTGTCCTTGGGACAGCCGCCTCCGCACATCGGAAGATACTTGCAGCTTCGGCACTCATTAGTGAGCGTCGACCGCTTCGCCTCGCCGAACGCGCGCTGCTTCTCGCTGTCCGCAAGCGCCGACAGTCCGTCGGTTTCGACATCGCCGAGCTTGTGCTCCGGTCGGACGAAGTGATCGCATGAGTAGACGCCGCCGTCCCGCTCTACCACCAGCACCCGCCCGCAGGTCTCGGCCATCGTGCACAGGCTCGGGTTTCCCCCGCCGCCGACAGTCCGCGCGACCTCGGCGAACATCTGCACCCCCACCCGACCGAGGTCGTGATAGAGCCATTCGGCGAACACGTCGCGCAGGAAGTCGCCGTAGCCCTCGGGTGTGACCGAATCGGGCGTGGTCGTGCCGTCGTCCTTCCATCGGACTATCGGGATAAACTGCATCCATCCGGTGTCCAAGTCGCGCAGCGCACGATAGACCGCAAGCGGGTCGGAAGCCGAGTCGCTCGTCACCGTGCAGAGCAGGTCGGGCTTCACCCCGCGGCTTTTCAGCCGTTCGCACGCGGCGGCGACGCGGTCGTATGTCCCCTCGTCGCGGTGGTCGAGGCGATAGCGGTCGTGCACCGCCTTCGCGCCGTCTATCGACAGCCCCACGTCGAACTTCTCCGCCGCGAGGAAATCGCACCACTCGTCGTCGAGCAGGATGCCGTTCGTCTGGAGGTTGTTCCAGCACTCCCTTCCCTCGCCGAGATACTTCTTCTGAAGTTCGACCGCGCGCCGAAAGAAGTCGAGTCCCGCGAGGGTCGGCTCGCCGCCGTGCCAGGTGAAGCTCACCACCCGACCGGGACACTCGTCTATGTATCGTTTGATGAACGCGTCGAGCGTGGCGTCATCCATCCGCACCGCCGGAGCGTTTCCTATAAGCTCGTCGGTGCCGAGATAGTAGCAGTACCGGCAGGCGAGGTTGCACCTCGAACCCACCGGCTTTGCCATCACGACGAAAGGCTCGCCGCTCACGTTCTGAGATGTTTCTCGAAGAAGTTATACACCTTCTCCTGCGAGTCCATCGCCTGCTCAAGCCGGTACATCGGCGTGTGATAGTACCAGAATCCGTGTCCCGCGCCGTCGTATCGGTGGAACTCGTAGTCCTTGCCGCAAGCCTTGAGACGCGCCTCAAGCTCGTCCACCTGCTCGGGCGTGGGCATATGGTCGTCGTTTCCGAATATGCCGAGCAGCGGGATGTTCAGATTCTCGGTGTAGTCTATCGGTGCGACCGGACGCGCGGGGCTAAGCTCCTCCTTCGACTGACTCACGCCGCCGCCCCAGCAGTCGACCGCGCAGTCGAAGCCGTCGACGGTGCAGGCTGCGAGGAACGCGTGGCGGCCGCCCGAGCACATTCCGATGACGCCGACCTTGCCGTTCGACCAGGGCTGCGCCTTGAGATACTCGAGCGAACCCGCTGTGTCCTCCATCACGTTCTTGTCCTTCGCTCCGCCCGCGTCACGCGCAGCCTGTGAAGCCTCCTGCGGCGTGCCCTGCGAGAAGTCCTGATAGATGTTCGGGCAGGCGACCGCGTATCCGTGCTGACTGAAGCGTCGCGCGGTCTCGCGGCACCACTCGTCCCAGCCGGGCATGTGCGGGATGAGCACTATCGACGGCAGACAAGTCTCCCCTATCGGGCGGGAGAGATAGGTCT
The DNA here is from genome assembly GCA_946566645.1 of uncultured Clostridia bacterium. Lineage (GTDB taxonomy): Bacteria > Bacillota > Clostridia > Oscillospirales > JAAYOS01 > CANRIN01. The sequence continues at coordinate 3,941 of CAMNWZ010000046.1, forward strand.
TTACCATCTTGCCGTCGTGTCCCTTGTGGCAGACAGTCTCGGCTATCATGCCCTCATACTTTGATGTGTCGATCCGGTTCCACATAGCTTGAAAACCTCCTTTGATTTAGATGAACGCCAGCTCTTTCAGAGCAAATATCATCAAAAACATCGTAAATATCGCTATAGTCGACGAGAACACGACTATCTGACCCGCCAGCTTGTCGTCGCCGCCCATCTGCTGCGCCATCGTAAACGACGACACGGCTACCGGCGCGGCAAACATCGTCATAAGCACCGCCAGCGGCGCGTCACGGAACCCGAGTGCTATCGCGGCGACGATTGCTATGAGCGGATAGACCACCAGCTTCATGCCGAGCGTCAGCGACAGCTCCTTCACATATCCGCTCACGTCGCCGAAGCTGAACGACGCGCCGAGGATGATGAACGCGAGCGGCGTCGCTATGCCCGCTATGTCGTCGACCAGTTTGTACGCGAAGTCGGGCAGTTTGAACCCCGTAGCCACCGCAAGTATTCCGAGCAGCGACGCGATTATCAGCGGGTTTGTCGCAATGCCCTTGAGTATCTTGGGAAAGTCGGGCTTCCCGCCGCCGAACATCGAGAGCACTATCACCGCAAACGCGTTGTACAGCGGGATTATCACCGCAATGAGTATCGACGCCTCGCCCGCGGCCTCCGCACCGAACAGCGAGGTCGCCATGGGCACGGCGAAAAGCACGAAGTTGCCGCGAAACATTCCCTGCATCATCACGCCGCGACGCGAGTTGTCCTTCTGCGCGAGCATGACTATCGCAAACGAGCTTGCGAGCTGTATCGCAAACCCGACCAGCGCGAAGGTGAGCAGCGGCGCGTTGAAGCTCTCCTCAAGGTCTGTGTTGTAGATGTTCAGAAACACCAGCAGCGGCAGGAAAATCTTGAAGCACACCTTGTTCACCTGCCGAACCGACGTCTCGTTCATCATTCCGGTTTGCTTTATCGCGTAGCCGAGCGCCATCATTATGAACAGCGGCGCGACTATCCTAAGCGACAGCAGCAGACTATCCATCTGTCCCCCAACCTTCCCACGTCCGTAAAAATCAGTCGTTGCCGAAGCTGATGCCGAGCAGGCGTGCCTCCGCGATTATGTCCGACTCGGGGTCGACCAGCTTGAGCTTGCCGGCGACTTCGCTCAGCGGCACCGACGTTATGACGTGCTCCTGTATCGCCACCATCACGCCGTACTCCTCGTGGTATATCATCTGAGCCGCCGCCGCGCCCAGTCGGCTGGACAGCACTCGGTCGTAGGCGCAGGGAACGCCGCCGCGCTGCATGTGTCCGGGGACGGTCACGCGAACCTCCTTGCCGGTCTTTTCGGTAATCTTGTCCGCTATCTCGTAGGACACCGACGGATACTTGTACTCGGCGAAGTGCTGCTTGCGCTCCGCCTTCTCCATCTTCGCGACCTTCTTGGAGACGGCGCCTTCCGCCACCGCGATTATCGTAAAGCCGTTGCCGGCAGCCGCGCGGCGCTTTATCTTCTCGACGATGCAGTCGATGTCGTAGGGTATCTCGGGGATGAGTATGATGTCCGCGCCGCCGGCTATGCCCGCGTTAAGCGTCAGCCATCCGGTCTTGTGACCCATTATCTCGACGATGAATATGCGGTTGTGCGACGACGCGGTGGTGTGGATGCAGTCTATCACGTCGGTCGCGAGCGTTATCGCGCTCTGGAAGCCGAAGGTCGTGTCGGTGCCCCACAGGTCGTTGTCGATGGTCTTGGGCAGTCCGATGACGTTCAGCCCCTCCTCGCTCAGCAGATTCGCGGTCTTCTGGCTGCCGTTTCCGCCGAGCACCACCAGGCAGTCGAGACGCAGGCGGCGATAGGTGTACTTCATCGCCTCCACCTTGTCAAGTCCGTTCTCGTCCGGCTCGCGTATCTTTTTGAACGGCATGCGGCTCGAGCCGAGTATCGTGCCGCCGACGGTCAGCAGTCCGGTGAAGTCGAGCGGGGTCATCTTCTTGTAGTCCTCGTAGACAAGTCCCTTGTAGCCGTCGATGAAGCCGTACAGCTCCACCTCGTTGCCGTAGAGGTTGTACAGTCCCTTCGCAACGCCGCGCAGCGTGGCGTTGAGCGCCTGGCAGTCCCCTCCGCTGGTCAGTAATCCGATGCGCTTCATAAAACAGTCCCCTTTCTTATAAAAAAGTTTTCACTTTCTCGAAATCACTTTTTCCCGAACAGCCGCGCGAAGAATCCCCGCTTCGGCTGAGGTTTCTGTTCGACCGAAGGCTTTGCCTCCGACTGCACTGTCCGCTCAGGCTGCGGCTCGGGCTTCGGTTCGACAGCCGCCTTCACCTCCGGCTTTGCGGGCTCGGGCGGAGCACCCCACCACGCGCCGGAAGCCGCCTCGTCCGCGAAGGTCTCCTGCGTGTTGAACGGGTCGGTCTCCGACTTCATAAGCAGATAGCTTCCGTCCGGCTGCTGAACGCGCAGTTTCGCGCTGTCCCGAAGCTGGTCGAAAAACATCTTCTCGATGTGCGCGCGTATGCCCTCGTCGTATATCGGCGCCGCGACCTCCACGCGCCTTGTGGTGTTGCGGGTCATGAAGTCGGCGGAGGATATGTACACCTTCCGTCTCTCCCCCGCGCCGAAGATGTATATGCGCGAGTGCTCGAGGTACCGTCCGACGATGCTGCACACGCGGATGTTCTCGGTGTACCCCTCCGCCCCTCCGACGATGCAGCAGATTCCGCGCACCAGCAGGTCTATCTTCACGCCCGCCTGAGACGCCTCGATGAGCTTGCTTATTATCACCTTGTCGGTAAGTCCGTTCAGCTTGAATCCGAGATACGCCTCACCGCCCGACCGCGCGCAGGCTATCTCCTCGTCTATCCTGTCCAGTATCTTGCTTCGCAGACACTTGGGCGCGACGAGCAGATGCTCGGTGTGCTCCACCACTTCGCCCATCGACAGGCAGTTGAACACGCTTGCCGCCTCCGCGCCTATCTCGGGCGATGCGGTCATGAGCGCGTAGTCGGTATACAGCCGCACGGTGTCCTCGTTGTAGTTTCCGGTGCCCACCTGCGTGATGTACTCTACCTGACCCTCGCGATAGCGCGTTATCAGCAACAGCTTGGAGTGCACCTTCATGCCGTCCAGTCCGTATATCACACGGCAGCCGGCGCGTTCGAGCACACGCGACCATCCGAGGTTGTTCTCCTCGTCAAACCGCGCGCGAAGCTCGACCAGCACCACGACCTCCTTGCCGTTCTCCGCCGCGTCCACCAGCGCCTCCACTATCTTAGAGTTATCCGCCACGCGGTAGAGGGTCATCTTTATCGACACGACCTCGGGGTCGCTGCCCGCCTCCTGAAGCAGCCGCATGAGCGGTCGTATGCTCTCGTAGGGATAGCTGAGAAGCAGATCGTGACGACGCACCTGTGTGGTCATCGGCTCGGTCTGCGATATGGCGGTATGGTTTTGCGGCGTGCGGCGCGGATAGAACAGCTCGGTCTTGCCGCGCAGATAGTCCTTTATCTGGCGGATAAAGCTGAGGTCGAGCGGTATCCCGCTCTCAAACATCTGCTTTTTCGGTATTCCGACCGAGCCGCTCAGGCTCTCCCGCATCGAGTCGCCGAGCTTGCCGTAGTGCTCGAGCTTGACCGGATTTAAGCGCTTGCGGCGCTTTATCATCTTCTCCATGCTCTTGCGGTACTCGTCGGACAGCATGTCGCCGCCGCTCCAGTCGCCCTCGTCCACGTCGATGTCCGCGCTGCGCTCGATGCGCACGAGCACCACGCCGGTCACCTTGTAGTGCTCGAATACGCGGTCGAGAAATCCCGCTATCACATCCTCGATGAGCAGCAGCTTGCCCTCCTCGCCCGGCACCTTAATCAGTCGCGGAAGCGTTCCCTCGTCGCAGGGCACGATGCCCATCCGCTCGTTGCCGTTCTTCGACTTGAGCGCCGCCACCGCGTATATCGCCTTGTTCGCGAGGAACGGGAAGGGCTGCTTGCGCCCCACTATCTGCGGGGAGAGCAGCGGAAGGATGTTCGCGCGGAATGTCTTCTCAAGCACCGCCTGCTGCTTGTCGCTGAGCGACGAGAACTTGCACAGCTCGATGCCGTACTGTCCGAGCTCGTCGGTAAGCGACCTGTATATCGCGTCGCGCTGACCCAAAAGCTCGGTCGTGCGCTCGATGACAGCCGAAAGCTGCTCGCGGCTGGTCATGCCGAGCTTGTCGTCGGTCACGCCGCCCTCCAGCGTGTCCATAAGCATTCCGACGCGCACCATATAGAACTCGTCGAGGTTGCTCTGGAATATCGACACAAAGTTAAGCCGCTCGAACAGCGGATTTGCGGGGTCGGTCGCCTCCTCGAGCACGCGCTCGTTGAACCGCAGCCAGCTGAGCTCGCGGTTTGCGTAGCACCTGCGGTCGCTTGTCGTAGTCATATCCATTAGTCATCACATCCCACATGGTTTTGTTAAGCATATTGCCGGGATATTTAATATATTATAGCAATTCTCGACGCAAAAAACAAGCGGTTTGCACAAATAATCCCGCCGATTTTGCCGCCGTTTTGCGGACAGCCCCGCGGCGAAACACCGTAAGTCAGCAGAAAAAGTCGTGCGCTCCCGCCGTGTATATGGTATGATGGCAGATAAGGAGGGATACCGCTATGAACTCAAAGCTGCTCGACCACTACCGCCAAACCGGCACATACACCTACGCCGGCGCGTACGCCGACCTGTTCCGCTCGCTTCCCGACGACCCGCGCGCGCTCGGTGAACTTGTCTCACATCAGATTATCCACCGTGTCACGCTGCGCGAGGGGAATACAAACGCCAACGCCGACCTGCGCTACGGCGACATGAACGACTATCCCAGGTGGCGGATGCGCTGCGAGGACGACATCTTCCTCACCGCGACCGCCATCGCCGCCGAACTCATGCGCCTCGACGCGCGCGGCTTTGTCCCCGACCGCAAAGTCGAACACAAGCTGGTGCTGACCTGTCGGTACGTCTCGGTGCTTATGAGCGCCATCTACAAGGCGAAGGGCATACCCTGCCGCAGCCGCGCGGGATTTGCGCCCTACTTCCGCGACGGCGTCAGCATGGACCACTGGATAAACCAAGTGTGGCTGGACGGGCGCTGGCGCACCATCGACGCCGACGGCTTCTACGACGCGGCGATAGGCTTCGACCAGTACGACATGCCCGAAAATCGCTTCGACTGGGCGGCGCGGGCGTGGCTGGACATCCGCGAGGGTCGCGACGACGGCACGCGCTTTCTCTACGCCGACGGGCTTGGCACAAACTCTCTGCGCGCGGTCATCCGCTACCTGTTCTACGATTTCCACGCGCTGATGAACGACGAGATCTCCTACCTCTTTCAGCCCTGCTATGTAGACGGCAAGTTCGATTCACTCGCCGCCGACGACTTCGCCGAACTGGACGCGCTCGCGCGGCTGATGCTCGATCCCGACCGCAACTTCGACGAGCTTAGGCTCATCTGGGACACAAACGCCAGGTTTCGCATAATGAACAGCCCGCTCGTCGGCGACTGGGATAACGAGCCGATAATGTAACAAAAAACGGACTATCCGCAGAGGATAGTCCGTTTTTATATCCTTTTCTCAACCCTTGCTCGTGTCAAACGTCCAGACATTGCCGCGTTCGCCGTTCGGGTAAGGCGTTCCCAGCCCGACGTGCAATTCCGCGGTCTTCGGTGCGCACTGCGGGACTATCCTGTCCCAGAACAGCTGCGACGGCACGTTCGACGGCAGATATTTCAGCTGCCACTTCCCCTTGAACATCTCGAACGCGGTGCGCGCGGCGTAGCTGCCAACGCCCATCCGCTTGTACTTGTTCATTATGAAAAACTCGCTCATCGCGTAATCGGTCGTTATGCCCGGCGTCTCCTGATAGTCGTTGACCATGACGAAGCCCGCGAGCTTACCGTCCGCCAGAATGAAGAATGCCCACCGACCCTTCTCGGTCCAGTAGCAGTCAAGCCAATCGTAGCCGTACAGTCCGAGCGCGCTGACGTCGGTCTTCTCCCACGTCGAAAACTCGTAGAGATACTTCTCCATCAGGTTCGCGAGTATCGGCTTCTCGTCGACGGTCACCTGTCTCAGTTCAAGTTTCATCTTGTATTCCCTCCGTTTCCGGCTCGATTATAGCACATTTTGCACAAAATCGCAAGCACGATTGACCTTCGCCCGCGCACGTGATACAATGGAGAAAATACGATTCGGAGGATGACAATGGAGATAATCAAAGCACACGACTATGCCGAAATGAGCGCCAAGGCGGCCGAGCTTATCGCCGCCCAGCTGCTGCTGAAGCCCGACTGCGTGCTCGGGCTTGCGACCGGCTCCACCCCGCTCGGGATATACGACGAGCTCGCGCACAAGGTCGCGGCGGGCAGTCTCAGCTTCTCCCGCGCGCGGTCGATAAACCTCGACGAGTATGTCGGGCTTTCCGCCGACGACCGCCAGAGCTATGCCTATTTCATGCGTGAAAATCTCTTTAAAAAGGTGGACTTCGCCGACGGCGCGAACAACATTCCGAACGGCACGGCTGCCGACGTCGACGCCGAGTGCGCCCGCTACGACTCGCTTGTCGAACAGCTTGGCGGCATCGACCTCCAGCTTCTCGGTCTCGGTCCGAACGGTCACATCGGCTTCAACGAACCGTCCGACGCGTTCGAGCCGAACACCCACCTCGTCGAGCTTACTGCCGAGACGATCGCCGCAAACGCGCGCTTCTTCGGCGAGGGCGAGCATCAGCCCACCCGCGCGCTGACGATCGGCATCCGCGCCATTATGCAGGCAAAGACCGTGCTGCTTGTTGTAAACGGTGAAGCAAAGGCAAAGGCGCTGCGCGACGCGCTGTTCGGGCCGATAACCCCGCGGCTGCCCGCGAGCATCCTTCAGCTCCACCCGCGCCTGTTCGTGGTCGCCGACGAAGCCGCGATGAGCGCGATCGACCGATAAGCATGCTCTTTTCGCGCTTCGACTACATGACGTATATGGAGGCGAGCGGCGAGCTTCTCTGCCCGCACACCAACTGGAAGCTCGCCCGCGACCTGCTGCGGAACAACTAACCGCAGTAAAAATCCCGATGGAACACTCCATCGGGATTTTTTCGCGCACTTTTTTGCTCAGTTCTCCGCTTTGCGAATGATTATCAGCGGCGTCAGCTCGTCCGACTGTCCCGCCGGATTGTCGCGTATCATCTCTAGGAAGACCTCGTCGCTTACCGGCTGCACCGGCGGTCGTCCGAGTATCTCGCGCTCGAGGTCGTTCGCGTCGACGAGGTAGGCGACAACGCCGGTCTCGGCGTTTATCTCGGCGCACACCTTGTCCGGCTCGCGCGGGTTGAGTATCGCCATCGTCTTGTACACGTCAAAGCTCGAGTGCGAGTAGAATCCGTCTATGCCCGCTATCTCGTGACCCGCGACCTTGTAGAACACGCCCTTCTTGTGAAACAGCTTACCGAACACATGGCAGACGCAGGCGAACAGTATCCGCGGCAGTCCCGCGAGGTTTATCGCGAGCTGCAGCTTGTACGGCTCGTCCATGCCTATTCCCGCGGCGGAGCGGCTCGCGAACTTGGACAGGTGCTTTGCCCACCATCCGAGCTTCACGTCCTTCATCTCGACCACGTT
>CAMNWZ010000047.1 GCA_946566645.1 uncultured Clostridia bacterium
GCTATACGGCGCTGGACCTGAACGGCGACGGATCTCGCGAGCTGATAATCGCGCGGCACGACGCGGAGTATTCGAGCGGTGTCGCGGAGGTCTACCGCTTCAGCGATGAGGACGGCAAGCTCGAAATGGACGCGTCCACGCCGCTGAGCGCGGGGATAAGCTCGCTTAGGCGCATAAAAACGGGGTATCTTCGCGACGCGACGCCGGCGGTGTTCATAACCGGACTCACCAGCGCGGACGGCTCGGAGCGGATGATAACCGATGTGTGCGCATATCGCGACGGCTCGCTTGTCAACGTGACGCTCAGTCCCGAGACCGGTCAGAGCGTGGAAGTGGTGGCAAATGTCGGCGCGAACGGCGAGGACATAGACGGTGACGGCGTGTTCGACCTGCCGATGCCGGTGATTCTCAGCAGCTACAACAACCGCGCGACAAACGATGTCTTTCGCAAGATAGTGTGGCGGAACTACACGGTCGACGGCGTGGCACAGGAGGTCATGCAGACCTTCCACAATACGTCGGACGGATGGTATCTGGTGCTTCCCGAGGCGTGGAAGAACGCAAACCTCGCGGTCGATCGGCGAAGCGCATCGAACGATGAGCGGGTCGTCGTCTTTTCGATAGTCTCCGACGAGGGGGAGGCGACTCCGCTGCTCGAGATATACTCGCTGACCGGCGAGAACCGGATAAGCCGCTCCAAGCTGCCCGGACGCGCGGTGATAAGCAACGCGGACACTCGGACGGTGGCGTCCACGATCTACGCGGTGCGGCTCGGGGACTTGGCTGGCACCGAGTTTGAGAGGTATCTTCCCACCGTCGACGAGGTGGCCGGCTCGTTCAAACTAATACAGACCGAATGGCTGACAGGGGAGTTGACAAGCTGATGAGAAAGATTCTTGTGCTCGAGGACGAGGACTCGATACGCGGCTTTGTGGTGATAAACCTCAAGCGCGCGGGCTACGAGGTGGTCGAAGCCGCGACAGGCGAGGAGGCGCTCGATCGGCTCGCCGAAAATCCGGACGTGTCGGTGGCGCTGCTCGACATAATGCTGCCCGACATCGACGGATTTGAGGTTTGCCGGCGCATCCGCGCAACCAACATGAACATCGGAATAATCATGCTTACCGCGCGCACGCAGGAGATAGACAAGGTGACGGGGCTTATGACCGGCGCGGACGACTATGTCACAAAGCCGTTCTCGCCGACCGAGCTTACGGCGCGCATCGACGCGGTCTGCCGACGGGTGGGCATTGAGGAGAATACCCAGTCGAAGGATGAGCTGCGGCGCGGTCCGTTCATCCTGAACATGGAAAACCGCACGCTAGACCGCGGCGCGAAGCGTATAAAGCTCACGCAGGTCGAGTATACGATAATCAAGCTGTTCATGGAGAGCCCGGGCAAGCCGATGAGTCGCGAGGACATACTTCACAGCGTATGGGGCAAGGACTACTTCGGCGACCTGAAGATAGTGGACGTGAACATCCGCCGTCTTCGCATGAAGATAGAGACCGACCCGCAGAACCCCGAATTTCTCTGCACCGTCTGGGGATTCGGGTACAAGTGGGGCAAGTAAGACGACAAGGAGCGCGGTGCTTTGAACGCAGAGAGCAGAGAGATAGAGGCGACCCGACCGCGGCGCGGCATGGGAATAAAACGGCGCTGGATGCTTAACAGTCTCAGCGTTGTTATCGTCGTGCTGCTCGTCGCCGTCGTATCCTTCAGCACCTTCATCGTGAGCTATCACTACTCGAACATGCGCGTGTCGCTTGAGCAGAACGCGGTCGCGACGGCGCGCGCCTTCAACGGCTCGTATACATCCAGCTACTCGACCTACTACTCCTACGCGAAGTCGTATGTCGAAAACTTTCCCGACCGCCAGCGTCTCGAGCTTGAGTTTGTCAACTCGAACGGAAGGCTGATATTCTCGTCGTCCGGCGTGCCTGCGGGAACGGCAGTGGACACCCAGGACGTAGCTGATGCGATATCCAGCGGCGCGGTGCGGTCGTGGAGCGGTAGGTCGAGCGACACCCGCGAGCGGATAATGTCGGTGAGCTGCCCGATACAGCTCGCGTCGGGACAGACGGTCGGTGCGGTGCGGTATGTCACCAGCCTCTCGCTCGTCGATTCGCGAGTGCTCATCCTTATACTTTTCGCGACCGGACTGGGACTTATAGTCTTCGGATTCGTCGTGCTCTCCAACCGATTCTTCATCCGCTCGATAGTCAACCCCGTCCGCGAGATAAACGGCATTGCGAAGAAGATAGCCGAGGGCAGCTACGGCGCGCAGATAGACAAGGAGTTCAACGACGAGATAGGCGAGCTGTGCGACACGATAAACGAGATGTCCACCGAGATATCCAAGGCGGAGAAGGTGAAAAACGACTTTATCGCGTCGGTCTCGCACGAGCTTCGCACACCGCTGACGGCGATAGCGGGATGGGCGGAGACGGTGCAGTACATGGACGACCGAGACGAGATACGCGCGGCGTCCGAGACGATACTCAAGGAGGCGAAGCGGCTGACATCGCTTGTGGAGGAGCTGCTGCTCTTTACCTCGATGGACGGCGGCCGGCTGAAACTTCAGATGGAGCAGATAGACATAGCCGCGGAGTTTGAGGAGGTCGTGTTTGTCTATCGGCAGACGCTGCGGGAGAAGGGGATACAGCTCGAGTACAGCTGCGCCGACGATGTCCCCGAGATAACCGGCGACGCCGAGCGCTTAAAGCAGGTGTTCTACAACATCCTCGATAACGCGGCAAAGCACGGCGGCGACGGCGGACGGATAGCCACGTCGATAACATTCGACGGCAGCGAGGTTGCGATACGCATACGCGACTTCGGAAACGGCATACCGGCAGCCGACCTGCCGTATGTCAAGCAGAAGTTTTACAAAGGCGCAAGCTCGACGCGCGGCAGCGGCATAGGACTTGCGGTCGCAAACGAGATTGTCGAGCTGCACGGAGGCAGGCTGGACATAGAATCAAACGTCGGCGAGGGCACAGCGGTGACTATTCGCATACCGCTCTCACTCGACGCGGAAAACAGGAAAAGGAAGTAAAAAGCAGTGAAGAAGACACAGTGCAAATTCAAGACATCCATAGGCGGACAGGCGCTGATAGAGGGCGTTATGATGCGCGGACCGCACAAGGTCGCGCTGTCGGTGAACACGCCAAGCGGCATTGTCACCGAGGTGGAGGACTATGTCGCTCCGAAGGAGAAGCACAAGATTTGGGGCGTGCCGCTGATACGCGGCATCGTCGGCTTCGGCTCGTCAATGGCGGTGGGGGTCAAGGCGCTCATGCGCTCCGCCGACCTCGCGGTGGAGGAGGACGACGAGGAGCCGTCGAGGTTCGACAAGTGGCTGTCAAAGCACTTCTCCAAGAAGACGGTGGACGGGTTTATCACCACCTTCGCGCTGGTGCTCGGCATACTTCTGCCTATCGCGCTGTTCTTCCTGCTGCCCAGCTTCCTTGCGGGGCTGCTCGGACGGTGGATAGGCACCGGAATCTGGCGAAGCCTTGTGGAGGGCGCGATACGCATTGTCATCTTCATCGGCTACCTCGCGCTGATGAGCTGCATGAAGGACATGCGGCGTACGTTTGCCTATCACGGCGCGGAGCACAAGTCGATCTACTGCTACGAGGCGGGGCTTGATCTCACCGTCGAGAACGTCCGCCCGCAGCCGAGACAGCATCCGCGATGCGGCACGAGCTTCCTCTTTGTTGTGATAATCATAAGCATACTCGTCACCAGCCTGCTCGGGTTTGCGAACATATCGAACACCTTCGCCCGCGCGGGACTGCGGCTTGCGCTGCTTCCGGTCATAGTCGCGATAAGCTACGAGCTGAACATGTGGGTCGGACGCCACGACAACCGGCTTTCGCGCATACTCCGCGCGCCGGGAATGTTCCTTCAGAACCTCACGACCAAGGAGCCGGACGACGCGATGATAGAGACCGCGCTCGCGTCGCTCAAGGCAGTCCTGCCCGAGCGGGAAGGCGAGGATCGCTGGTGAGCGCGACATATCACGAGCTGCTGCTCGACACGCGGCGAAGGCTCGAGCAGGCGGGAGTGAGCGGTGCACAGATAGAGGCGCGGTTCATCGTGTGCCACGCCTGCGGCAAGAGCCGCGACGAGCTTGTCCGCGACGCGCAGCTCCATGTGACGGCGGAGAAGATGGCGGCGGTGGACGAGCTGGTGACACGTCGGCTGTCCGACGAGCCGCTTGCGTACATACTCGGCGAGTGGGAGTTCATGGGCAGAACGATAGAGGTCACGCGCGACACGCTCATCCCGCGCTCGGACACCGAGATACTCTGCGAACAGGCGATAGACGCGCTCGGCGAGGGCGGACGGCTGCTCGACCTATGCTGCGGCAGCGGGTGTGTGGGACTTTGCGCCATAGCCGAGGTGAAGAACGCGACCGCCGTGCTCTGCGACCTTGTCAAACCCACGCTCGCGGTCGCGCGGCGAAACGCCAGAAAACTCGGACTGTCGGCGCGAGCGCTGTTTGTCGGAGAGGACGCGACGCTGCCCCTGCCCGAGGCGCTGGGAAAGTTCGATGTCATTGTCTCAAACCCGCCGTACATCCCGCACGGAGACCTCGAGTCGCTCGACCGATCGGTGCGCGGCTACGAGCCGATGGCGGCGCTCGACGGGGGTGACGACGGACTGGACTTCTACCGCGCGTTTGCCCGAAATCTCAAGCGCTGCCTAAACGACGGCGGCAGGGCGATGTTCGAGGTCGGCGCGGGTCAGGCGAGAGCGGTGGCGGATATATTAGCGCGAGCCGGATGGACGGTGGACGAGATAGTCCGCGACCTTGCCGGCATAGAGCGGGTAGTGAAATGTGGGCTTGACTAATTTCAAATTTAGTTATATAATGTAACAGAACAAACTTTCGTGGAGGTTGGGATATGGACAGCGAAAAGAAAAAAGCACTTGAAACCGCACTGGCAAACATCGAAAAGAAGTACGGAAAGAACGCGGTCATGCGTCTCGGGGAGAAAAGCGATATGCAGGTCAGCGCGATCTCTACCGGATCGCTGTCGCTCGACCTCGCGCTCGGAATCGGCGGTATCCCGCGCGGACGCATAATCGAGATATACGGACCGGAGTCGTCGGGCAAGACGACGCTTGCGCTTCACATGATAGCCGAGGCGCAGAAGTCGGGCGGAGTTGCGGCGTTTGTCGACGCGGAGCACGCGCTCGATCCGGAGTACGCGGCGGCGCTCGGCGTCAATGTCGACGACCTGCTGATAAGCCAGCCGGACGACGGCGAGCAGGGGCTTGAGATAACCGAATCGCTCGCGCGCAGCGGCGCTGTCGACCTGATAGTCGTCGACTCGGTCGCGGCGCTCGTGCCTAAGATGGAGATAGAGGGTTCGATGGGGGACAGCTTCGTCGGACTGCACGCGCGGCTGATGAGCCAGGCGCTCCGCAAGCTCGCGGGCGTCATGGCAAAGAGCAGCTGCGCGGTCGTGTTCATAAACCAGCTGCGCGAGAAGGTCGGCGTGATGTACGGAAACCCGGAGGTCACGACCGGCGGCCGCGCGCTGAAGTACGACGCGTCGGTGCGAATCGACATCCGCCGCGCCGACTGGATAAAGTCGGGCAGCGAGAACATCGGCGTCTACACCCGCGCGCGCGTGGTCAAGAACAAGATGGCGCCGCCCTTCCGCGAGGCGTACTTCGACATCATGTTCGGCACCGGCATAAGCCACGAGAGCGAGATAGTCGAGCTGGGCGAGCGCGGCGGCATGATAACCAAGAGCGGCTCGTGGTACTCGATAGGCGAGGATCGCATCGGACAGGGACGCGACGCCGCGCGCAACTATCTCACCGAGCATCCGGACGTGGCGCAAGAGATAGAGAAGCAGATACGCACGGCGTATCTCGAGGACCCGACCATCTTCAACGCGAAGAAGAAGGCGGCTGCGGGCAAGGCAACCGCCAAGTCGACCGCAAAGGCGGTATCGGTCGAGGCGGAGGACGAAGAAGAATAAGCCATGGCAAAGATCCTGTCGGTGAGGCAGGGCGAGGGCGGAACGCTCATCGAGCTCGACCCATACGGCGAGATAGTCTGCAAAGCGGACAAGACCGAGCTTCTGCCGCTGGTCGGACTGGAGCTTGACGACGAAGGCGAGGCGGAACTGCTTCGGACGCTCACCATGCCGGCGCTGGAGGCGGGCGCGTATCAGCTCGGTATGCGCGCGCTGACGAGAAAGAAGCTGGTCGAAAAACTCGTTGAGAAGGGGCACGATCCGTTCCTTGCCGAGCGTGCGGCGGATAAGCTCGAGGAGATGGGCGCGATCGACGACGCCGAATACGCGAGGATGTTCGCGCAGGACAGAGCGGCGCGCGGATGGGGCGAGATACGCATACGCGCCGAGCTGCGAAACCGCGGCGTGGACGAGGACTACATCGACTGCGCGATAGGCGAGCTTGAGTCGAGCGAGGACGCGATAGAGGCGTTCATAATCTCCAAGTGCCACGGCGAACCGCTCGACCGCAAGGCGGCTAAGAAGGTGTCCGATGCCCTGGCACGCAAGGGATTCAGGTGGGACGAGATCTCGCCTATACTCAGAAGGTATACGGAGGACTAGAATGGCAACGATAGGTCTTGTGTCGCTTGGATGCGACAAAAACCTGATAAACAGCGAGCAGATGCTCTGGCGGCTGATGGACGCGGGGCATGAGATACTCGAGACCGCCGAGCTTGCCGAGGTGGTCATCGTCAACACCTGCGCGTTTATCGAGGCGTCGCGCCTTGAGTCGGTCGAGAATATCCACGAGATAGTCGACGCGATGGTGAAGAACCGTGTCGACGGCGTAGGCGGAAACGTCGAGCACATAATCGTCGCGGGCTGCCTTGCAGAGCGCTATCGCGGCGAAATAATGGATGAGATTCCCGAGGTGGACGCGGTGGTCGGCTGCGGCAGCTTCGACGAAATAGTCGAGGTGGTCGAGCGGGTGACAGGCGGCGAGACCGGAGTCACAGCGTTCGGCGACATCAACGCACCGCTTGAGGAGTGCCCGCGATTCGTCACTGGAGAGAGCTTTTCGGTGTACCTCAAGATCGCCGAGGGCTGCTCGAACAACTGCGCATACTGTGTCATACCGTCGCTTCGCGGCAGATTCCGCAGCCGTGAGATGGACAAGATACTCGATGATGCGGAGGCTCTCAGTGAGATGGGCGCGAAGGAGATAATCCTTGTCGCGCAGGACCTGACGATGTACGGGCGCGACCTCTACGGCAAAGCGGCGCTGCCCGAGCTTATCGACCGCATCTGCGCGCTCGAGGAGGTGCAGTGGCTGCGGCTGCTCTATCTCTATCCCGAGGGCGTGACCGACGAGCTTATCGACTGCATAAAGCGCAATCCCAAGGTGCTGCGCTGTCTGGATATACCGATACAGCACGTCAATTCGGGCATACTTAAAGCGATGAGACGCCGCACCGACGGCGAGCAGATACGCGGGCTGTTCACAAGGCTTCGCGCGGAGCTGCCCGGCGTTGTGATACGCACCTCGATAATCATAGGACTGCCCGGCGAGGGCGAGGAGGAGTTCGCGGAGCTGTGCGACTTCCTCCGCGAGTACAAGCCGGAGCGTGCCGGATTCTTCGCCTACTCGCCGGAGGAGGGCACACCGGCGGCGGAGATGGAGCGACCGGACGAGGACGTCGTCTCGCGGCGTATGGAGGCTGCCGAGATGATTCGCGACGAGATTGTCGAGCAGTACAACGAGAGCCTCGTCGGCAAGACGATAGACGTGCTCTGCGAGGGTGCCGACCCGATAATCAAGATGGCGTTCGGCAGGACATACGCCGACGCGCCGGAGATAGACGGCAAGGTGTTCTTCCCGCCGCGCGGAAGCGCGAAGGCGGGGGACATCAAGACTGTGCTCATCGAAGATGTCATGGACGGAGACTTGTTCGGAAAGATGCTCTAAACACCCCTGTTTAGGAGGTATTGTTCGTGAAAACCGCAAATATCATCACGCTTATCCGAATAGCTATGATACCGTTTTTCATCGCGGCATGGTACTTTCTGCCGTGGTATGTGGCGTTCGCGATATTTGTCGTTGCCTGCGCGACCGATAAGCTGGACGGCTACATCGCGCGGCACTACAACCAGGTGACGACGTTCGGAAAGTTCATCGACCCGCTGGCGGACAAGCTGCTGATATGCTCGGCGCTCATGCTGCTCGTGTCCGACGGCACGGTCAGCGCTATCGCGGCGATAATCATAATCGCGCGCGAGTTCATTGTCACGTCGCTTCGCGTGGTCGCGATGAGCGAGGGACGGGTGCTCGCCGCGTCGGTAAGCGGCAAGGTGAAGATGGTCGTGCAGTGCATCGGGATCGGCGCACTGCTTACGCCGCTGTTCTTCGAGGGCGGACCGCTCACGAGCGGAGCGGTGTTCGATATTCTGTACAGTGACATAATCGTGTGGGTGGTTGCCGCGGTAACACTCTGGTCGGGCGCCGAATACTGTATTAAGAACCGGGATGTGATAAGCAGTTTCTAAACCGGGAGGTCTTTTACAGTGTTTTTCGCAAAGATGCGCGCCGATCTGCGTTCGATACGCGAGCGCGATCCGGCTGCCCGCAGTTCGGCTGAAATATTTTTTCTCTATTCGGGATTTCACGCGGTGCTCTACTATCGGGCAAGCCACAGGCTGCTCAAGATGCATCTCAAGGGGCTTGCGCGGTGGGTGTCCCAGCTCGGACGGTTCTTCACCGGAATCGAGATACACCCCGGCGCGGAGATAGGCAGGGGGCTTTTCATTGACCACGGCATGGGCGTTGTGATAGGCGAGACCTGCGTCATCGGCGACGGCGTGACGATATACCAGGGCGTGACGCTCGGCGGAACCGGCAAGCACGCGGGCAAGCGCCATCCGACGATAGGGAACGGCGTGGTCATCGGTGCGGGCGCGAAGGTGCTCGGTCCGTTCACCGTCGGCGACGGGGCAAAGATTGCGGCGGGCGCGGTGGTGCTCGACGAGATACCGGCGGGAGCAACGGCTGTCGGCGTGCCTGCGCGGGTGGTGCGGATAAACGGCGAGCGCGTGGACGCGCGGGCAAGCGAGCTTGACCAGATCCACATACCCGACCCGGTCGCGCAGGAGCTGTGCAGGCTGCGGGTGCGGATAGAGGCGCTCGAGAAAACTTTGGGGGACAAAACAGACACGGAGGTCGATAATATATGATAGTTTACAACACTTTGAGCCGCAAAAAGGAGGAGTTCAAGCCGCTGGAGGGAAACACTGTCCGGATGTACTCCTGCGGCCCGACCGTCTACGGCTACGCGCACATCGGAAACCTGCGCACATATGTGTTTATGGACGAGCTGCGCCGCGTTCTCAAGTGGAACGGCTACAAGCTGAGGCACGCGATGAACATAACCGACGTCGGACACCTTGTCAGCGACTCGGACTCGGGCGAGGACAAGATGGCAAAGACCGCCCGCGAGCAGAAGAAAACGCCGTGGGAGATAGCCGCCTTCTACACCGAGCAGTTCTTCAAGGACATAGACGCGCTGAACATCGGCCGCCCGGAGATAATCTGCAAGGCGACCGACCATATCCCCGAGATGATAGACTATGTCGTCAAGCTTCAGGAGCGCGGCTACGGCTACGAGACCTCCGACGGCATCTATTTCGACATCGGCAAGCTGCCGAACTACGGCTGCCTGAGCCGCGCTAATCTCGAGGAGCAGCAGGCGGGCGCGCGCGTCGAGGTGAACAGCGAGAAGCATCACCCCGCCGACTTCGCGCTCTGGAAGAAGGCGCCCAAGGAGCACATAATGCAGTGGGAGTCGCCGTGGGGCATGGGCTACCCGGGCTGGCATATCGAGTGCTCGGCGATGGGACTGAAATATCTTGGCGAGGAGTTCGACATACACACCGGCGGCGTGGACGCGATACCGATACACCACGAAAACGAGATAGCGCAGTGCGAGGGACTGTTCGGTCACCCGGCGGCGCGCGTCTGGATGCACGGCGAGTTTTTGCAGGTGGACGGCGGCAAGATGTCCAAGTCGCTCGGAAACGTCTATACCGTCGACGAGCTTAAAAAGCGCGGCTACGACCCGCTCGACTACCGATTCTTCTGCCTCAGCGCGCACTATCGCAACAAGCTGAACTTCACCTTCGAGGGCATGGACGGCGCGAAGTCGGGGCTTAAGAACCTCCGTGCCGCGACGCTTGCGCACAAGGGAGCGTCGGGCAAGCTGTCCGAAGCCGAGCGCGCCGAGCTGATGGGCGCGTTCGAGGAGGCGATAAACGACGACCTGAACATACCCAAGGCGCTCGGTGTTGTCTGGAATGCCGCCCGCCGTGCGGAGAAGTCGAACGACATCTACGAGCTTCTCCTCAAGTTCGACGAGATACTCGGCATCGACATCGCGCGCGAGCCGGAGAAGAAGGAGGACGAATTCGTCCCCGACGCCGAGACTCAGGCGCTCATCGACGCGCGCACCGCGGCAAAGAAGGCGAAGAACTGGGCGGAGGCGGATCGCATCCGCGACGAGCTTGCCGCGAAGGGTATAAAACTCATCGACACTCCGACCGGAGTGAAGGCTGTAAAGGAATAATCACATGAAACTGATGCTGCTCGACGGCTCGAACCTTGTCCATCGCGCGTACTACGGCATCCGACCGTTTACCACGTCGGACGGCTTGCACACCAACGCCATCTACGGGTTCTTCTCCACGCTGCTGAAGCTGCTCGAGGAGGAGAAGCCGGACGGAATACTTGTCGCGTTTGACACGAGCGCGCCGACCAAGCGTAAGCTCGCGTTCGAGGCGTACAAGGCGCAGCGTGCGCCGCAGGATCCCGAGCTTGCCGAGCAGTGGGAGCCGATAAACGAGCTGCTCGACGCGTGCGGCATCCGCCACTTCGCGACCGAGGGCTACGAGGCGGACGACATAATCGGCACGCTAAGTCGAATGAACGCCGAGGCGGGGGAGGAGACGCTCGTCGTAAGCGGCGACCGCGATATGCTCCAGCTCACCAGCGCGGACGTGTCGGTCAGATATGTATCCACCGCGAAGGGTCAGACCACCACCAAGCTGTACACCCCCGAGAGTTTCATGGAGGAGTACGGCTTTGAGCCTATCCGCCTCATCGACCTCAAGGCGCTGATGGGCGACGCGTCGGACAACATCCCCGGCGTCGCGGGCATAGGCAAGAAGGGCGCGACCGACCTGATAACCGCGTTCGGCACGCTCGACGGCGTGTACGCAAACCTCGACGACCCGCGCATCAAGCCGGGCATGCGCGCAAAGCTTGAATCGGGGCGGGAGATGGCGTATCAGAGCTACGAGCTTGCGACCATCGACCGCGCCATGCCGCTCGACTTCGGTCCTTCCGACCTGAAGCCGGCAAACTTCGACCGCGCGGCGCTGTACAAGATGTTTCTGCGGCTCGAATTCCGCGCGTTCATCCAGAAGCTCGGACTTACGGCGGAGGACGGAGGACAGTCGGA
>CAMNWZ010000048.1 GCA_946566645.1 uncultured Clostridia bacterium
AGCTCTTTGAGGAGGGCGCGGCGCTGCTTCGCGGCTGCAACAAGACGCTCGAGGACGCGGAGAAGAAGGTCAGCCTGCTCGTCGGCAAGACGGATGACGGAGAGCCGATTACCGAGCCGTTCGCCGAGATGGAGATACCCCAGTGAGCACACGCCGCGACGAGCTTCTGGCAAAGATCAACGCCGCACTCGACAGGCTTCTTCCGCCGGAGGGGGACACCGCGCTGCTGTACGAGGCGATGCGGTACAGCCTGCTTGCGGGCGGTAAACGACTGCGCGCGATAATGCTCATCGAGTTCTGCGAGCTGTTCGGCGGCAGTTTCGACGACGCCATCGACTTCGCGTGCGCGATAGAGTGCATACACGCCTACTCGCTGATACACGACGATCTGCCCTGCATGGACAACGACGACCTGCGCCGCGGCAAGCCGACAAATCACATAGTCTACGGCGAGGCAAACGCCATGCTCGCGGGCGACGCGCTGCTGACCTACGCGTTTGAGCACATGCTCGAGTCGACGGTCGCTCACGAGAACACAGACCGCGCGGTGGAGGCGATGCGCGTCATATCGCACGGCGCCGGAGCGGGCGGAATGTGCGGCGGACAGCTTCTCGACCTCGAAAACGAGCATCGCGGCGCCGACCTCGACCGGCTGGTGCGCACTTGCTCGCTAAAGACCGGAGCGCTGTTCATCGCCGCGTGCGAGGCGGGGGCGATACTCGGCGGCGCGGACGAGAGGGGGCGCGAAGCGGCGCGGGAGTATGCCTGCAACGTAGGACTCGCGTTCCAGGTGGTGGACGACCTGCTTGACGTGGTCGGAAATGCCGAGAGCTTCGGCAAGGACACCGGAGCGGACGTACGACAGGGCAAGAGCACGTTTGCGAGCGAGCTCGGCATAGACAAGTGCCGCGAGCTTGCGCACAAGCTGACCGCCGCCGCCAAGGACGCGCTCTCGGGATACGTCGGCGCGGACGAGCTTGTCGGGCTGTGCGACGAGTTGGAAAACCGGACATTTTGACCGCTTTATTGCAAAGGAGAATAGAAGTGCTCCATAACATCGCGATGTTTTTCCAAAACGTATTTTCAAACCGCGTGATAAATGCGGCGCTTGTCGCATGGACGCTCGCGCAGGTTTTGAAGGTGATAATCGAGCTTGCGCGCTACAAAAAGCTCAACATGCGCCGCCTGTTCGGCGCGGGCGGAATGCCCAGCTCACATTCGGCGTGCATCTGCGCGGTGGCGGGCGTGGTCTGCAAGCTGAAAGGATTTGACTCGGTCGAGTTCGGACTTGCGGCAATTTTCGCGTTTATCGTCATCTTTGACGCGACGAGCGTTCGCCGCGCGGCGGGCAATCACGCGCAGATACTCAACGTGATGATGCAGAACGAGGACAAGCAGACGCCCGAGCTGTTCGGTCGCGAACTGAAGGAGCAGCTCGGTCACACGCCCTTCCAAGCGCTTATGGGCATACTGCTCGGAATTGCGGTCAGTCTTGTAATGTAATCTTACATAAACGCCGAATTCGGGCGAAAACAGCCGAATACGCCGAAAAACCGCCCCTTGAAACGCGGGCGGTTTTGTGTTATAATATCCTTTGCATAATGGTGGCGCAGTATCCTAGTCAGAGCAGTCGATTCCCAGGACGGGCCTAAAAATCCGTTGAAGGGCACATCGATGAAGTCCCTGGTGTTTGCTTCTTTCGCCCAGATTGGGGTGGATGCTGGGGGTTAAGGTTTCAGGGCGGCTTGCAATGGCATGCAATTCCCGACCCTGTTTCCGTGGAGACCCGCCGTTGTGCCGGACTCCTATGCTGGCGCCCGTAAGGAGCGCCCGGGACACCCGGTACGAGGCGGGGTGAAACCTGTATTGCGGTGCAAAAGTGCGGAACTTTGTGAGTCCGCCCACGTAGCGCTGTGTACAGAGTAGCCTGCCTTGAGTGGGTATGGTGGATTTGGGACAGACGCAGGAGCCGCCGGCCGCGACTTCTGTGTTATCGCTCGATGAAACCATATTTGCAAAAGAGGCTAAGAATCGCTCTGCCTGCAGTGGAAAACACCTAGGCTGTCTTTCGTGGGTGATCGAGGGATTGCAGTACGGACTAAGTGGCAATTCGGTACTCCTCGGAGCGTGAGCATTAAAGGGAAACCGCCCCCAGCGGCGACGCGGGGTTTGCCCATGTGGAAATCAGACCGAACCTAAGCCGTAAGATTTACTTCGATCATCGCCACCTCATTATGCCACATATTTTCAGACTGAAAGGACGATAGTTCAACATGGACGGAGACCGAAGTAGTCCCGAGACATCCAAGACGGCGGGCAAGAAGAAACCGCCGTCATCATCGAAGAAGAACTTTAACGGACGCTGGCTTGTAACGATATTCTTCACCACGCTTGCCATCTCTATGACGCTGAGCTTTCTTTCAAGCGAGGCGCTTGAGGGCGTAGGATATGTGGTAGCCTTCTGCGTGCTCGGTTTTTTCATATTTCTCGGCATCGTTTTCGACGTGATAGGCGTCGCGGTGACGGCAGCGGAGGATAAGCCGCTCAATTCGATGGCAGCCCGACGGGTGAACGGCGCGAAGGAAGCGCTCGCGCTCGTGCGGTCGGCGGACAAGGTGTCCTCCTTCTGCAACGACGTCGTCGGCGACATATGCGGAATAATCTCCGGTTCGACCGGCGCGGTGATTGCTGCTCGACTTGTGCAGAGCTTCAGCTTTTCAAGCGTGGTCATATCGCTTCTGGTCAGCGGAATAGTGTCCGCGCTCACCGTCGGCGGCAAGGCGGTAGGAAAGTCGTTCGCGATGAACTTCAGTACACAGATAGTCCATTTCGCGGGACGAGTTATCTGCTTGTTCAAGAACATATTCAGTTTCGGTTGGCTTAAAAAGGGCAAGTAAGGGGTCTTTTTGTGGCGATTTTAGAGAATATCGGCTCTCCGAACGACGTTAAGAAGTTAGACGCGGCGCAGCTCGACACGCTTTGTGCTGAGCTGCGCGTTGCTATTATAGAAGAAACGCGGAGGTCGGGCGGACATCTGGCGTCCAGCCTCGGAGCGGTGGAGCTTATCGTAGCGCTGCACCGTGTTTTCTCGACCCCGAAGGATCGAATAGTCTTCGATGTGGGACACCAGGCGTACGCTCACAAGCTGCTCACCGGACGGCGCGAGCGGTTTTCCACGCTGCGCCGGCTCGACGGACTGGGCGGATTTCCCGACCCGCGTGAGAGCGAGCACGACGCATTCAGAGTGGGACACGCGTCGACGGCGGTGTCGGCTGCGCTGGGCATGGCTCGCGCGCGGACGCTCAAGGGGGAGGATAGTCACGTCATAGCGCTGCTCGGCGACGGCGCACTCACCGGAGGCATGGCGTACGAGGCGCTCACCGACGCGGGACAGTCGAGAGAGCGGCTGCTCGTGATACTCAACGACAACGAGATGTCCATATCGCAGAACGCGGGCGGCGTCGAGCGTCTGCTCGGACGGTTGCGCCTGCGCCCCGGATATATGCGCGCCAAGGGGCGGGTGCGTTCACTCACGAGCCGCGGAAAATTCGGGCGGGGTGTGTACCACATCGTACACCGTACAAAGCAATTCGCTAAGAGCCTGCTCATACGCTCGAACATCTTCGAGGACATGGGATTCACCTATCTCGGTCCGGTGGATGGGCACGACGTGAAGGGACTTGTGCGTCTGCTCGAGCTTGCTAAGAGCTACGACGGTCCGGTGCTGATACACGCGGTCACGGTCAAGGGGCGCGGCTACGCTCCCGCCGAGAAAGCTCCGCAGGACTACCACGGCATATCGCCGCAGGACGCGCCTAAGACCGGAAAGAGCTACTCGAAGGCGTTCGGGGACGCACTGTGCGAGCTTGCGCGTGCCGACAGCCGCATCTGCGCGATAACCGCCGCGATGCAGAGCGGCACGGGGCTTGAGCGCTTCGCGACCGAGTTCCCGAACCGATTCTTCGACGTCGGCATAGCGGAGGAGCACGCCGCGACGATGGCTGCGGGACTGTGCGCCGCCGGGATGAAGCCGGTGTTCGCCGTCTACTCCACCTTCGCTCAGCGGTGCTACGACCAGATGCTGCACGACGTTGCGCTGCAAGGGCTTCCGGTCGTGTTCGCGTTCGACCGCGCGGGACTTGTCGGCGAGGACGGAGCGACCCACCACGGCGTGTTTGACCCGGGATTCGTCGCGCAGATGCCGGGCGTGAGGATGCTCGCGCCTGCCGGACTCGACGAGCTGAAGGCATACCTTGCCGACGCGCTCGACTGCGGTAGCCCCTGCGTCGTCCGCTACCCGCGCGGCGGTGAGGGGCGGTGGCAGGGCGTGTCGCGCGGCGCGTGCGAGGTGGTGCGCGAAGGCTCGGACGTGGCGATCGCCGCGTACGGACATATGCTTACAAATGTGCTCGATGCCGCCGATATGCTCGAAAAGCAGGGAATTTCGGCAGAAATAGTTAAGATAAACGAGATGTCGCCGCTCGACTGTGAGCCGATATTCACGTCGGCGCGGAAGTGCGGAAGGCTCGTCGTCGCGGAGGACTGCGTCGAAGTCGGCTCGGCGGGACAGAGGATCGCCGCGAGCGCAATGACTGCGGGAGAACGGTTCGGGCTGCGGCTTGTCAACCTGGGCGAACGGTTCTGCGAACACGGCAAACTCGCCGAGCTTGAGCGGCGCTACCACATCGACGCGGCGAGCATCGCGGAGGTCGCGGCATGGCGAAACTGAGGCTTGACAAGCTGCTCATCGCGCGCGGGATGTTCGCGAGCCGTGAGCGGGCGCGCGAGGCGATAATAAACGGAGAGGTGTTCGTCGGCGGAAGGGCGGAGACGAAGGCGGGCGCGCAGGTCGACGACGCGGCGGAGATAGAGTTTCGCGGACGCGAGCTGCCGTTCGTGTCTCGCGGCGGGCTGAAGCTCGAGAAGGCGCTTGAAGTGTTCGGCATTGACCTGAACGGAGCGCACGCGGCGGACATCGGCGCGTCGACCGGCGGGTTCACCGACTGTATGCTGCGCGCGGGCGCGTCGAAGGTGTACGCGATAGACGTCGGTAGCGATCAGCTTGCCGAGAGCCTTCGTTACGACGAGCGGGTGGTGAACATGGAGCGCACCAACATCCGCGACCTCAAGCCGTCGGACATCGGCGAGCCGCTCGACTTTGCGTCGATAGACGTGAGCTTTATCTCGCTCGGACTGGTGCTGAAGCCGGTTCGCGCGATACTGAGGGACGGAGGCGCGGCGGTGGCGCTCGTCAAGCCGCAGTTCGAGGCGGGGCGCGAGAACGTGGGCAAGAAGGGTGTCGTACGCGACCCGGCGCTGCATCTGATGGTGCTCGAAAAGTTTGCCGAAAACGCGAATTCCGCCGGATTCGGTGTCAAATCGCTCGACTATTCGCCGGTTAGGGGACCGGAGGGCAATATAGAATATCTCGCGCATCTTGTCGTCGGAGGACAGAACGGCAAATTCGACCTGAAAGAGCTGGTTTTTCGCTCACACGAGGAACTATCGGAGGGGAACAGATGAAAAAGATACACAATTTGCTGATATTTGTCAATCGTGAGCGCGATCGCGGCATGACCCACGCGAGCGCGGCTGCGGATGAGGCTCGCGCGCTCGGCGTGTCGGTCGAGACGGTCGAGCTCGGCATACCGCGCGATGAACTGTCCGAGGCGGTGCGTCGCGCCGACATGGTGGCGACTTTCGGCGGGGACGGCACGCTGCTGGCGGCTGCGACGGTCGCGGCGGAGAACCGAGTGCCGGTGCTCGGCGTGAATCTCGGAAAGCTCGGATTTATGACCGCGTTTGGCAGCGAGGAAACCGGCGCGCTTGCGAAGATACTCGGCGGCGACTATCTGCTCGACCGACGGATGATGCTCCGCGTATGCGTCCTTCGGGGCGAGCGGGAGGTGTTCGCGATGAACGCGCTCAACGACGCGTGTGTGACCGCCCGCGAGCTGAGCCGCACGATAACGCTTGAGATACACTGCGGTGGCTCCTGCGCCGCAACGCTTAGAGGGGACGGAGTGATCGCCGCGACGCCGACCGGTTCGACGGCGTACTCGCTCTCGGCGGGGGGTCCGGTCATCGACCCGCGAACCGACTGTGTGGTGCTCACGCCGATATGCGCGCACACGCCTTATGCCCGACCGATGGTCATTCCGGCGGTCGACGGCGCGGAGATACATGTCCCGGAGCGGGCGGCGCTGACGGTGGACGGGCAGTGGGCGTGCGACATTGAGCCGGGCGGCCGCGTGGCAATATCCAGGTCGGAGATATGCGCTGAGCTTGTGCGCACGACCGACTATGACTTCTACGGCATCATGCGCAGAAAACTCTGGAATGGGCAATAATTAGCAGATAAGGCTTGAAAAACCTGCCGTTCTTATGGTATCATAGACATACGAAGATATATTAAAAACGGATGTCGAAGGAGGGACGCCGCATGAAGAAGGAGCGACAGTCCAAGATAATCGAGATCGTGCGCGGCGGTGTGGTCGGCACACAGGACGAGCTTGTCGACGAGCTGAAGCGCTCGGGGTACGACGTGTCCCAGGCAACCATCTCGCGCGACATAAAGGAGCTTAGGCTGCAAAAGACCGCCGACGCGAAGGACGGCTATCGCTATGTTCTGCCAGGAGAGCAGCAGAGCGACGGCGGCGGCGACCTGCGCCTCAAGAGCATATTCAGTCAGAGCGTGGTTAAGGTCGACTCGGCGCAGAACATAGTCGTCATCAAGACGATGCCGGGGCTTGCGTCGGCTGCCTGCGCGGCGGTGGACGGCATGCACCTCGACTATGTCCTCGGCACGCTTCAGGGCGACGACACCGGACTTGTTATCGTGCGCGACGAGGCTTCGGCGAGGGAGCTTTGCACACATCTTGAAGCCATGTGCGAGGGTTGATTGAAAAATGCTTGTCTTTTTGCAGATAGAAAACATAGCGGTGGTCGAGCGCGCGGAGATAGAGCCGGGCGAGCATTTCAGCGTTCTCACCGGCGAGACCGGCGCGGGAAAATCCATCGTTATCGACGCGATAAACGCCGTTCTGGGCGAGCGTATGCCGCGCGACCTGATACGCTCGGGAGAGACCCGCGCGACGGTCAGCGCGTGTTTTTCACCGCTTGCACCGAGCGTCACGGCGTGGCTTGAGGAGAACGGATACGAGCCGGATGAGGACGGCTCGCTTATCATTCGGCGCAGTCTCTCGGCGGACGGCAAGAACCTATGCCGCGTCGGAGACCGTCCGATAAGCGTGTCGCTGCTGAAAAGCCTCGGCGCGCTGCTGGTAAACATCCACGGACAGCACGACAGCCAGCAGCTGCTCGACGAGCACAGTCATCTGAAATATCTGGACGGATTTGCCGCAAATACCGCCATTTTTGAGGATTATAAGTCAAAATACGAAACTCTGCGCTCGATACGCAGGGATATAGAGAAGCACAGTATGGGCGAGGAGGAAAAGGCACTTCGAGCCGACGCGCTCCGCCGCCGCATAGACGAGGTGGAGTCCGCCGAGCTGGAGGCGGGCGAGGAGGAGGACTTGACAGCTCGACGTTCGGTGCTTCGCAACGCGCAGAAGTTGAGCGACGCGGTGGACGAGGGATTCTTCGCGCTCTACGGCGGAGACGATTCGCTCGGCGCGTGCGCGCTCGTTAAGGACGCTGCCGACGCGCTCGCGGGCGCGGTGATCGATGACCCGAGCCTAAGCGAGCTGTCGATAAAGCTGAACGACCTGAAATTTGCCGCCGAGGACGCCGCCGAGGAGCTTCGCGACCTGCGCGGAAGCTACGACTTCTCGCCGGAGGAGGCGGATGAGGTGGAGAGCCGCCTCGAGCTTATCCACGGGCTTGAAAAGCGCTACGGCGCGTCGGTGGAGAATATACTTGCAAGCCTCGACGCGTGGAAGAAGGAGCTTGAGGAGATAGAGTTCAGCGATGAAGCGCTTCAGAAGCTGAAAAAGCAGGAGGAGAAGGCGCTGTCCGATGCGAAAGCCGCCGCCGACAGGCTTCACAAGTCGCGAGTGGTCGCGGGGACTGCGCTTGCGGGCGCGGTGGAGAAGGAACTTGCCGAGCTGGATATGCCGCGCGTCAAGTTCGAGGTGCAGATAGACGAGGCGGAGATGGGCGCGACCGGCGCGGACAGCGTGCGCTTCCTCATATCCGCGAACCCGGGCGAGGCGGCAAAGCCCATCTCGCGCATAGCTTCGGGCGGAGAGCTTTCGCGCATAATGCTTGCGATGAAGTCGGTGCTCGTCGCGTCGGATGAGGTGGCGACGCTGATATTCGACGAGGTGGACGCGGGTGTCAGCGGACGCGCGGCGCAGCGTGTCGCCGAAAAGCTCGCAGCCATCGGACGAAACAGACAGGTGCTCTGCGTATCCCATCTGCCGCAGCTCGCCGCGATGGGCGACTGCCAGCTGCTCGTCGAGAAGAACGAGCGTGCGGGGCGCACGTTCACATCGGTCACTACGCTGGAAGGGGAGGCACGCGAGCGCGAGATAGCGCGGATAATAGGCGGCGACGAGATAACCGACACGATACTTGGGAGCGCGCGCGAGCTTATCGACGCCGCGAGCAGATATAAGGAGAAGCTGTGATGCAAAACAGGATTCTCGAGACCGAGCGTCTGTACTTCCGCGAGCTTACGCAGGATGATTTCGACGCCGTCTGCCGCATAATGCAGGACGAGGAGACGATGCGCGCGGCGTACGAGGGCACATACACCGACGACGAGGTGCGCAGGTGGATAGACTACAAACTCGCGCACTACGCAAAGCACGGCTTTGGGCTGTGGGCGGTCATCCTGAGGGAGACCGACGAGCTTATCGGTCAGTGCGGGATAACGATGCAGAAGTGGAAGGACGAGAATACGCACGAGATAGGCTATCTCTTCCGCCGCGACTGCTGGCACAGGGGGTACGCCGTCGAGGCCGCGACAGCCTGCAAGCAGTACGCGTTCGATGAGCTCGGAGTCGAGCGGGTGTGCTCGATGGTGCGCGATACGAACATAGCGTCGCAGAAGGTGGCGGAGCGCCTCGGCATGGCCGTCGTAGATAGGGGAGTGAAGAACTTCCGCGGCGTGGATATGATGTTCTGGCTGTATTCGATAAAAAGGTAAGAAATGGAGACTGGGACATGTCGGTGATTGCTTGCGGGGAGAATATCGTCATCCGAAGCATGGAGGAGACGGAGAGGTAGACCATCGCAATCGCGGAATAGGAACAAAAGCCCTGAAGCTGCTTATGGGTGCGCTTTTTACCGACTGGGGCGCCGAGAGAGGCACTGGACGGAGTGTACTACGACAGCCTGATAATGGGCGTAAAGAAGGCTGATTTCAGATAACACAAAAAGCCTGTACAGACCGAATCTGTACAGGCTTTTTTGCGTCGATTTCGTGTCAGACTTCGCGCTTTTTGCGGAATACCGCAACGCCGATCGCGAAGAAGACCACGCCGCTTGCCGCAATTATCAGCACGCTCACCCACGGCGCGATCTCGGTGCCGCCGAGCGTGTATGTCACGCCCATGTGCGCTCCGAACCACTCGCGAACCTCCGCCGCGGCGGCTGCGGGCGCGCCTTCAAGTGAGAAGGACAGGTTGGGTTCGACGAGTATCTGACGCATGAGCGCCGCGGCGTGCGAGGGCGGGAAGCACTTTATCACCGTCTGTACGGCTGCGGGAAGCTCGCCTATCGGCAGGTAGATGCCGGTCAGAAAACCGATGAGCGTGCCGATTATCGTGCTCACCGCCGCAAACGCCGACTTGGACTTGAACAGGCAGACGAGGAAGAAGACCATCGCCGAGTTGGACGCGGCGGCGAGCGCCGTTATGCCAACAAACTTCGTCATATCGGCAAACCCGGGAAGCAGTCCGCCGGTGGAGACGATGTATATGCAGCCGAGCGCGAGCGCGACGAGGCTCATCACGAACCCGACGACGACCGCGCTGATTATGTACCCGCCGACTATCGACGACCGACGCACCGGCGACGCGCGGAAGTCGCCCGCCTGACCGTCGCTCGCGTCCTCAATCATCGTCTCGAACGTGCCCATCGTGGTTGTGACCGTGCTGACGCAGACAAGTCCCGCGACGATCCAGCTTGCCATGAGCGACTTTGCGCCGGGGAGATCCATCGAGTTTGTCCAGACGTCGCCGAGGAAAAGGACATAGAGCATTATCACGATAAAAACGCTGAGAAGCGAGAAAAATACCGCGCTTTTCTGTCTGAAAAATATACGCATATTGCGCTGAGCTAGCCTAAGCATCCTTCTCCACCTCCGAATTCTTGGTTATCGCGAGGAACGCGTCCTCCATCGTGCCGTGGACGACCTCGAAACTCTCGATAGTGCCGTCGAGCGCCGTGAGTATCGGGAGCGCGTCGAGTGAGGAGGGGAGCGCGGCAACGACTATCCCGTTCTTCTCCTCGAACTTAACGCCGCGCGAGTCGAGTATCCGCAGCGCCTCGCCGTCGAGTGGCTTTATGCGAAGCGTGTCGGTCGAGAAGCGCTCCTCCAGGTCGTAAGGCGTGCCCTTTGCCGCGATCTCGCCGTGGTCGAGTATGACTATGTAGTCGGCGGAGGCTGCCTCCTCCATGTAGTGGGTGGTGAGGAACACGGTCATTCCGGTGGACTGCTGAAGCTCGCGCACCGTCTGCCAGACCGTCTCCTTGGTTTTGGGGTCAAGTCCGGTGGTCGGCTCGTCGAGAAAGAGTATCTTCGGTGTGTTTACGAGCGCTCGCGCGATGTCCGCACGACGGCGCTGACCTCCGGACAGCTTGCCGTACGGTCGGTCGACAAACTCGAGCGTTCCCGCGGCCTCGGCAGCCTTCTGTGCCGCCGACTTGAGCGCCGCGCCCGAAAGACCGTACAGCGAGCCGCGAAGCATCAGGTTTTCGCGCACGGTAAGCAGGTTATCAAGCACGCTCGACTGAAACACAACGCCTATCTGCCTGCGTATCTCGTCGTCCTGCTTTCCGAGTTCCAGTCCGTTTATCAAGACGTGACCGCCGTCCGCTCGAAGCAGCGTGCAGAGCATGTCTATCGTGGTGGATTTGCCCGCGCCGTTCGGTCCGAGAAAGGCAAACAGCTTGCCAGGTTCGACGTAGAAGTCTATGCCTTTGACCGCCTCAAGGCTGCCGTAGCTCTTGCGAAGACCCTCCACCTCAATTATCTTTTCCATAGGTTTCAGCTCCTTTCGTGAGCCTAGCATAGCAAAAACTCGCCGCCCACGCAAGGGGACAGCGAGTAAGAGGTCTGATATTGAGGGTAAGTGGTCGTTTAT
>CAMNWZ010000049.1 GCA_946566645.1 uncultured Clostridia bacterium
GTCGGCAGCCGAGGCAAACCCCGGCGCGATGGTCGCGGTGCTGAAACTTCCTAACGACAAAGTGTCCGAGCTGTGCGAGAAGGCAGGCGCCTATCCGGTCAACTTCAACTGCCCGGGTCAGGTCACCTGCGCAGGTCGCTCGGAAAACATCGAGGCGCTCAAGCCGCTCGTCGCCGAGGCGGGCGGACGCGCGGTGCCGCTCGCGGTGACCGGAGGCTTCCACTCGCCGCTCATGCACACTGCGGCGGTCGGACTTCGCGCCGCGCTCGGCGACTTCGACCTGGTCGAGCCGTCGATGCCGCTCTACGCGAACCGCACCGCGTCGCCGTACTCGGGCGACCTTAACGAGCTTGTCGCGACGCAGGTCGAAAACCCCGTCCACTGGCAGCAGACGATAGAGCGGATGACCGCCGACGGCTTCGACACCTTCGTCGAGGTCGGACCGGGCAAGGTGCTGAGCGGGCTTGTAAGCCGCATCGCGCCCGACGCGAGGATGCTCCGCTGCGAGACTGCGGAGGAGATACGCGCCGTCGCGGATGAACTGATCAAGGAGGCATAACAATGCTTAAAGGACTTAACGCCGTCGTAACCGGCGGTTCGCGCGGCATCGGGCGTGAGATAGCGCTGAAGCTCGCGCAGAATGGGGCGAACATCTTCATCCCCGACATCGTGATTTCGGAGAACACCGAACAGACGCTTTCCGACTGCCGCGCGCTCGGCGTACAGGCGGAGGCGATGGTCTGCGACGTGTCCAGTTTCGAGGCGGTCAAAGAGTTCTGCGACCGCATGGCAAAGGAGTTCGGCGGCGTGGACATCCTCGTCAACAACGCCGGCATCACCCGCGACGGACTGCTCGGACGCATGAGCGAGGAGAACTTCGACGCGGTCATCGCCACCAACCTCAAGGGCGCGTTCAACTTCTGCCGCAACCTCTACCGCAACTTCCTGGGCCGCAAGAGCGGACGGATAATCAACATCAGCTCGGTCGTGGGTCTCAACGGCAACATCGGTCAGGTGAACTACTCCGCCGCGAAAGCCGGTCTGATAGGACTCACCAAGTCGGTCGCAAAGGAGCTTGCGGCGCGGAACGTCACCTGCAACGCGATAGCCCCCGGATTCATCCAGACCGCGATGACCGACGCGCTCACCCCCGAGGTGCGTGCGCAGTACGAGGCGAGCATCCCGCTGGGGCGTCTGGGAATCCCCGAGGATATCGCAAACCTTGCGCTCTTTCTCTGCTCGCCGTCCGCAAGTTACATCACCGGCGAGGTGATACGCTGCGACGGCGGCCTCGCGATGTAAGTCTCAAAATCATCGAAAGGATCACCGAATTATGACACACAGAGTAGTTATAACCGGCGTCGGCGCGGTCACTCCGGTCGGAAACAGCGTTCCCGACATGTGGGACGCGCTGAAGAACAGTCGCAGCGGCATCGGACCGCTCACCCGCCTGAACGCAGCCGAGTTCAAGACCTCGGTCGCGGGCGAGCTGAAGGACTTCGACCCGTCGCTCTACCTCGAGCCGACCGAGATACGCCGCCTCGACCCGAACGTCCAGTTCGCGGTCGCTGCCGCCGAGCAGGCGGTAAAGGACAGCGGCATTGTCGGCGCGTGCGAGCCGGAGCGCATCGGAACGTATATCGGCTCGGGCATCGGCGGATTCCAGACGATGACCGACGGGCTTTACAAGCTGCGCGACGGCGGTCCCCGCAAGGTCTCGCCGTTCGTCATACCGATGATGATAGCGAACATGGCAGCCGGAACGGTCGCCATGCGATACAATCTGCGCGGCGCGACCCTTCCGGTGGTCACCGCCTGCGCGACCTCCACTCATACCGTGGGCGAGGCGTTCCGCGCGATAAAGCACGGCTACTCCACCGCGATAGTCGCCGGCGGCACCGAAGCGTCGATAACCCCGCTGTCGGTCGCCGGCTTCGGCAACAGCATGGCGCTTGCCAAGAACCCCGACCCCGCTCTCGCCTGCGCGCCGTTTGACAAGCGCCGCGACGGATTTGTCATTGCCGAGGGCGCTGCCGTGCTGGTGCTCGAGGAGCGCGAGCACGCGATTGCCCGAGGAGCGCACATCTACTGCGAGATATGCGGCTACGGCAACACCTGCGACGCCTATCACATCACCGCGCCCGATCCGGAGGCAGCCGGCATAACCACCGCGATAAAGCTCGCGTGCGAGGAGGCTGGCGTGAATGTCGGCGAGGGGCTGTATATCAACGCGCACGGCACCTCCACCCCGCTCAACGACAAGACCGAGACGCTCGGCATAAAGCAGGCGCTCGGTCAGGGCGCGTACGCGGCGCACATCAGCTCGACCAAGTCGATGACAGGACATATGCTCGGCGCGGCGGGCGCCACCGAGGCTATCGTCTGCGCGCTGTCGCTCGAAAACGGCATCATTCCGCCGACGATAAACTACGTCGAACCCGACCCCGACTGCGACCTCGACTACACCCCGAACAAGGCTCAGACCTTCGGCGGAAAGTGGGCGATGTCCAACTCGCTCGGCTTCGGCGGTCACAACGGCGTGCTCGTCTTTAAGAAGGAGGAGCAAAAGTGAGAATAAGCGAGATACAGAAGCTCGCCGAGATAATGGAGCGCTATTCGCTTACGGCGGTGCGCCTCGGCGAAGGTGAGGAGCGCGTCGAGCTGGAGCGCGCGCCGACGGTCGTCGCTCCCGTCGTTCAGCCCGCTGTCCCTGCGGCTCCGTCCATGCCGATAGTCGGAGAGAGCACGGTTTCGGTCGAGACACACACGCCCTCGGCAGCAAGCTCGAGCGACGTCCGCTCGCCGATGGTGGGAGTGTTCTACTCCGCGCCGTCGCCGGATGCCGAGCCGTTTGTCAAGATAGGCGACCGCGTCCACAAGGGCGACGTGCTCTGCATAATCGAGGCGATGAAGCTGATGAACGAGATAACCGCCGAAAGCGACGGCGAGGTCGTGGACATCTGCGTGGAAAACGGGCAGCTGGTCGAGTTCGATCAGTGCCTGATGCGCATAGAGTGAGGTGCTTTGGATGAACAGAGATGAGATAAAGCAGATACTTCCCCACCGCGAACCGATGCTGCTGGTGGACGAGAGCTCGCTTGCGGAGGATGGCAGCGCGGTCGGCAGCTACCACGTCACCGGCGAGGAGTGGTTTGTCAAGGGGCACTTCCCCGGCAATCCCACCGTGCCCGGCGTTGTGCTCTGCGAGATGATGGCACAGAACTGCTGCGTGCTGCTCGCGGGTGAGACCGCGGGCGTCACGCCGTACTTCACCAGCATGAACAACGTCCGCTTCAAAAAGCCGGTGCATCCGGGGGACACGCTCGAACTTCACGGCGAGATAACCCGCCGCAAGGGACCGTTCTGCTTTGCCAGCGGCGAGGCTAAGGTCGGCGGCGAGGTGGTCTGCACCGCCGAGTTCTCGTTCGCGCTGGTGAAGTAAAATGCTGTTTTCAAAGATACTGATAGCCAACCGCGGCGAGATAGCGGTGCGCATAATCCGCGCCTGCAAGGAGATGGGCGTGCAGACGGTCGGAGTCTACTCGGACGCCGACCGCGAGGCGCTGCACGTCGCGATGGCGGACGAGGCTTACTGCATCGGCAAGGCGTCGGCGGCGGAGAGCTATCTCAACATGGACGCGATCATAACCGTCGCAAAGGCTACCGGCGCGGCGGCGATACATCCCGGCTACGGACTGCTCAGCGAGAACGCGGCGTTCGTGCGCAAGTGCACCCAGGCGGGGATAAAGTTCATCGGACCATCGGCGGAGGTCATCGAGCGCATGGGCGACAAGGAGGCTGCGCGCCGCACGATGCGAGCTGCCGGCGTTCCGGTGGTCGACGGCTGCGACCTGCTCCGCGATGCCGAGATGGCTGAGGTCGAGGCGGCGCGCGTCGGATGCCCGGTGCTCATCAAGGCACGCGCGGGCGGCGGCGGACGCGGCATTCGCCGTGCCAACACCCCCGCAGAGGCTCGCGGCGCGTTTGAGGCGGCAAAAGCCGAGGCGTTCGCCGCGTTCGGCGACGGCGAGTGCTACCTCGAAAAGCTGGTCGAGCACGCGCACCACATCGAAGTCCAGCTGCTCTGCGACGAGTGCGGCGGCATTGTGACCGTCGGCGAGCGCGAGTGCTCAATACAGCGCAAGAACCAGAAGCTGCTCGAGGAGTCGCCCGCGCCGTCCGTCTCCCCCGACCTGCGCCGAGAGATGAACGCGGCGGCGGTCAAGGCGGCGAAGGCGGTCGGCTACACGGGCGCGGGCACGGTCGAGTTCCTCGTCACCGACGACGGAAAGTTCTACTTCATGGAGATGAACACGCGGCTTCAGGTCGAGCATCCGGTAAGCGAGTTCGTGAGCGGTCTCGACCTCGTGAAGTGGCAGCTCCGCATCGCGTCCGGTCAGCCGCTCGGATTTACTCAGAGCGACGTTCGGCTGCGCGGTCACGCGATAGAGTGCCGCATAAACGCCGAGGACCCGGCGCACGACTTCCGCCCGAGCTGCGGCAAGGTGAGCGTTCTGCACACTCCCGGCGGACCGTGGGTGCGTTTCGACACCGCGCTCTACCCCGAATACACCGTACCTCCCTACTATGACTCGATGATAGGCAAGCTCATCGTCCACGCGTCCACCCGCGAGGAGGCTGTCCGCAAGATACGCGCGGCGCTCGGCGAGCTGGTCATCGGCGGCATAGAAACCAACGCGGAGCTTCAGCTGAGGATACTTGCCGACAAGCGCTTCCTCGGCGGCTGCTACCACACCGATTTTATGAGCGAAGGTATTTGATGAATGGCTATTAACAAGGACTTTTTCAAGAAGGTGCTCAACCTCAACTCACTCGAGGGCGAGCCGAACGCCAAGTCGGGCGACGAAGCCGAAGCCGCGCCCGCGCCCGAGACGGTGGTGTGCAAGGGATGCAAGCGCACCATCGCAAAGGACGAGTTTCAGCGGAGGCTGTACGTCTGCCCGCGCTGCGGTCGGCACATGTCCTTCCCGCCGCGTGAGCGCGTTCTGGCTCTCGCCGACGAAGGCAGCTTTGTCGAGTTCGACGCGGGGCTTGTGGGAAAGAACATTCTCGACTTCCCCGGTTACGACTCGAAGCTCGACGAGATGCGCGATAAGACCGGCGAGCCGGAGGGCGTGGTCACCGGAAGGATTACGATAAGCGGCTGTCCGACCGCGATATTCGCCATGAACCCCGATTTCATCATGGGTTCGATGGGCGCGGCGGTCGGCGAGAAGATAGCGCGGCTGTTCGACTACGCGACCGCCGAGCGGCTGCCGGTCATCGGATTCACCGTCAGCGGCGGCGCGCGGATGCACGAGGGAATGCTTTCGCTCATGCAGATGGCGAAGGTCAGCGGCGCGGTCAATCGTCACTCGGAGGCGGGCGGGCTGTACATCGCCGTTCTCACCGACCCGACCTGCGGCGGCGTGACCGCAAGCTTCGCGATGCAGGCGGACATACTCGTCGCCGAACCGAAGGCGCTCATCGCATTCGCCGGACCGCGCGTGATAGAGCAGACGATACACAAGAAGCTGCCCGACGGCTTCCAGTCAGCCGAGTTCCTGCTCGAGCACGGATTCCTGGACACGATAATCCCCCGTCAGCGTCAGCGCGCGGGACTCTATCGGCTGCTCAGTCTTCACAGAAGGGAGGACGGTTCGTATGGCAGAGCGTAAGGATCTCACCGCGTACGAGCGAGTGCTGCTCGCGCGCGACAAGGACCGTCCCACCGGCATGAAATTCATCGACGGACTGTTCACCGACTTTGTCGAGCTGCACGGCGACCGACGCTACGGCGACGACCCCGCCGTCGTCGGAGGCATTGCGCGGCTCGCGGGTCGTCCGGTCACCGTCATCTGCATCGAGAAGGGCTCGGACGTGCGCGAGCACATCAAGCGCAACTTCGGCATGGCGCACCCCGAAGGCTACCGCAAGTCGCTTAGGCTCATGCGCCAGGCGGAGAAGTTCGGACGTCCGGTCATCTGCCTTGTGGACACGTCCGGCGCCTACTGCGGCATGGGCGCGGAGGAGCGCGGTCAGGGTCAGGCGATAGCCGAGAACATCATCGGCATGCTCTCCCTCCGCACCCCCACCGTCTCGATAATAACCGGCGAAGGCGGCAGCGGCGGAGCGCTCGCGCTCGCGTGTGCCGACCGCGTGTGGATGCTCGAAAACGCCGCCTATTCGGTCATCACGCCGGAGGGCTGTGCGTCGATACTCTGGAAGGACGCCGAGAAGAAGGCGGAGGCAGCGGAGGCGCTCGGTCTCACCGCCGAAAAGCTCGCGGAGCTCGGCATAGTCGACCGCGTCATACCCGAGCAGTCGGACGACTGGGACATGACCATGTCCGCGCTGCGTGACGCGCTCGCAGGCGAAGTTTCCAAGCTCTGCGAGTATGACGAGGAGCGCCTGCTTGCCGAGCGCTATTACAAATATCGCAACATGGGAGTGAACGGTCAGGACTGGTAAACACACAAAAGAGGGGGTAATTCTATGAAAAAGAGCACAAAAATCCTTATCGCAGCCGGTTCGGTCGCGATAGCCGCGGCTGCTGTCACGGCGGCGCTGAATCTCGGAGGCAAGCCCGCGCCGAAGCCCGCGCTCGGCGAGCGCTCGCCGTCGATAACCGACCGCGACTTCCTCTCGGTGGACGGCTCGAGCCTTGTCAACCGCGACGGCGAACGGGTCGTGCTCAAGGGCGTGAACCTCGGCGGATGGCTGATTCAGGAGTGCTGGATGTGTCCGGTTGTCAGTGCGGACGGCGAGTGGGGCAATCTCGACACCATCGAGGCGTTGGAGCAAAGCGGGTACTCGGGCGAGCAGATACAGCGACTTTTCGATACATATCAGGACAACTGGATAACCGAAGGCGACCTCGACATAATCGCCGAGAGCGGCGCTAACTGCGTCCGTGTCCCCTTCTGGTACCGCAACTTTATGACCGACGAGGCGGGCAGCTGGATAGACGACGACCTCGACAAGAACCCCGGCTTCAAGCGGCTCGACTGGATAGTCGAACAGGCGGGCGCGCGCGGGCTGTACGTCATACTCGACATGCACGGCTGTCCCGGCGGTCAGTCGATGAACCACTGCTGTGGCACGGTCGGGCGCAACGACCTCTACTCCTCCGATAGCTGCCGAGCCGCTATGAAAAAGCTGTGGCAGGCTATCGCCGAGCGCTACAAGGGCGAACCGGCGGTCGCGGCATACGACATAATGAACGAGCCCCAGAACAACGGCGGATTCGAGGACGAGCCGAATTATGTTGACCCGTGGGATTCGAAGTCGTGGGCGATGACAAACGAGGTCTATCGCGAGATGGTCGCGGCGGTGCGCGAGGTCGATCCCGACCACGTCATATCGCTTGAGGGCATCTGGCGGATAACCAACCTGCCCGACCCGAGCACCGAGGGTTGGACGAACATGCTCTATCAGGTGCATCTCTACGACGACACCGCGCAGTTTAGGACACTCGCGAAGGATGTCGCCGACTATGCCGAGCGGCGCGGAGTTGCGGTGCTTGTCGGCGAGTTCTCGAACATGCAGGGCATCGAGATATGCGACGAATACGGCATAAGCTGGACGACCTGGACATACAAGGGCGGCAAGGGCACAAACGGAAGCTGGTTCTGGTACTACGGTTCGCCCACGCCGGTCGTTCCTAAGGTGGACGATTTCGACACCGCGCTCGAGAAGTGGGGCGCGGCGATACGCACCGAGAACTTCTTCCGTTCGAGCGCGGTCACCGGCGCTGTCGAGCGGGCGCTGAAGCCCTCGTACGGCGACAACTGAGCCGCAGATCGCGACGAATAAGCCGCAAAAACGCGCAAAAAAGGAAGCCGAAAGGCTTCCTTTTCGTTATGTATGTGCTCAAAACGCGCCCTTGCGCGTAGTCGCGTTGCTAGCCTCGATGCTTGCAAATCGCAGTATGTCGCGAGCCGTCTCCGCGTCTATCTCATCCACGTTCAGCAGCTTTACCAGCGCCGCGCCGATGAAGCAGTCGCCCGCGCCGGTGGTGTCCACCACCTTCACGTCCGGCGCCGGCTCGAAGAAGGTACCGCACTCGAACGCGCCGAACGCTCCCTTCGAGCCACAGGTGACGAACGCCGCCCTAAGGTTATACCGCGCGCGCATCTCGGTCACCGCCGACGCCGGGTCGGATATGCCGAACAGCCACTCCGCCTCGTCGTCGCTCACCTTCATCACCGTCGCGTGCTCAGCCGCCGCGAGCGCCTCGGCTTTCAGCTCCGCCTCCCTGCCCTTCCACAGCGGAAAGCGGAGGTTCGGGTCGTAGCTGACCATCGCGCCCGCCTCCCGCGCGGCTTTGGCGAGTTCGAGGACGGTCGACCGCTCCGGCTCCTCCGCAAGAGCTACCGACCCGAAGTGTACGCAGCGCGCGTTCTTTGCCGCCTCCACGCAGGTCTCGTCGAGCGCAAGCGCAGTGTCCGCAAGCCCGTGGCGATAGAACGAGAAGCTGCGGTCGCCGTGCGAATCGAGATGTACGAACGCGAGCGTCGTGCCCCGCGTCTCGTCAAACTGTAAAAGGCTGTCCGACACTCCCTGCTCGCGTATCACAGCCGCTATCTGCTCGCCGAACGCGTCCTTTCCGACGCGCGCGCAGACGGCGGACTTGAGTCCCAGCCGCTTCGCCGCCACCGCGGTGTTCAGCGGCGCTCCACCCACTTTCGGCAGAAACGCTCCGTCCTGCGGGGTCATGTCGATAAGCGCCTCCCCTATCGACAGAACATCAAACCTCTCCATTCTTATCGGCCTCCTCTTTTTCAAGTACAGTGTACGCGACCTTGCCCACGAGCGTGGTCGGCAGCTCGTCGCGGAACTCTATCTCACGCGGCATCGCGTATCTTGCGACATATTTGCGACAGGAGTCGAGTATCTCGCCGCCCAGTTTCTCGGAGGGCGAATATCCCTCGTTCAGCGTGACGAACGCCTTTATGCGTCTCATCCGATAGGGGTCGGGCACGCCGATGACGCAGCTCAGCCGCACCGCCGGATGCTTCTCGAGCGCCGACTCTATCTGCGAAGGATAGACGTTGTACCCGCTGGTTATTATAACACGCTTTATTCGCTGTTTGAAGTATAGGAAGCCATCTTTGTCGATAGAACCGAGATCGCCGGTATGCAGCCATGTGTGACCGTCCGAGTGCCGCCGAAGCGCCGCCGCGGTCTCGTCGTCCCGCCCAAGATACCCCGGCATGACCGACGGTCCGGTGAGGCAGATCTCACCCTCCTCGCCCGCGGCAAGCTCCTCACAGGTCTTCGGGTCGCAAATTTTGTAGTAGGTGTCCGGAAAGGGTATGCCTATCGAGCCTTCGCGCTCCTCGGTTATCGGCGTGAGGCAGCTCGCGGTCACACACTCGGTAAGTCCGTATCCCTCGCGCACCCGCACCGACGCGCCGTGGTCGGCGAGGTACCTGTCAAGCCGCTTTTTCAGCTCGGGCGGAAGCGAGTCCCCTCCGCTGAACACACCCTCGAGACAGCTCAGATCCGCGCCGTCGAGGAAGGGATTGCGGCTCATCGCCTCGTAGAGCGTCGGCACTCCCGCGATGTAGTTCGGGCGTTTCCTTCTGATAAGCGCCGCGTACTCCTTGAGTATCACCCTCGGCACGAGTATCGACCGCGCGCCGACAAAGAGTATCGTGTGGACGCAGACGCCAAGCCCGAACCCGTGGAACATAGGCATGGCGGCGAGCATGCTCTTGCCGTGCACGTCACGCCCGCACATCGCGACCGTCTGCGCCGCCAACGCGTTGAGATTGAGGTTTGTCAGCCGCACACCCTTGGTCGTTCCGGTCGTACCGCCGCTGAACAGCACCACCGCGTCGTCGTTCGCGCCGCCGATAGGGTTCGGAAGCGGAACGTTCCCGCCGGCCTTTATGAACTCGCGCCATCCGGTGACGCGGCTGTCGGTCGGCTTCGGGATGCCCCGTCCGGCGGTGAGCGGATACGCCGCGCGCATTATCGGGTTCAGCTCGTCCACCGGTGTGACGCGAATCACGCGCTCAAGCGGCGTGTTCTTCCACACAGCCTCGAACTTGGGTATCGACTGGTCGAGTGCTATCGCTCGCCGCGCGCCGATCTCGTTTAGGCTGTACTCTATCTCGCCCTCCGCCGACAGCGGGTGGATGAAGCTTCCCACCGCGCCTGTCCTGCTGAGCGCGTACAGGCAGAACACCGCCTGCGGAGTGTTCGGAAGGCAGATGAGCACCCGCTCGCCCACCCGAACGCCCATCTTGATAAGCGCCCGCGCGGCGGCGTCTATGCCGTCCATCAGCGACGCATAGCTCCAGTCCTTGTTCATGTAGCTTATCGCGACCGACTCGGGCGAGCGGTCGGCGACGGCTCTCACCGCGTCGTAGATGCTGCCCTCCGGATAGTCGAGCGTCGCGGGTATATCGCCGTAGTACGGTCGCCACGGCGCGGATATGTTTTCATACTCGGTAAATCTCATAGCTTTTGAAAGACCACTTCCTCGTTCCTTGCGAAATCATATATGGATTATAACACAACCCGAGCGAAAATACAAATACGACTTCGTAAGCATTGCATTTTTCATTCGCAAGGAC
>CAMNWZ010000050.1 GCA_946566645.1 uncultured Clostridia bacterium
TTATCCTCCGTCTCTTTTTGTTTTCTCCGCTGCCAGACCGACATCAGGTCGTCCGGCGCGGACTGCTTTCCGTACTCGTTCTCAACGACCGCGATGTATCCGTCAAGCGCCGCCTCACCGCCCGGTTCGGGTTTCATCAGCACCGCGCCGACAAGCGAGCTTTCCGCCTCGTCAAGACACCCCTCAAGCACCGCGGCTCCCGGCGGTCTGCCGTCGTGCAGCGCGTCGACAAGCGCGGAATACACCTTGGCAAGTGCCGGCGAGCTGAACTGCTCGGGCTTCAATCGCTCGGACGCCTTTCGCAGAAGCTCTCCGTCCGAGTAGACGCACCGCAGCACGCCCTCCTCCGCAAGCGCCGACCGCGGGTTTGAATAGCTCAGCTCGCGGTTCTTGGGCACAGCCTCGGCAAGCGGATTGAGCGCCTTCCGCCGCTCGCCTGAGCGCTCCTTCTTCGCCTTGCGGTTTCGCGCGAGGGTCACCTCCTGCGCCACCGCCTCGCTGCTTATGCCGCTCATCTCCGCCGCCCGCGCGGTGTAGACCTCACGCTCGGCGGGGCTTTCGATCGTCGCGAGCACCGGCGCCGCAGCTTTGACGAAGTCGAGCCTTCCCTCCGGCGTTTGGAGGTCGTACTGCGTCCTAAGCACGCCCAGGCGGTACTCCATGTGCCCCTCCGACCGCTCCAGCCGCACGCTAAGCGCGTCCGCTCCGAACTTTTTGATGAACTCGTCGGGATCCTTCGCGCCCGCCATGTCCACCATACGAACCTTAACGCCGACGTCACCGAACAGCTTTATCGCCTTGTCCACCGCGTTTCTGCCCGCGCCGTCCATGTCCAGCGCGACAACCACGTCCTTCTTGTACCGCGATATAAGCCGCACCTGCTGCTCGGTCAGCGCCGTGCCCTGTGCCGCCACCGCGCTGTCAAATCCCGCCTGGTGCAGCGTTATCACGTCCATGTACCCTTCGGCGAGGATTATCTCATTCCGCTGCGACTTCTTCGCGAGGTTGAGCGCGAACACGTTGCGTCCCTTGGTATACGCCACCGACTCGGGTGAGTTGATGTACTTCGGAAGCGAGTCGTCGAGCACCCGTCCGCCGAACGCCACCACCTCGCCGCGAATGTCGATTATCGGGAATATCACCCGCCCTCGGAAGCGGTCGTAGAAGCCGCCGCGCTGATTTTTGACCACAAGCCCCGCGTCGTACAGATCCTGCTTGTCATATCCTAGGTTCTGTATCAGGTCGTCCCACCTGTCCGGCGCCCATCCGAGACCGAACCGCTTTATCGTGCGCATCGTCAGCCCGCGACGCCTGAAATAGTCCATGCCCGGCTTGCCTTCCGGGCCGATGAGGTTCTCGTGGAACCGCCGCGCCGCCGCCTTGTTTATCTCGAGTATCTTCTTTCGCAGGGCGGACGCGCTCGGGTCGCCATCCTCGGGCACGGTCATTCCCACTCGCGCCGCGAGCACCTTTACCGCGTCCACAAAGTCGAGATTTTCTATCTTCATTATAAAGGTTATCACGCCGCCGCCCACTCCGCAGCCGAAGCAGTGGAATATCTGGCGGTCGCGGTTGACCGAAAAGCTCGGCGTCTTTTCCGAGTGGAATGGGCAGAGCCCGAACATATTCACGCCCTTTTTCTTCAGCTCGACGTAGTCTCCGACCACGTCCGCTATGTCGCAGCGCTCGACCAGTTCGTCGATGAATGACTGCGGTATCGGCAAGGCTCACCCCTCCTCTCCCCGCGCCGGGGCGATAACATATTCCCCTATGGCGCGCAAAAATATACATACACGGCAGGTTTTGCCGCTTTTTAGGGCTGTTTTAACCGTGCTTTGTCCATCCTCCCGGCACAAACAGCTCGTTGAACCGCTCGACAGCGTAGTTGTCGGTCATGCCGGATATGTAGTCGGCGGCGGCGCGCTCCGCTCCGAACCGCTCGACCAGATACTGCTGATCGTCGGGCAGGGAGTCCGGATGCTCGGCATAGTGGAAGTAGAGCATCTTCAGCATCTCCTTCGCCTTGCCCTCCTCGCCCTTCGCTATCGGGTTGCGATAGACGTTTGCGAACATGAAGTCGCGAAGCTCGTCGGTAGCGCTTCCGACCTCGTCGCTCATCTTTATCTCCTCGTCCTCGCTTGTGAGGATGAGGTCGAGCACCATCGTGTTTATCCGCTCGGAGTAGTGCCCGCCGAGCACGTCGCGAAGCGCCTTCGGTATGTCCTCCTCGCAGAGTATCCCCGCGCGTATCGCGTCGTCGATGTCGTGGTTTATGTACGCTATGCGGTCGGCGAAGTGCAGCACCCTGCCCTCCGGCGTGTACGAAGGCGTGTCCCCGCTGTGGCAGAGCGCGCCGTCCACAACCTCGGCGGACAGGTTAAGCCCCGCGCCGTTGTGCTCGAGAAGCTCCACCACCCGCGCCGACTGCTCGTTGTGCTTGAATCCGCCGGGCACCACCTCGTCGAGCGCGTACTCCCCCGCGTGACCGAACGGCGTGTGACCGAGGTCGTGCGCCAGCGCCTGCGCCTCAACAAGATCCTCGTTAAGCCTCAGCCCGCGCACTATCGTCCTCGCGATGCGCGCCACCTCGAGCGTATGCGTCAGCCGCGTGCGGTAGTGGTCGCCCTCGGGACGCAGAAACACCTGCGTCTTCTGCTTCAGCCGGCGGAACGACTTGCAGTGTATTATTCGGTCAATGTCCCGCTGAAAACAGGTGCGAATCGGGCAGGGTTCCTCCTCCCGCGCACGACCGCGCGACCGCGACGCGAGTGTCGCGTAGTCGCTGAGCGTCGCCCGCTCAAGCTCCTCATAGTGCTCCCGAAGGGTCGTAGTTATCACCTCTTGATGCTCGTCTGGTTTCTTTTACGCCGTCGACGCCCCGAAACACTCTTTTTCGCGCAAAAAATATTTCTGTTGCGCCGCCGGTTCCTTTCATGGTACAATCATATCGACAAAATATCTGCGGAGGTGCGCGATATGGCAAAGAAACCGCTGTCTTCCGACTCGGCCATAGTTCTCGGAAAGTCGACACCGATAAGTCAGTATCACGCGTTTCTGCGCGAGGCGACCGGTCTGGACATGCCCGGCTGCGAGTTCCTGCCCTGGATACGCTCGCAGGAGGGCAGAAAGCTCGGCGAGCTTATCGAGCCGTACGCCGACGCCGCCGAGCGCAAGAGCATGGACAGGCTGCTCGCCGAGCCTCGGTTCAACTTCATCTCACCCGAGAACAAGGCGTTCATCCTCGCGTTCGACGAGGAGATGCGCGCGCTCGGCTACGACTGCGGCGGCGGCATCGGGGACGGCGGCTGCTGGGGCAGCCACATGATAATCTACTCGAAGGTCGGCGTGAAAAGCAAGAGCGTCGCCGCGCGCATATACATCGGCGACTACGGCATAAATCTTCGGCTGTTCCTGAACGGTATAGACAAGCACATCGCGTACATCGAGTCCGCGACGCCGTACATAAAGCGCGCATTCGAGCACGGCGACGGCGAGTGCAAGTGCCAGCCAAAGCCGGAAACCTGCAAATTCCGAAAGTCGTACACCCTCGACGGCGAGCG
Source organism: uncultured Clostridia bacterium (assembly GCA_946566645.1). Taxonomy (GTDB): domain Bacteria; phylum Bacillota; class Clostridia; order Oscillospirales; family JAAYOS01; genus CANRIN01. The sequence continues at coordinate 3,561 of CAMNWZ010000050.1, forward strand.
TGTTGACAAGTGCAACGGCGAGGTGTTCTACTACCGCGCGCCGAAGATGGAGCATATGCCCGAATATGTCGCGCTTCTGCGCGAGTTCTACCCCGTGAAGAAGGCAAAATAAGCCCGATAGGACGCAAAAACGACGCGGCCGCAGCGAGAAAATCGCCGTGACCGCGTCGCTTTTTATTTCACTCTGACCGCCCGACGAGCCTCGCCGCAGGGCTTCGGCTGCACTCGACCCGCCGTAAGCTCGGTTATCCGCCGCTCGAACGCGTCTTCGCCGCCGTCGGGTATCCACAGTTCTAGCGTCACCGCGTCGGCGTACTCGACGTTCGTCACCTCGCCGCCCGCCGCCTCGACCTCAAGTTTCAGCCGCTCGAAGAAGGTGTAGTCGGCGCGTATCGAGTAGTTCACCACGCGGCGCATGGCGGCTGTTCCCGCGGCGTCGAGCGCTATCTTTGCCGAGTGCGCGTAGGCTCGGATAAGCCCTCCCGCGCCGAGCAGCGTTCCACCGAAGTATCGCGTCACCACCACCAGCACGTTGGTTATCCCCTCGCGGGTTATCACCTCGAGCGTCGGCCGACCCGCCGTGCCCGACGGTTCGCCGTCGTCCGAGCATCTGGTCGTGCCGCCGAGCAGCGAGTAGGCGTACACGTTGTGCGTCGCGTCCCAGTATTTCTTGCGAAGCTCGTCTAGTATCGACTGCGCCTCGGCTTCGGTCTCCACGCGGTACGCCCTGCCGATGAACCGCGACTTCTTCTCGATAAACTCGTCCTCGGCGCTTTCGAGAAAGGGCACGAAATATTCGTCAGCCATCTATCTCCACCTTCTCCGCGCGCAGACGCTCGACGAGCCGCTCGTCGCACTCGGCTTTGACCACCACCGCGTCCGGCTGATAGTCCACGCCGCAGACAAGCCCGTCGGTGCGCACCATCTCGATAAGCCCTATCTGCGAGTAGGCGAACCGCAGCTCTACCGGGCGGCGCGGCAGCTCGAGCACCCGCCTAAGCGACGCGATGAGCTCGCCAAGTCCTATCCCCATCGACGCGCTTATCGCGACATCGTTTTCACGCAGCGGCGCAGGCTCGCCGCACCTGTCCATCTTGTTGAACACGCGGATGCGCGGCGTCCCGGCGACACCGAGTTCGGCTATCAGCTTCTCGGTCACCTCGGCGTGGCGCTCCCACTCGTCGGATGAGTAGTCGATGACGTGCAGTATCGCGTCGGCGTACTTCAGCTCCTCCAGCGTCGCCTTGAACGCCTCGATGAGCGCGTGCGGCAGCTTGCGGATAAATCCGACCGTGTCGCTGAATATCGCCGAAAACCCGTCGTTTGCCTTGTACAGCCGCGCGGTCGGGTCGAGCGTGTCGAACAGCCTGTCCCTCCCGACGATGCCGTCGCCGCAGAGCGCGCCGAGCAGCGTCGACTTGCCCGCGTTGGTGTAGCCCACTATCGCAACGGTCGGTATGCCGCTCTTCATCCTGCGCGAACGCTGTGTCGAGCGCACACGCCGCACCCGCTCGAACTCCTCCTCGAGATGCTCGATGCGCCTTCTGATGTGGCGGCGGTCGCTCTCCAGTTTCGACTCGCCCGGTCCGCGCGTGCCGATGCCGCCGCCCAGTCTGCTCATCGCGCTGCCCAGTCCGCTCAGTTTTGAGAGCATATAGCGGTACTGCGCAAGCTCGACCTGAAGCCGTCCCTCGCTCGTGTGCGCACGGTCGGCAAAGATGTCGAGTATCAGCGCCGGTCGGTCGAGCACCGTCTTGCCGGTCGCCTTGGAGAGGTTGCGAAGCTGGCTCGGCGAAAGCTCGTTGTCGAAGATTATCAGCTCCGCGCCGGTGTTGGTGGCGGTCAGCTCCACCTCCGCCATCTTTCCCCCGCCGATGAACAGCGCCGGGTCGGGCGCGCTGCGGCTCTGCAATATGCTTGCCGTACACTCGCCGCCCGCTGTCTCGAGCAGCTCGGCAAGTTCCTCCATAGATTCGTAGTCCGAGCTGTCCTCGCCGAGTATCGGGCAGTCCAAGCCGACAAGCACGGCGCGCTCGGGTGTGTTTTTGTCTCTGTCCATTCAGTCCTCCGTTCTCCGGTCGCAAGTAAAAGCGTCCCCCGAGGCACATTGTACCACATATCTTTCGGCGGCGCAAAAATTTTTTCCAAACCCCCCTTGACAAAGGTAGGCTGCCTATGTATAATCATTAGGTAAGCTAACAATTTGGTTTTCAACCTATATTTCCGAAAGGAGGAGAGAGAATGCGAAAGCCACCCGGCGAACCACCTGTCGTCGATGAAAACGCCCCAATAGAGCAGCGTCTTCTGTCGGCGTTCTTCCGCTTCGTGCACACACCGTGGCACATCGTCCCCGCGCCCGGACTTACCCGCACCGAGACCGGCATACTGATGGGCATAGACCGCAGCCAGCACCACGGCAAGCCGCTTCGCGTGCGCGACCTGTCCAAGATAATGCGCGTAAGCTCGCCCACCGCGACGCAGCACCTGAACAAGCTCGAGGAGCAGGGATTCGTTCGCCGCGAGCAGTCGAAGGACGACCGCCGCGAGGTGTTGATCGTCCTCACCGACAAGGGGCTGGAGGAGCTGGAGGCGCACCGCAAAGCGCTAGACCGAAATCTTCACGAGCTTATCGAGCACCTTGGCGCGGAGGGCGCGGAACGGCTGCTGTCACTGCTCACCAAGACATCCGATTTCTTCTTTGAGAAGGAAAAAACTTACCGCGATTAGGAGTGATACACTTTGAGTTTGATAATGAAACGGCTCAAGCCCTATCGCCTGCTTATCTTCCTGACGATAATCATGCTCTTCACATCGGCGCTGCTCGACCTGTTCCTGCCCAGCCTGATGAGTGACATCGTCAACAAGGGAATAGGCGCGGGCGACACCGGGGCGATAATTCGGATAGGACTGCTCATGCTGCTTGTCAGCCTGCTGTGCGCTGCGACCGACTTTGTCTCCAACTACGTCTCGGCGCGCACCTCGATGGGCTTCGGACGCGATCTGCGCACCGAGACCTTCAAGAAGATAAGCGGCTATTCGCTGCACGAGGTGGACAAATACGGCACCTCGTCGCTGATAACCCGCACCACCAACGACGTCGGACAGGTGCAGATGCTGCTCACCTTCGGACTTCGCATGATGGTAAACGTACCGCTCATGCTCGTCGGCGGCACGATAATGGCGATAAACAAGGCGCCGTCGCTGAGCTGGATAATCCTCGTCTGCATACCGCTGCTCGCGCTGGTCGTCGCGATAAACATCAAGCGCGTCACGCCGCTGTTCAAGGTCATGCAGACCAAGCTCGACAAGCTCAACCGCGTGCTTCGCGAAAAGCTGACCGGCACCCGCGTCATACGCGCCTTCAACAGCGTGGAGCGCGAGCAGAAGCGCTTCAACGACGCGAACGCCGACCTGACCGGCACCTCGCTGAAAGCGACCCGCCGCATGGCGCTGATGATGCCCGCAACCTCGCTCGTCATGAACGCAGCGATGGTCACGGTGCTCTGGCTGGGCGCGGGCAAGGCTCAGGCGGGCGTGATGAGCGCCGGCGACCTGATGGCGTTCACGCAGTATCTCATGCAGATACTCATGTCGATAATGATGGCGTCGATGATGCTCAACATGATCCCGCGCGCCGCCGTTTCGGTCAAGCGTATCGGCGAGGTGCTCGACCAGCAGCCGAGCGTCAGCGATCCCGCTTCGCCCAAGGCTCCGGCGGAGGGTGTCCACGGCAAGGTCAGCTTTGAGCATGTCACCTTCCGCTATCCCGGCGCGGAGAATCCGGTGCTCAACGACATATCGTTCGAGGCAAACCCCGGCGAGACGGTCGCGATAATCGGCTCCACCGGCTCGGGCAAGTCGACGCTGATAAACCTCATCCCCCGCTTCTACGACATTGAGAGCGGCAGCGTGAAGGTGGACGGCGTGGATGTCCGCGAGATGGATCAGGTCGGACTTCGCCACCGCATCGGCTACGTTCCGCAGAAGTCGCTGCTGTTCACCGGCTCGATATCCGAGAACATCCGCTACGGCAAGCCGGACGCCGACGAGGAGGAGGTCCGCGAGGCGGCTCGCATAGCCCAGGCGCTCGACTTCATCGACGCGATGCCGGAGGGCTTCGACTCGATGCTTGCCCAGGACGCGACCAACGTCTCCGGCGGTCAGAAGCAGCGCATCTCGATAGCGCGCGCGCTCGTACGCCGCCCCGAGATATACATCTTTGACGACAGCTTCTCCGCTCTCGACTTCAAGACCGACGCCGAGCTTCGCGCCGCCATGAAGCCGATAACCAAAGAGTCGACGATACTAATTGTCGCGCAGCGCGTCTCCACCGTTATGACCGCCGACCGCATAATCGTCCTCGACGAGGGCAACATGGTCGGATGCGGCACTCACGACGAGCTGATGAAGAGCTGCGAGGTCTACCGCGAGATTGTCGCAAGCCAGCTGAAGGAGGAGGATATAGCATGAACACAAACAACACACCTCCCAAGGATATGAAGAACATGCCGGATGGCGCACCCAAGGGTATGCCGCCCAAGGGTGCTCCTAACGGAATGCCCCCGATGGGCGCGCCAAACGGTATGCCCCCGATGGGTGCCGACGGCAAGCCGCTTTCCAAGAAACAGCTCAAACAGCTGAAGAAGCAACAGGAGATGGCGGCGATAATGGCGACGAGCAAATACTCCCGCAAGCCCGGACAGCAGGGCGGCGGACCTCGTCGCGGACCGGGCGGTCCCGGCGGCGGTCGGCGTGGAGGTCCTCCGGGACGCGGACCGACAGAGAAGGCGAAGGACTTCAAGGGTTCGCTCGTCCGCACAGTAAAGTACGTCTCCCGCTTCAAGTGGCCGATACTCTTTGTGGCGCTGCTCTGCATACTCTCGTCGATAGCACAAATCTTCTCGCCGAAGGTGCAGGGACAGGTCATAAACGTCATACAGGAGGCGTTCACCACCGGAACTCTCAACACATCCGCGCTGTTCAAGTGGATACTCCTGCTCGGCGTGATATATGTGCTCAGCGCGACGTTCTCGTTCATTCAGCAATGGACGACCGCGGGCGTCACTCAGCGGCTGGTCTTCAGTCTCCGCAAGGACGTGGACGAGAAGCTCGCGAAGCTGCCGCTCAAGTACTACGACACGCGCACTCACGGCGAGATACTCAGCCGCGTTACAAACGACGTCGACAACGTGTCGAACACGCTCCAGCAGTCGATAACGCAGGTCATAAGCTCGATAATAACGCTTGTCGGCGTGCTCGTGATGATGCTCTCGATAAGCTGGGTGCTCACGCTGATAACCATGTGCATCACCCCGCTGTACATCATCGTCATCTACGTCATAGCGCCCAAGTCGCAGCGCTACTTTGTCGGACAGCAGGCGGCGCTCGGCGACATAAACGGACACGTCGAGGAGATGTACACCGGTCAGAAGATAGTCAAGGCGTACGGCCGTGAGAGCGAGAGCATCGAGGAGTTCAACGAGATAAACGACCGCTACTACACCTACTCGGTGCGCGCGCAGACCATATCCGGACTGATAATGCCGCTCAACCGACTGCTAGGAAACTTCGGCTACGTCCTCGTCTGCGTCATCGGCGGAATGTTCGTCGCGAACGGCTCGATGCTGCTCGGCGACGTTCAGGCGTTCATGCAGTATGTCCGCCAGTTCAACCAGCCGATACAGCAGACCTCGAACATGATGAACACGCTGCAGTCGACTATCGCCTCCGCCGAGCGTATCTTCGAGATACTCGACGAGCCGGAAGAGCCTGCCGAGGCGAGCGGTGAGCACGACCTCACCCACCCCGAGGGCGCGGTCAAGTTCGAGCACGTCAAGTTCGGCTACAGCCCCGACAAGATACTCATGCAGGATCTGTCCATCGACGTGAAGAAGGGCGAGACAATAGCCATTGTCGGACCCACCGGCGCGGGCAAGACGACGCTTGTCAACCTGCTCATGCGCTTCTACGACGTCATAGACGGAAAGATAACCGTCGACGGAGTGGACATCCGCGACATGACCCGCAGCGGGCTGCGCTCGATGTTCGGCATGGTGCTTCAGGACACCTGGCTGTTCAACGGCACGATACGCGACAACATCGCCTACGGTCGTCCGGATGCCACCGACGAGCAGATAGTCGCCGCGTCCAAGGCTGCGCGCTCCGACCACTTCATCCGCACGCTGCCCGACGGCTACAACACCGAGATAAACGAGGAAGCCTCGAACATCTCGCAGGGACAGCGTCAGCTGCTGACCATCGCCCGCGCGTTCCTCGCCGACCCGGAGATACTCATTCTCGACGAGGCGACAAGCTCGGTCGACACCCGCACCGAGGTGCTGATACAGTCGGCGATGAACGAGCTGATGAAGAACCGCACGAGCTTCGTCATCGCGCACCGACTGTCCACCATCCGCGGCGCCGACCTGATACTGGTCATGAACCACGGCACGATAGTCGAGCAGGGCACGCACGAGAGCCTGCTCGCCGAAGGCGGATTTTACGCCGACCTGTGGCAGAGCCAGTTCGCGGGACGCGATCTCGACGAGGAAGAAGTCGGATAAACAAACAGATCAAAACATCTTACAACAAAACAGGCGGTCTCGGAGCTCTCCGAAACCGCCTGTTCTTTTTATGCGCTCACACCGGATAGCCGTCCGCGTCCGCGACCTCCGCCACGCCGACAAGCTTGCCGTTATCATACACCGCGTGGACGGTTATGCCGTCCTCGGTCTGCGTCGACGAGCCGAAGGTGAACACGCCTCCGTCCGGACTCGTGTCCGCGAAGTGATTGACGTGCTTGCCGTTAAGCGACAGATTGCGCTCGGTGCCGCTCGGTGTCTGCTTCTCCTCGTAGACAAGACCGTAGGGCGCGTACTTGTCGAACATGTTCGGAAGCGGCACGCCCTCGTCGGTAAGGCTGTCGGCAAAGCTGCCCGATGCTTCGGCATACACCTTCACTGTCATATGAAAGTCACGATT